>CALGLR010000014.1 GCA_937959395.1 uncultured Flavobacteriaceae bacterium | reverse complement strand
TGCGACTACTAAACCAAATACAGTTGTTAAAAGTGCGACTTTAATACCACCTGCTACTAAGGTTGCATCCATACCACCAGCTGCTTCAATTTTATCAAAGGCTTGAATCATACCAATTACCGTACCCATGAAACCAAGCATTGGTGCTAGAGCGATAAATAATGAAATCCAAGATACATTTTTCTCTAATTGTCCCATTTGAACTCCACCGTAAGCAACTACTGCTTTCTCTGCAGAATCTAGACCTTCGTCTACACGGTCTAAACCTTGATAGAAAATAGACGCTACAGGCCCTTTAGTATTACGACATACTTCTTTTGCCGCTTCTACACCACCAGATTGAAGTGCATCTTCTACTTCTTGAGTTAATTTTTTTGAATTGGTTGTAGAAAGGTTTAAAAAGATAATTCTCTCTATAGCAATTGCTAAACCTAGAATTAAACATAATAATACGATTCCCATAAACCCTGGTCCACCTTCAATGAAACGTTTCTTTAATTCTTGGTGAAATCCAAGAGATTCTTCTGCAGTATCTGCCGAATTATCATCTTGTGTTGCTGTTACTACAGTTGTTGCAATTGTTGTAGCACTTGTAGTTGCATTAGCTGTTCCAAATACCATAATGCAAGCTATGGCTAGGATAGAAAATAATCTTTTCATTTTGTTGATCTTAATTTTTATTAGTTAAAGCGTTAAAGATATAAAAAATTGTAATTAAAAAATACAAATAACAATGAGAAAAAGTAATAACGCACAGTTACAAACCTTTATATACTCACTATTTTAACAGAAGAAATGAATAGTTCAAATGGTAACGTTTCGAGGATAAATTTATAATTAACAAAAACTGTTCCATTATGCATTTTAAAACTCGAAACCTGTTTATCAAGTTATTAAAACAGTTAAAATGCAATGAATATCACAAATCACTAGTTTTAAAATCAAAATACAACAGTAAACATTTTTACAATAACATTAATTATAATTAAGTATGTAGGTTAAATCTTAGCGAGCTTTTCAACTCAAAAATTGTTAATAAGATTTAATACTTTCTTATAATCAATAAATTTCTTCTGCAGAGAGGAAGGGATTCGAACCCTCGAAACGTTTCCGTTTACACGCTTTCCAAGCGTGCGCCTTCGACCACTCGGCCACCTCTCTAAATTATTGTTCAATTACGAGGCGGCAAATAACAAAAAAAAAGAGGATTGTTAAAATTTTAAGCGTTAATTTTAGTTCATTTCTCCTCTAAGTGATGTTTCATATATGGTTTTGAATAGGTTAGTAGAAATATTTTGACCTAATAAATACATTAATTTGCTTACTGCAGCCTCTGTTGTGCTATTTTTTCCTGAAATAACTCCTATTTTTTTAAGTTTAGAACTCGTTTCGTACTGTCCCATCGACACACTTCCTCCAGAACATTGAGTAATATTAACAATATGAATACCCTTTTTAATGGCTTCTTTTAAGATATCGATAAACCAATTTTCTGTAGTACAATTTCCAGCTCCATAAGTTTCAAGAATAATACCTTTAAGACCTTTTGTATTTAAAATACTTTCTAATATGGTATTTGATATACCTGGGAAAAGTTTTATAATTGCAATGTTTTGGTCTAAATTCTTGTGAACTATTAAGGGTTTTCTTGTATTTGGCTTGAATAATTGATCGTAATTTACTTTTAAATGCACACCAGACTCCACTAATTCTGGATAATTAAGGCTTGCAAAAGCTTCAAAATGCTCTGCATTAATTTTTGTAGTTCGATTACCTCTATATAATTTGTATTCAAAATATAAACCAACTTCTTTAATTACGGGTTTACCATATCGCTGAAGAGATGCAATTTGAATAGAAGTAATTAAATTTTCTTTTGCATCGGTTCGTAAATCGCCTATTGGCAATTGAGACCCTGTAAAAATTACTGGTTTATTTAAGTTTTCTAACATAAAACTTAATGCAGACGAAGAATAACTCATTGTATCGCTACCGTGTAAAATTACAAAACCATCAAAGTCATCATAATTAGATTCAACAATTTCGGCTATTTGAATCCAATATTCTGGCTTCATATTACTAGAATCTATAGGTTCTTCGAACGAAATGGTTTCTATATTACAGTCTAATAATTTTAATTCAGGGATTTTAAGCAGTAAATTATTAAAGTCGAAAGCTCTTAAAGCTCCTGTTTCAACATCTTTAATCATACCTATTGTTCCTCCAGTATATATAAGGAGTATGTTTGGAATGCTTTTCATTTGGATTATTAGATTTGTTGGGTGATTGGATTATTTTTTATAACCTCAGTTCGACATAAAGATATTAGTGATCAAAAATCGCCAATTCGAGTGATTTTTTGCAACATAGTGAAAAAAAAACGTATCGAGAATAGATTTTTGATACGAAAATCACTATTCTCGATACACTTCTCCTTAAGTCGAAGCACTCGAACTGACGTAATTTTCTTATAACAAACTCATATTTACAGATAAAACTAAATTCCAAATACTGTTTTTGAATTCTCTGTTGTAATATTAGCAATTTCTTCTTCTGAAATAGAATAAATCTCTGACAGCTTTTCTAACACCTTTAAGATGTATAGGCTTTCATTTCTTTTTCCTCTATATGGCTTAGGTGCTAAATAAGGAGCATCTGTTTCTAAAACAATATGTTCTAAACTAATCTCATTAAGAAATTGGTCTATTTTACCATTCTTAAATGTAGCTACGCCACCTATTCCTAATTTCATATTATATGAAATCGCTCTCTTAGCTTGTTCTAATGTTCCTGTAAAGCAATGAAAAATACCATAAAGCGTTTCGCTTTTTTCAGCTTCTAATACCTCAAAAACTTCGTTAAATGCATCTCTACAATGAATAACTATTGGTAAACTATACTTTTTTGCTAATTGTATTTGCCTTTTAAAAGCATCTTGTTGAATTCCTAATGTACTTTTATCCCAATATAAATCTATCCCAATTTCTCCAACGGCATAAAATTTATGCGTCTTAAGCATTTCCGAAACGTGAGACAATTCTATTTCATAATTTTCTTTTACATGTGTTGGATGCAATCCCATCATTAAAAACACATTTCCAGGATACTTTGCCTCTAAAGCTAGCATACCTTCTGTATATGTAGAATCTATTGCGGGAACAAATAAGCGTTTAACATTATTCTCTAGAGCACGTTGCATCATCTCTTCTCTATCTTCATCAAAAGCTTCGCTATATAAATGAGTATGTGTATCTGTAATTATCATAATGCAAAAATAGCAATTTGTTAAGTGATTTAACTATTCATTTATTTAATGAGTTTCATTAAGTTTGTCTAAATATTTTTATGGACGCAACACTTAAATCTTTTTTAGATTCAAAAAACTACACTCGAACAAAGCTTAAATTTACTAAAACCAATCATTTTGAAGTAAAGGCTTCTATTAATGGTATTAAAGGCTTGTTTATTCTTGACACTGGAGCTTCTAGTTCATGCGTAGGTTTTGAAAGTATTTCTTTTTTTGATTTGAAGGTTAATGATTCGAATGTTAAAGCAGCAGGAGCTGGCGCAACAGATATGCTTACCAAGGTTTCTAAAAAAAATATTATAAAAATAGGACGTTATAAAATTGATGAAATAGACCTCGTTCTCTTCGATTTAGTCCATGTAAATACAGCCTTAATTAATCATGGTGGAAAACCAGTAGATGGGATAATAGGTGCCGATATTTTAAAAAAAGCGAAAGCCATTATAGATTATGATACCAAACATTTATACCTAAAAAAGTAACTACATTAAATATTTCATTACTTTTATTCTTTATAATAGCAATAAACCTCCTTACTAGCTAAATGAATACACGAATTGTCATAGCAGACGATCATCCTTTAATGTTACATGGGTTAACCGATTTTCTAAAATCTAATGGACACAATGTAATAGGAAGTGCCAATGATGGCAGAGAGGCTTATAACTTAATTGTTAAACTAAAACCCGAAATCGCCATTTTGGATATAAGAATGCCTTATTTAACGGGTATTGAAATTGCTAATGAATGTAAAAAAAATAATATTACTACAAGAATAATCCTCATTACTTTCGATAAAGAAGAAGCCCTGTATGATAAAGCACAAGAACTAAATATTTACGGTTATATTTTAAAGGAATTTGCTGTAGATGAAATTGAAGCCTGCATTGAAAGTGTTAAAGAAAATACGCCTTATTTTAGTAATGAAATAGCACAATACTTGGACTCTTCGACATCTATAAAAGAAAATCTTTTAGAACCACTAACAAAATCTGAACAACGTATCGTCAGGCTTATTTCAGAAAGTAATAGTAGTTCTGAAATAGCTAACATTTTAAGTATCTCTATTAGAACAGTAGAGAAACATCGAGAAAATATAGTTACCAAACTTGAATTAGAAAAAAAACCTAATTCATTATCTATTTGGGCTAACGTAAATAAGATGAATTTCTAAAAATACGTAGTAATACGTATTTTATAATAATACAATCAAACTTATATTTGTAGAGCTATTAATCATCTTCTTAATTGGGAGAAGAAATTAAAACGATAAGTTTTGTAAGGTAAACTTATTGTTTTTTATCCCTAGGATTAGCTCTAAAACTCAATAAACTGATCGTTTTAGAGCTTTTCTTATATAGTATACCTAGCTTTCTTCACTTTATCTTTTTAACCAAAATAATAACTGATATTAACTAATGAGTATTATTAAATTTATGTCTATTTAATAATGAACGATCAAAAAATACGTAGTAATACGTATTTTTTTTAATCTTAATATCCTATACATTTACAATGCTATTAAATTAGTTCTTAGGGAGAACGAATGAAAGCCCTGTATATGGAAGTGTACAGGGTTTTCTATTATAAAAAAGGTTGAGTTTATATATAAAACTCAACCTTTTTTTAAATTAATACTCGTAATGCTATTAAACTAGCAGTGTTGTTTTTTAGTTATTCCAAGGACTACCAATGGTTGTCCCAATAACAGATCCATTTGGTTGACAAATAACTGGGCAATTAATTAAGGCACCTGTTGGTGTTAATCCTGCTATAAAACTATTTACTGGTCCTGGTAAATTTCCTACAAAAGGAACTACTAATCCATCATTTACTAGTGTATTAAGATCACTAACTCCTGTTATAATTCTTCTTTGCCCATTGCTAATTGCATCTTGAGTCCACATATTAATGTGCGCATCCCACATTGGTGAAAAGTTTTCATCGCTTGGATCTATTGGAAATACATTTACTGGATCTATAGATTGATCTAATACTGTCGTATCTAATCCTTGAGATCCTGCCACTCCATTTGCTACTGGAGAGAAACCTAGTAAAGAACCTTCTGGATAAACTCCAAATGTTGGTAAGTTATTCAATCTAGGAGCATATACCCCTTGTTCTATGGCAGCTGGTCCTTGTTGAGAAGCATCTGTTACTAAATGGTAGTAATACGCACTACCTGCATGCCATCCGTCTAATATCTGCAATACTACAGCTCTATTTGCTCTATCTAAATTAACATTGCTTTGATTATCTTCTTGAAGTTTAGGAATTCTATCATGAAGCCCTGTTGAATTTGCCATTATTTGAGCATTTAATACTAAATCACTTGGTAATACGATAAACGAAGACCAATTATCATCAGCAATAGCACCTGGTGAAACAGCCGATGGAGGAAATGCAGATCCAGTAAGTTCATTTGGACTTCCAGCTATAGATGGATCTCCTGGTGTTACAGATCGACTTGGACTAAAATCTACTTTTCCAGAAAAAGTAATTCGTCCATTATTAATACTTACTTCTTGAGCTCCGCTAGAACCCACAGCTCTAGACATTCTTGGTGCATAGGCAACTCCTAATAATCTAGCTACATTTTCGTCTGAAGCTTCTGTAATGATATAATCTACATCATTTCCATCTGGATCTAAACCTTTGTAAAGTGGTAAACGCGTTACTGGACCAAATGCATTTGAGGATGATAATAAGTTCAAATCTAAGCCATAAATAGAAGGTATAAAGACATTATAAGAACTTGGAAAAGTAACTGAAGGACTATCTGCATTATATGGCGCACCACCATCGCTTTCAAAAGTTGTTAATAAAGATAAGGCTTCTAGTTCTTGAGCTGAAACTGTTGGAGTTACAGGATCGTTTACTGTAGCAAGATCATCGTCGTTACTACAAGAGGCTAATATTAATGCTACGGATACTAATAATAGGAAATTTAATTTTAAAGTTTTCATTGTTTTGCTTTTTAAATATTATACTTTTAACTAACGAATCATTTCATAAAGTGCATTTTTACACCTATTTTTAAATTGAAATGATTCTTTTTTCTATGTTATTTAGTTACTATATTTTTTGGCCAAAACGTTTAGTATACTTGTGAAAAAATTTACTCTTACTTGGTGGGTTTAATTATATCTTCCTTACATTAATTAATTTTATTTTATTTTTTTAATCACATAAAGACTTGATTTACAATTTCTTATGCTGAAATCAAATCATTCGGTTTGTGATTTAATTAACATACTCTCACATTAATATTTCAATCTTTATGTTTTATAAAACAAAAAAAAGAAGCCTTAAAGGCTTCTTTTAAATATTGAAATGGTATTTATTTTTAAAGCTCTAAAGCCTTTTTAACATCATTACCCATTAATAATTCTATTGGGTTTTCTAATGCTTCTTTTACAGCAACTAAAAACCCTACACTTTCTTTACCATCTATTATTCTATGATCATAAGATAAAGCAACATACATAATTGGTCTAATTACTACTTGCCCATCTACAACCATTGGTCTTTCTACAATGTTATGCATTCCTAAGATTCCACTTTGTGGTGGATTAATTATTGGTGTAGACAACATACTTCCAAATACCCCACCATTAGAAATGGTAAAAGTACCTCCAGTCATTTCATCTACAGTGATTTTTCCATCTCTAGCTCTTATGGCTAATCTTTTTACTTCAGATTCTACACCTCTAAAAGATAAGTTTTCAGCATTTCTTATTACTGGCACCATTAATCCTTTAGGGCCAGACACTGCAATACTAATATCTACGAAATCATAACTTAACATCTGCTTCCCATCTATCATAGAATTAACTGCTGGGTACATTTTTAATGCTCTAACAACTGCTAAAGAGAAAAAAGACATAAACCCTAAGCTTACACCGTGTTTAGACTTAAAAGTTTCTTTGTATTGCTTTCTTAATTCGAATATTGGAGACATGTCTACTTCATTAAAAGTAGTTAGCATCGCTGTCGTGTTTTTAGCTTCAACTAAACGCTCAGCAACTTTACGACGTAACATAGACATTTTACTATGAGAAGATCCTCTATTTCCTCCTGTAGGTGTTCCCATTGAAGGCTTTGCATTTGCGGCATCTTCTTTTGTTATGCGACCATCTTTTCCTGTTCCAGATAATTGTGAAACATCTAATCCTTTTTCAGATATAATTTTTTTTGCTGCAGGGCTAGCTGTGCCTGTAGCATATGTTTTAGTGGCAACAGTTGCCTTAGGAGCTTCCACCTTAGGAGCCTCAACTTTTTTCTCTGTTTTAGCAGGTGTTTCTCCTCCTTCAGGTTTTGCCGCACTAGTGTCTATAAGACAAACAACTTGCCCTACGGCTACTGCGTCTCCTTCTTCAGCTTTAAGCGTAATGATCCCGCTTTCTTCAGCTGGTAATTCTAAAGTTGCTTTATCACTATCAACTTCAGCTATAGCTTGGTCTTTTTCTACATAATCTCCATCTTCAACTAACCATTCAGCTATTTCTACTTCTGTAATAGATTCTCCTGGGGAAGGTACTTTCATTTCTAAAATCATCGTACTGTAATTTTATTTTTTGTATTTATTAAGCTGTCCAAATAACTATCTATATTTTCAGCTTCTATTTTAATTTTATTCCTTTTATACTATTCAATTTTAGCTTCTCTACTAAAATCGCGTTTTTTTAATTCCTTTTGTAATCTCTTTTTGGGCGCTTAAGAACTAAATTATTAATTAAATTATTCTCATCTACATCTATCACCAAATCTAAAACATCTCTTTTAAATTTTGCTTTATAAACATGAGAACTGTCTTTTATTTTTTCAAAATTTAATGCTTTAATCCCCCCTTTTGCTTTATTAATCCTTCCATAAAATTTCTCTACTTTTTTTAAAGGAAATTCTGATTTCATTTTATCATTAAACAAATTAAAAATCGCTTCATAATCTAAATCATTATAAGCAGCTTTAAAATCTATTAAAGTACTTTTAACTGCTTTTTCCTCATTTTGAGAAAATGAAAAACCAAAACTTAAAAACGTAATTATTAAAAATATTTTTTTCATCTTTTTATATTTTAAACGAATAAAATAGAATTCACCAAGAACAATTACTAGTTGGGATTAACTTAGTTTTTATGGTTTAATTCAAATTATCTCTGGTTATTTTTTGTTTTATCAAACACATAATCAATAACTTCTTTATGGCGTTTTTTTGAACGCACAGAACTACCAGCTGCTGGTGCACCATAGAAACGTCTTGATGCGATCCTAAAGGTCTTAGCTTCATCGAAATGCATTAATAAATGACTATATGCCCCCATATTTCTTGGTTCTTCTTGAGCCCAAACAATATCTTTAACTGCTTTATATTTCTTTAAAATGGCTCTAATCTCTTTAGATGGCAATGGAAATAATTGCTCCACTCTTACTATTGCAACATCATCACGTTTTAAATTTTCTCGTTCCTTATCTAAATCATAATAAAACTTACCTGTTACAAAAACTAATGTTTTAGCTTTTGTAGGAGACACTATATTATCGCCTATCACTGTTTGAAAACTTCCGTTAGCAAATTCTTCTACCGAAGAAACACATTTCGGATCACGTAATAAACTTTTTGGTGTAAATACAATTAATGGTTTTCTGTATTGCGCTTTCATTTGTCGTCTTAACAAATGAAACATATTTGCTGGTGTAGAACAATCTACCACAAACATATTATCTTTAGCACAAAGTTGTAAATAACGCTCCATTCTCGCAGAAGAGTGCTCTGCTCCTTGCGCCTCATAACCATGAGGTAATAACATTATTAAGCCATTTTGAGTTTTCCATTTATCTTCTCCTGAAGAAATATATTGGTCTAACATAATTTGAGCACCATTACTAAAGTCTCCAAATTGTGCTTCCCAAATAGTTAATGTTTTAGGACTTGCCATGGCATAACCATAATCAAAACCTACAACACCATACTCTGATAATAATGAATTATAAATATAGAATTCCCCTTGCTTATCACTCACTTGATTAAGTAATACTATTTCTTCCTCACTATCTTCAACTTTTACAATAGCATGACGGTGTGAAAAAGTTCCTCTTTCTACATCTTGTCCAGAAATTCTAACATCAAAACCTTCGTCTAAAAGTGTACCGTAAGCTAAATGTTCGGCCATTGACCAGTCTAATTTATCTTCATCAAACATTTTTTGACGTGATTGTACTAGACGCTCTATTTTTCTAATAAACTTCTTATCCTTTGGTAAGTTAGAAATCACCTTTGTAATTTCGGTTAATTTCTTTTTAGTAGTTTTTGTATTTACGGCTTTCATCATTTCATTTTCATCGGCATAAATGAATTTTTTCCATTCATCTTCCATGAAAGCTGTAATCTCCGTTTTATCTTCTTTTCTTGAATCTTCTAATTCTTCTTCAAGTGAAGCTTTATATTGTTTTTCTAATTGTTTAACGTAACCTTCGTCTATAACATTTTGAGCAATTAAGCTTTTTGCATAAATATCTCTAGGGTTACTATGCTTAGAAATTGCTTTGTATAGTTTTGGTTGTGTAAAACGAGGCTCATCGCCTTCATTATGTCCATATTTTCTATAGCCTAACATGTCTATAAAAACATCCCGTTTAAATTGCATTCTAAAATCTAATGCAAATAATGTAGCATGGACTACGGCCTCAGCATCATCTGCATTAACATGTAATACTGGGGACAATGTCACTTTTCCAATATCTGTGCAATATGTACTCGATCGAGCATCTAAATAATTGGTAGTAAATCCAACTTGATTATTTACTACAATATGTATCGTTCCATTCGTTTTATAACCATCTAATTGCGCCATCTGAATGAGTTCATACACTAAACCTTGTCCGGCAATAGCAGCATCACCATGAACTAAAATAGGTAATACTTGACTAAAATTATCTTTATAGTATTTGTCTTGTTTAGATCTTACGATGCCCTCAACCACAGCTCCAACCGTCTCTAAGTGAGATGGATTTGGCGCTATACTTAAATTTATTTTTTTACCAGAATCTGATTTTCTAACACTAGTCCAACCTAAATGGTATTTAACATCACCATCAAAAATCTCTTGTTCGTAATCTTTTCCATCAAATTCACTAAAAATATCTTTAGCACTTTTTCCGAAAATATTAGTTAAAGTACTTAAACGACCACGGTGAGCCATTCCCATTACAAATTCTTTAACACCAAGATCTGCAGCTTTTTCAATTACAGCATCGAGAGCAGGAATTAAAGCCTCTCCACCTTCTAAAGAAAAACGTTTTTGACCGACATATTTTGTATGTAAAAAACTTTCAAAAGAAACAGCTTCATTAAGTTTTTTAAGAATGTGTTTTTTTCTTTCTGAAGAAAAATTAGGTTGATTATCATTAATATTAAGCTTATTCTGTATCCATTGAATCTCTTCTGGCTTCCTAATATACATGTATTCGATACCAATAGAATGGCAATAAATACTTTCTAGGTGTTTAACTATTACTCGAAGTGATTGTGCTCCTATACCAAGAATTTCTCCAGCATTAAAAACGGTGTCTAAATCGTTAGTAGTTAGTCCAAAATTTTCAATTTCTAAAGTTGGTTCATATTTACGACGCTCCCTTACTGGGTTTGTTTTTGTAAACAAATGTCCTCTATTTCTATAACTATCTATTAATTTAACAACTTGAAATTCTTTTTGAACTTCCTCAGGAATTTGAGCAGAAACACCATCGACTATTTCACCTTCTAATCCATAATTCTCACTCCCAAAATCGTAACCTTGGAAAAAGGCTCTCCAGCTGGGCTCAACAGAATCTGGGTTTTCTAAATATTGTTCGTATAGGTCAGCAAAGTATGCTGTATGTGCTGCGTTTAAAAAGGAATATCTATCCATTATAATTTTTAAGCTATTAGCGCTTCAACAAAATTTTATCAAAAATACAACTTTCTCTAAAAATAGTAGCTCTTTTCTTATTTTTATAAGACAAACTCATACTTTATTATAAAGATTGCTTAACTTTAATTTTATTATCAAGTATAAATATAAACTAAAATAATTATGAAATCATTTTCTTTTTTCACTCTAAAATCACTATTTTTTTTAAGTATTCTATTAGTATCGATGTCTGAATTAAATGCTCAAGATGATAAAGTAAATGCTCCTAAAACTAAAAGTGATTTTTGGAAAAAAGTTCGCTTTGGCGGTGGTTTTAGCTTAAACCCTGGTAATGGTTCTTTTAACGCAACATTGGCCCCCAGTGCTATTTATCAATTTAACAACAGCTTTGCTGTAGGTGTTGGTTTAACTGGAACTTATAGTAGTGTAAAAAACATATCTAATTCTGTTATATTAGGAGGAAGCATTATTAGTTTATATAGCCCAATAAAAGAAATTCAACTTTCAGCAGAATTTGAAGAAGTTAATGTTAGCAGGAAATTTAAAGGTGATTTTGCCGAATTAGAGGATGATAATTATTGGTATCCGGCTCTTTTTGTTGGTGCTGGATACAGAACAAACTTTGCAACCATTGGCATAAGATACGATTTGCTTTATGACGAAAACACAAGTGTATTCCAAAATGCTTGGGCCCCTTTTGTTAGGGTATACTTTTAATTCGAATATTCGTTTCTAAACCAAACCTTTTGCCATTCTCTCTTTATAATTAAGAACGCAACTTGTTTAGCAAGTTGTAATGTATCATCTCCTTTTAATTGTTTGATAACATTTTCAGGAACATCTATTATGTATAATAAGTTTAAATACTCAGCAAATTTTTCTTGAATAAGTTGAAAAACAGTCTCGCCGAGAATTAACTTTAAACTGGTAGGTAATATCTCATCACTTAAATCTAAATCTATATTTGCATAAAGAAAGTCTTTATTAAGCTGAGCAATTAACTTTTTATATAAATTAAGAGTATTTGCTTCTTCTACTAAACTTTCAAATGTAGTGGGTAACTTCATATCTAACTATACTCTTACTTTGCTTCAGTTAAAAAACAACTAAAATCACGCTTTTCGAATCATTAAGCTTTTTCCAAATTCTCTTAAAATAGTTTTCTTCTCCTCAGAGACACTCAACTTATCTAACACAAAAAAAGCTTTATTCGTGTAAACTTCTATTTCATTTTTAGTAGCATCAGCAGCGCCACTTTCTACAAAAAATTGTTTTGCGGTATTTATTTTGTCTGAATTATCTTCTAAGCTAATACTAAAAAGTTGTTGTAACTGTTTACTTTCTGAAGGTTCTAAAAATGCTATTGCTTTTAGATAAAGAACCGTTTTTTTATTCTCAATAATATCTCCGCCAACTTGTTTTCCAAAAGTTTCAGGATTACCAAAAGCATCTAAATAATCATCTTGTAGCTGAAAAGCAATCCCTAATAAACGACCAAATTCATAGATGTTATTTTGATCTTCGACAGAAGCATTTGCCACAATTGCTCCCATCTTCATTGCAGCACCAACCAAAACAGCTGTTTTATATTCTATCATTTTTAAATACTCATCAATAATAACATCATCTCTAGTTTCAAAATCGATATCATACTGCTGTCCCTCGCAAACTTCTAGTGCTGTTTTACTAAACAACTTGGCTAAAGCCTGAAATGTATTTGGATTGTATTTTTCAAATAATTGATAAGCCATAATTAACATTGCATCTCCAGATAAGATACCTGTATTGGTATCCCATTTTTCATGAACGGTTTGTTTACCACGACGTAATGGCGCATCGTCCATTATATCATCATGAACCAAAGAAAAATTATGAAAAACCTCTATACTTAAAGCTGCATCAAGTGCTTTTTTATAATCTGTATTAAAAATCTCGGCAGAAAGCAAAGTTAAAACCGGTCGTAATCGCTTACCTCCAAGCTCTAAGATATAATTAACAGGATTATATAAATTCTCTGGCTCCTTTAAAGTTGTAAATTCTTTTAAATAATCTACAAAAAACTCTTGATATTGTTTTGTGCTTAACATCCCGCAAAAATAATGTAATTGATTAAATTAAAACAAGATCTGTACTAAAAACAATTCAATATTAAAAAATCATTAAACCAAGGAAACTTTTATTGTTTTTAAAGTTTCCTTTGTATATTTGTGATCTATTATGGTTAGAGATCAAATAATAAGTAAATCTACAGAACTCTTTTTAACTCTTGGTTTTAAAAGTGTAACCATGGACGATATTGCCAATGAACTAGGCATGTCTAAAAAAACCATATATGTTCATTTTAAGAATAAAACAAAGTTAGTAGAAGCAGTTACCTTTAATTTATTTGAAAACATTTGTGAAGGCATAGATGGGATTTGTGAAGCTTCAAACAATCCTATAGAAGAATTATATGACGTTAAAATGTTTGTTATGCATCATTTAAAAAATGAACAAGCCTCTCCACAACATCAACTAAAAAAATATTATCCAAATATATATGAGGCTATTCGTATTAAGCAATTTGAAGTCATGCAAGAATCTGTAGGTGATAGTCTTCAAAAAGGAATAGACACCTTATTATTTAGACCAAATATAGATGTCGATTTTATTTCTAGAATGTACTTTAATGGTATGATAGGGATTAAAGATCACGCAATTTTTCCTAAAGAAAAATTCAATATGGATTATCTAATGGAAAATTATTTAGAATATCATTTAAGAGCTATTGTAACTGAAAAAGGATTAACAATTCTCAATAATTTTATAACACAAAATCAATCATAAAAGATGGTAAAACCTATTGTTTTAATTATTTTTTTAATTTTTTCTTCTCTGGGATTTTCTCAAGAAGAAGAATACCGTTTTACATTACAAGAGGCTATAGATTATGCTTTAGAAAATAATCGAGCATCAAAAAATGCGACTCGAAAAATTGAAGTTGCAGAAAAAAGGAAATGGGAAACTACAGCTACTGGATTACCGCAACTTAATGCAAATATCGATTATCAAAACTTCTTGAAGCAACAAGTTTCGGTTATTCCTGCAGAGTTTTTTGGAGGACAACCTGGCGATTTTGCCAAGGTAATCTTTGGCACAAAGCAAAATGCTAATGCTACAGCTACTTTAAGTCAATTATTATTCGATGGTTCTTATTTGGTAGGATTGCAATCGGCAAAGGTATTTCTCGAAATTTCTAAAAACGCGAAAGAAAAAACCGATTTAGAAATAAGAAAAGCAACTATTAATGCTTATGGCAATGTATTGTTAGCGAATGAAAGCATGTCTGTCTTACAACGAAATATAACCGTTTTAGAAAAGAACTTATTCGATGTGACTAAGATTTATGAAAATGGACTCGAAGAAGAAGAAAGTGTAGAGCAACTTAAATTAACATTACAAGGCCTTCAAAGTCGCTTACAAAACACGATTAGACTAAGAGATTTGGCTTATAAAATGTTTAACATTACTATAGGTAGACCTATAGAAGCAACTTCTATTCTAACGGAAAACTTAAACGCATTAACAAGTCAAAATGTAGTGCTTAGCCTTTTAGAAGCAGACGAGGAAGTAGAAAGCACTATAGATTATAAAATCGCAAATAATGATAAGACAGCTAAAGGACTATTATTAAAACTAGAAAAGAGCAAATACTTGCCTCGTTTAAATGCTTTTTTAAACGGTGGTTATTCTGCTTTCAATGAAAAATTCGTTTTCCTTAATAAGGATACAAAATGGTTTGGATCTTCTCTATTTGGTGTGAGCTTAAATGTTCCCATATTTAGTTCTGGAATGAAAAGAGCAGCAACGCAGCGTGCAAAAATAAATTTAGAAATAGCTGAAGAAAACCTTACTGAAACAGAACAAAAGATTAAACTAGAAATTTCTGCCGCAAAAAGCAGCTATCAATTCTCCATTGAAGATTATAATAATAAAAAAGAGAATTTAGGCCTTGCTGAACGCATTGAAAAAAAGAATCAAATTAAGTTTTTTGAAGGTCTGGGCTCCAGTTTTGAATTACGCCAAGCACAAACGCAATTGTATTCTGCCCAAAATGAATTATTACAAGCCATGTTAGACGTCATTACTAAAAAATCAGAATTAGAAACCGTTTTAAATGAAATTCCGAAAAATTAATATTTAGTTTAGGTGTTTAAAAATATATAAATTATGAATACAACAATAAAAATATTTTCTTTTGAAAAACTTAATGTTTGGAAAAAATCTAAAGCATTATCTACAATGGTATATAAGTTGACTAAGTCTTTTCCTGATGATGAAAGATTTGGTTTAATTAGCCAAATGAGACGTTGTGCAATTTCTATTTCTTCAAATATTGCAGAAGGAACTGGAAGACATTCTGGTAAAGATAAGGCGCGGTTTACTGAAATTTCATATAGTTCTGCACTAGAACTTTTAAATCAAGTTATTCTGTCATATGATCTTAAATTTATTACAGAAAGTGACTATTTAAAATTAAGAGAAACGATATCCGAAATCACAGCTATGTTAAATGGTTTACATAAAACACAATTGAATAAACAAATTACTAAACCTATAAACTCATAAACTTTTAAACTTTTAAACTTTTAAACTCAAAAGAAAATCAATCACCAATGAAAAATATAGCGACCACATTAATCATTATTCTACTTCTTGCTTCTTGTTCTGGAGATAAAAAAGAAAAAGGAACGAAAAAAACCAGTTTTGATGTTACTACTTCTAAAGATATTAAAGCCATAAAAGAACAGCGTAATATTCTAATCTCGAAGCAGCAGGAAATTACTGAGCAGATAAAGACTATCGATGAACGTATTGATATACTTACTCCTGAAAAGAAATTACCTTTAATAACTACTTTCACTGCAAAATCTGAAGAATTTAATCATTATTTAGAATTACAAGGCAATGTAGAAACTAAAGAGAACTTAATAATAACTCCTGAAATGGGAGGTATACTAAGACAGGTTTTTGTAAAGGAAGGGCAACGTGTTTCTAAAGGGCAACTCTTAGCTAGAATTGACGATGGTGGTATGAGTCAACAATTAGCACAACTACAAATTCAAACCAATTTAGCAAAAACAACATACGAAAGACAACAACGCCTTTGGGATCAAAAAATAGGTAGCGAAATACAATATTTACAAGCTAAGTCTGCTTACGAAAGTCAAGAAAAAGCAATATCTCAACTTAATGCCATGTTATCGAAAACATCAGTTAGAGCTCCTTTTACAGGAGTAATAGATGATGTTATTACAGAAAAAGGAAGTGTTGTTGCGCCAGGACAAACTCAATTAATGCGTATTGTTAACCTTAAAGACATGTATATCGCTGTAGATGTACCAGAACGTTACATCTCCAACATAACAGTTAACAAAGATGTAGAAGTAGCATTTCCTGTTTTAGGAGAAACCCATAAAGCAAAAATTAGACAAGCTAGTAATTTTATTAACCCTACTAATAGAACCTTTAAAGTTGAAATAGCAGTACCTAATAAAAAAAGAACTATTAAACCAAACTTAACAGCTCAATTAAAAATTAACGATTATACGAATAAAAAAGCGCTATTAATTCCGCAAAGTATTATTTCTGAAAATGCTGGAGGTGAACAATATATTTATATTTTAAAAGATAAAAACAACGATAAAGCTGTTGCTGAACGTGTCATTATTGAAACAGGGAGAACACAAGGTGATGTTATAGAGGTTTTAAAAGGATTAAAAGATAATGCAGAAATCATCCAAGAAGGTGCAAGAAGTGTAAAAGACGGACAGAAAGTACAGATAATAAGTAGTCTGTAGACATTAGTCTTTAGACGATAGAATGTTTATAGTTTCAATTAAGATATATTAAAAGATGGAAAAAGAAGTTAAATTTAAATTCGAAGACTTGAAAGTTTATCAAAAAGCTTTAGATTTTATTGATGAAACTTATGTGGTTACTAATAACTTTCCTAAAAACGAAACTTATGGCTTATCCTCTCAATACAGAAGAGCTGCGACTTCAATTGCTTTGAATATTGCTGAAGAATCTGGAGGCACCAATGCTCAATTTAATCGTTTTCTAAATATTTCTAATGGTTCGATTAAAGAATGTGTTGTCTGTTCAACAATAGCAAATCGGTTAAATTTCATAAATGATGAACAGAACCATAAAGCAAGAATAAGTCTAGAAGAATTATCTAAAATGTCATCAGGGTTACAAAAATACTTGAAGCATAACAACACAATTACTAACAACTAAAGACTACAGACTAATGACTAATAAAAAACAGTTCGACAAAGAGTTTGGTTTATCCTCATGGGCTATAAACAATAAGACTACCATTTATGTTATGATGGTCATGATTCTTTTCTTAGGAGTCTCTGCTTATTTTAGCATGCCAAGAGAAAGTTTTCCAGAAATTAAAGAAACTAAAATTTATATTAGTTCCATTTTCCCAGGGAATACTGCTGAAGAT
Organism: uncultured Flavobacteriaceae bacterium; assembly: GCA_937959395.1. Taxonomy (GTDB): domain Bacteria; phylum Bacteroidota; class Bacteroidia; order Flavobacteriales; family Flavobacteriaceae; genus JAHDGB01. The sequence goes on along the minus strand of CALGLR010000014.1, from coordinate 24,855 downwards.
ATTGAAAAACTAATCACAGATCCTCTAGAAAAAAAACTTAAAACAGTTAGCAACCTAGTTAAGATCACTTCCACTTCTCAAGAGGATTATTCTATGGTTATTGTTGAATTTGACGAAAACATATCTGTAGAGCAAGCAAAACAAAAAGTAAAAGACGAAATAGACTCTGAAACCTCTAGCGAAGACTGGCCCACTTTTAATGGTGCTAAAGTAGAGCCTAATGCTTTTGAATTAAGTATGAGTGAAGAAATTCCTATTCTTAATATTAATATCTCTGGAGATTACCCTGTAACCAAATTAAAAGAGTTTGGAGAGTATTTACAAGACGAGATCGAAGACCTTGAAGAGATTAAAAAGGTAGACATTCGTGGTGCTCAAGAAAAAGAAATAGAAGTCGCCGTAGACATCTATAAAATGATGGCTTCAAAAGTAAATTTCAACGACATTATTAGCGCCATAAATAATGGTAACATGACTATGTCTGCAGGAAATCTAATTTCTAGTGGTCAAAGACGTACGATTAGAATTATTGGTGAAATCGAAACCCCTTCAGCATTAAATAACTTTGTTGTAAAATCTGAAAACGGGTCTCCTATTTATTTAAAAGATGTCGCTAAAGTGACGTTTAAAGAAAAAGAAAGAACAACCTATGCACGCGAATTTGGGGATCGTGTCGTTATGCTTGATGTTAAAAAGCGAGCAGGAGAAAACATGGTAGCTGCTGCAGAACAAATAGAAGTTATTGTTGCTAAAGCTAAGGAAACTGTTTTTCCAACTAATTTAAAAGTGACTATTGCCAATGACCAATCGTCGAGAACGATTGGTCAGGTTGATGATTTAGTAAACAATATTATTTTCGGTATTATACTCGTCGTTACCGTTTTAATGTTCTTTTTAGGATTCAAAAACGCGCTTTTTGTTGGTTTTGCAATACCTATGTCTATGTTTATGTCCTTAATGATCTTATCGGCTTTAGGATACACCATGAATACCATGATTCTCTTTGGATTAATTATGGGACTAGGAATGCTAGTTGATAACGGAATTGTTGTTGTAGAAAACGTTTATCGTTTAATGGACGAAGAGGGTCTAACTCGACTTGAAGCTGCTAAGAAAGGTATTGGAGAAATTGCATTTCCTATTATTATTTCTACTGCGACTACAGTTGCCGCATTTATACCATTAGGATTGTGGCCAGGAGTTATGGGACAGTTTATGAAATATTTCCCTATCACCTTATCTGTAGTATTGGGATCTTCTCTATTTGTTGCTATATTCTTTAACTCGGTTTTAGTCTCTCAGTTTATGACCACCGAAGACAGAGACATGCCTTTAAATAAAATTGTAAAACTTTCAGCAATAATCGCCATAATAGGGTTGTTTATTTTATTTTTTGGAGGTGCTTACAGTGCTTTAGGAACTGTAATGATTTTTACGGCAATACTACTTTGGGTTTATCGATTAGTTATTCGTAAAATGGCAAATCGTTTTCAAAACAAATCTTTAGTAAAACTTGAGAATTGGTATGAACGTAAAATAACTCTAGCTTTAAAAGGAAAACGCCCTTATGTGCTTTCTTTATTATCTTTTCTATTATTAATCGCTGCTTTTATGGCATTTGGAGGTTCAGTAGCTTCACAACGTACTAAAATTGAATTTTTCCCCGAGAATAAACCCAATCAAATCATTGTTTATATAGAATACCCTCAAGGTACAGATATTGAAAAAACAAATCAAATCACTAATGAAATCGAAAAGAAAGTATATAGTGTTATTAATAGTAGTGAGTATACAGATGGGGATAAAAATTTCTTAGTTGAAAGTGCTGTTTCACAAGTAGGAGAAGGTGCTGGGAACCCACAAACTGATGGTGGCTCTTCAGCTGAAATGCCTCACAAAGGTAAAATTACGGCTTCAATGAGGGAATATAAATACCGAAAAGGAGCCGACAGTGAGTTATTGCGACAAAAAGTACAAGAGTCTTTAACTGGCATTTACCCAGGAGTTTTAATATCGGTTGAAAAAGATGCTAATGGGCCACCAGCTGGCCCTCCAATTAATATAGAAATTCAAGGTGATGATTATAATGAACTTATTGCAACTGCAGAGCGCATGCGAGATTTCATAAATGCAAAAAATATAGATGCTATTGATGAGTTAAAAATAGATGTAAATAAAGATAAACCTGCCATGCAAGTATCGGTAAACCGAAAAAAAGCAGGTGAATTAGGAGTCAGTACAGGTCAAGTTGGGCAACAGTTACGAAATTCTATATTTGGAGCGAAAGCAGGGATTTATAAGGAAGATGGTGACGATTATGATATTTACGTTCGCTTTAATGAAGCCAATCGCTACAATACTAGCGCCATTTTTAATCAAAAAATTACGTTTAGAGATAATACTGGAAAAGTAAAAGAGATTCCTATTTCTGCAGTAGCCGAACAGAAAAACGCTTCAGGTTTTAGTGCTATAAAACATAGAGCTACAAAACGTGTGGTAACTGTTTATTCAGCTTTGGCTCCAGGTTTTACAGATGCTGGCGCCGTAGTTAGCCAGATACAAAATGAAATGGAAAATTTTAATAATCTACCAGATAGTATTAAAATAGATTATACAGGACAAATAGAAGAGCAAAATAAGCAAATGGCCTTTTTAATGGGTGCTTTTTTCACAGGATTAGGTTTAATTTTCTTAATCTTAATTTTCCAATTCAATTCTGTTTCTAAACCTGCAATTATTATGATTGCGATTTTCTTAAGTCTAATAGGTGTATTTGGTGGTATTGTAATTTCTGGAGCTCCTTTTGTTATTATGATGACGATGATGGGAATTATTTCTCTTGCCGGAATTGTGGTAAATAATGGCGTGGTATTGCTCGATTATGCCCAGCTTTTAATAGACCGGAAGAAAATTGAATTAGATTTAGACAAAAATGAATACTTATCAAGAGTAGATTTATTAGCCTGTATCATTCGTGCAGGAAGAGCTCGTTTAAGACCAGTATTATTAACAGCAATAACAACGATACTAGGCCTAATACCTTTAGCTATTGGTTTAAACATTAACTTTTACACCCTAGTAAGTGATTTTGACCCTAATATCTATTTTGGAGGCGATAATGTTATTTTCTGGGGCCCTTTAGCTTGGACCGTAATTTATGGCTTATTTATAGCGACGTTCTTAACATTAATTGTTGTTCCAATATTATTTTATTTCTCAATGCGATTAAAAATGTGGTTAAAAGGTAAAAAGGTTGAAGAAAATGACACCGTTAAATACAAAGATCCACCGTTGCTAGAAAATGAAGGAGAATTAATTTTAGATAAATAAGCACTTAAATTAATAACCTTCTTTGTAAAAAATATGCAAAAAAAAAGTACTCTTTTAAGTACTTTTTTATATATTTGTATTATGGAAACAGTAAACTATACCGATTTTCGTTCAAACCTAAAACATTGGTTTGACAAAGTTATTAATGATGTAAGCGATATCATCATTAAACGTAAAAACGGCAAAGATTTAGTATTAATATCTTTAGACGAATACAATTCATTAAAGGAAACAACTTATCTTCTTACAGGAAAAAATAGAGATATCTTATTAAACTCTATAAAAGAACTAGAATCAGACAAAGGCATTCAAAATGATTTAATTGAATAATGAAGTTATACCATTTTAACTTTGAAATAGCACATATAATTCGTTTCTATTTCGCTCATATTTCTTAAAAAAATAGAACCGTAACTAATGCTATGCTTAGATTTTTAAAATCATCTGATCAAAAAATAATTCAAATTATTAATGCACGATTTCAAAGTTAAAATGGTATTAACTTGGTCTACATCTTCTTGGGAAGATTATTTGTATTGGCAAAAAATCGATAAGAAAATTGTAAAACGAGTTAACGAACTTATTAAAAATTCTATGCGAACTCCTTTTAGTGGCATTGGAAAGCCTGAAAAGTTGAAAGGTGATTTACAAGGTTATTGGTCTAGACGTATCACATCTGAACATCGATTGGTATATAAGTATGAAAACGAACATTTATTAATAGCAGCTTGCCGATTTCATTATGGAAAATAAAAGTTAAAAAAATCACCCAATCACACTACTTAACTTAAACATTGGCAAATACATAGCAATTAAGATAACACCTACCAATATACCAACAATAAGAATAATAATAGGCTCCATAATAGTAGATAAAATTTTTGATTGTTGCTGTACTTGAGTATTATATTGCATATTCAATCTATTAAAAATAAGCTCATTTTGATTGGTTTCTTCTGCTACTTTAACTAAGGCAATCATTTTATCACTAAATAGTTTATGCTTAGAAAGACTGGTACTTAAAGAATGACCTTGCAAAATATCTTTTTCCACGACTTCTAAAGCCTGTTGTAAAGGATAAAACTGAATCATTTGCTTAACTAGCTGTATACTATTAACTACTGGAACTTTTGATGCTGTTAGCAAAGAAACGGCTTGAGTGAATTGAGATAAATATACTGTTTTTACAAAATTACCAACAAAAGGAATTCTTAGTGTAATTTTATCTTTAAGCGTTTTATACAACACTTTTTTTCTTAATAAAGGCCTTGAAATTAGCAGGATAACAAAAGTTAATCCTATAATCCAACCATAATCTCTTAAAAAATCTGAAGCACTTATTATAAGTTTAGTAATTCCTGGCAACTCTACCTTTTGTTGCTTAAATATATCTTGAAACATAGGAACTACAAAACGCAACATAAACACCACTACTACAACAGCCGTACTCAAAATAATTACAGGATAAGTTAGTGCACTTATAAGGTTACGTCGTTGTTCATTTTTTCTTGCAAAATAATCACCCAACTGCTCCGTAACTTGAGAAAGTGTCCCTGTTTCTTCCCCTATTTTTATAGCATAATATTCATATTCTGAAAACACTTTTTGGTTTTTTATCGCTTCAGACAGACTTCTCCCAGTAACAATATCGTTAGAAATCTTAGACAGCACTGCTTTATTTTGTTGCTTTTTTTGCCCGTTTTCTAAAAGCTCTAAAACTTGCTTTAGTGTTACTCCTGCATTAAGCAAAACACTTACCTCTGCATAGAAATCTTCTTTCACCTTAGAGCCAAAAGGAGAATTAAAAATGGTTATTTCCTTCTTCAACAAGGAGTCACCTGCTTCTTTTTTTAAAACAGTAGTCTGCTTTTCTTCTTTTTTTATATTACTTAAATCGAATCCCATTAATTCATATAAACATTAGCATCATTTTCCATAAAAATAAACAATTCTTGATTACGAAATGCTTTAGAAGTTTTCAGCTTCACTGCATCAACAGGTCCAAAATCAATAGTTTTAGCATCAAAAAACAACGTTTTACTTTCTATTGAAATATTAAAAGTGTCTATTCCTTTTATTACATAATCTGTTAAGAATTTATAAGAAACTGAATCTATTTCTGAAGCTAAAACTAATTCATCATTAGTATTAGAATATTTTATTTTTGAATATCTATTAAAATCAATCCAAAGTGATTGTTCTAACTTTTTTAAGGTTGCATTTGTACTTAAATTATCTTGAATACTAAACATATGGCGTTGTACTAATGTTAAAACAGAAAATGCTAGCCCAACTATAATACTTGAGAGCACAAGCACTATAATAAGCTCACTTAACGTAAAGGCTTTTATTTTAGTTTTCATTAATTACTTTTATTAATCGCTTATTCGTTTCAGAATTATAAGCTTCAAATTCTACGCGTTGCTTTCCATTTTCATTAATCAATTCAGCAGAAAGATTCCATTTTTCAAAACTACTAATATAGGGTAATGATAAATTCCCTTTTAAATACCTATAATGCAATTCGTCAATCTTCGTGCTAATACCATGAGTATTATTTTTAATACTATTAGAAAACAAATTATTTAATGTCATACTAGCAATCATAAAAATGATAACAATCAATACAGAAGACACTAGTGTCTCCATTAAAGTTGATCCTTTTATTTTTTTTAATACAACCATTTGGCTACTTCTTTTTTTGAATCTTGAAATAACAAACCAGAATAATGTGAGCTTAAATCGTTCACATTAATTTTTGCATTATATAAATGATTTTGATAAATAGAACCAGACTGATTTGCTATGAAATTTGCAGTAAACACCGTCCCTTTTACCTCGCCTAGTAATTCAATATTTTGATTACAATAGACTTCACCAATAACAGTAGCATCTTTATTAATACTAATTTGAGGCTTAAAATTACTTGGTTTTTTTGGTATTATTGAAACAACGCTTCCTTTTACAATACTATTACTAGCAATAGAAATTTTATATTCCTTATTTATTGTGTTTTCTAATTGTTCTTCTTTAAAAATAACCAAAGCCGAAGGGTAATTAAGCATCACATTATTTTCTACAGCAATGGTTTTGGATGCAATAGCTTGAAAAACACCCTTTACATTATTTTTAATTATAATTTCTGGCGCTAATAAAATAACATCTTTAAGCTCTGCAGTATTATTTACTATAATTCTAGTTTTAGATTTTACAATAATATTACCAATAAGACGAATTTCAGATAAATTTATAGTTGTATTAGAAACAATAAACTTAGTGGGCTCAAGAAATGAATTTTTATGACTTCGCACTCTATCAATTATTAAGAAAGCGTCTTGCGGTACGTCTTGATCTATTCTCCTTAATTGTTTTAAATAATTTAAACTCGTGGTATGTAGTTTAGGTAATTCAGAACTTTCTTTTATTGCCCCATAAATAAGTTGAGATCCATAATAAGATTCTCCAGCAATAGTACCTGCTTTTACACCACGCTTAGGTAAATAAGCTACTCCTTTAATTTCTGTATTTCCTACTAAAACAAGTGGCTTATTATTATCTTCAACATATAATGTCGTGCGTTTAAATTTTGATTGTTTTGAACCGATTAGAGCTATTCTATCAAAAGTATTCGTTTTTATAGTACTCGTAGAATGTACTTTCTCGAAAAGGCCCCAATGTGTTTTACTTAATACACTTATAACATTGGTATTATCATCATCTTTTAAAATAGTGGTTTCAAAATTAGTACTAAGCGCATGCTTAATCCCTTTGTTACTATTCTCTATCGTATTTTTAACAAACTGAGTTTGTATATCAAAACGATGATGCATATTAATTATTAAAACAAAAGCGGCTAAAAGTAATGCAATAACAACAATAATAAATAATGTAAGTTGTAAAGCACCTGCATTTAACTTTTTACTAATCATTGCTTTAATGCTATAGTTTTTAGTTTACCCTTATATTTTACCGTAAGTTCCTTTTTATTCCCTTTTATAATAGTTACATCATCAAAAGCTTTTCCTTTCTTTAATAGCCCTTGTTTTCCATTTACACTAACTATAAATATTTGTTCAGCACTAGTGTATTTATCTTTCATTATTCCTTGATAAATAACAGTGGGCCAAACTAGATCTGTTTTAGAAATAACTGTCTTTTTCTTAATTATCTTTTTATTTGATTGCAACGTTCCTAAAAACGGGTCTCTATTCACTGTTTGAACAGAAAATGTATCTAATTCAACTTGTTTTTGAGGATTAAAATTTACTCTAAACTCTTGTTCGTTAATTTGAGTCGTATCTGGGCTCACTGCCGAAATAATTCTATACCCTATTATACCCCAAACAAGAAGTACAGCACCAATTAACACATATGTTTTAGTTTTATTCTTCAACCGAAAAACTTAAAGTTGTAAATGGCGTTTCAAACTCTGTATTTATAGCTTTTACTCGCCATTGGTAATCACCATTTTCTAATGTTTTACTATGGCTGTTAATAGTAACTATTGAGTCTAATATAATTTCTTGAGCGGATTCAAAACTAGGTTTCGCTATTTGTATTTTATAATTATCGGCATCTTCTAAATTTTCCCATGCAAAATTAACAGTAGTACTTGTTACTATAACATTATTACTTGGTGCTAATGCTTCCACTGTTTTATTAGAAATATCGTCTACTTCAACAATATCGTCGCAGGCAAGAAAGCAACAAAAAACGAATAAAATAATTGGGAATCTCTTCATTATTTAGAATTTAAAATAATTAATTTTCTTCTTCGCGCGTTTAGCTGAAGCATGTGTTTTATATGGGCAATCACTATTATCTACCAAATCTACAATAGCAATTTGATGTTTGTCATTTTCTTGCCAGCAACAGCTTGAAACATCATAAGCAAAAATAACACCATCTGTAAATGGAATGGTTTCAATTAACATTCCTTTTCTATAGATCGCAATCGCATATGATTTTTTACCATATTCAGATAAAAAATATTCATCGCCCTCTCTTATACTATTATTTAAAGGTGAAGGTAAAGCCATAGCAATACTGGTTACAATTTTCGCTTCTCTTTGAGTACTTAAATAGTTTTTAATAGTAATATTAGAATTCGCATTTAAACTCTCAATAAGCAATACTTTATCTGCAATAGAAATATCTATATATCTAGGTTTAATTTCTGTAGAGTCTATATAATTTACTTTAAAATTAGCCTCTTGTAATTGAGCCGCTTTACTAAATGCATTATAAGTTGCCTTATTATAAGGTAAAGATTTAATTGAAACTTTTATCTCCTTATCATAATTAGGAAGCCCCGTATTATCATAACCCTGTTCAAGAATAAAGTTACTATTTAAACCAATGCTACCTATAGCCATTTTTTGTTTTGTTGTTTGCTGGTAACGATCTTGAACAGCAATCGATTTACATGAAACTATAACTAATGTAAGTAGTATAAATTGTATGTTTTTAAACATCTGTTGTATTTTTTGTAAATATAATTATTTGCATTTAATCGATATGATTTTACCTTCTCTTTTAGGTGAAAGGTAATAATTAACATTAAAATCAGTTACTTAGTACAAACAATTAATTAAAAACCACTCATTTTTAAGTAAGAAATATTTATTAGTTTGTCCGTTCGAGCGCAGTCGAGAACTATATAACAAAGGTTTCGACGGGATTCAACCAGATATAGATAGTTCAAAATTAGCTTATAAACCATGAAACTATATACTCCCTCTGCCATTTTAATTAAAAATTAGCTTAATTTAGGTTCGCTAGCAATAGACCAAAACTAACCCTATTAATAAAATATCTTATATATTTACACCCCTAACCTAAATGATATGAAACTTAATAAGAAAATACAAGCTTATAATCTTCAAGAAATACTAATTGTATTAGTAATAATAGGTATATTACTTTTATTAGCCTTGCCTAACCTAATGCCATTAATAAGTAAAACAAGAAGTATAGAAGCACAAACACAACTAACACATATTCATAATTCGCAAACCACATACCGATACATGTATTCAAAATATTCTATGGATTTTAATGATATCGATTTCGAAGCGCCTACAACAGTTAAAGAAGAAGGTAAAGCAAATTATACCTACGAAATTTTAAACGCTACAAATAATAGTTTTAAAGCAAGAGCTACTGCCATAACCGATTTTGATGGTGATGGTATATTTAATGTCTGGGAGATTGACGAAAAAGGATCACCTAAGCAAACTATTAAAGATTAACACAAGTGTTTCTTTTAAAACTAGCCCTAATGTTTATTTTTCTCTCCATTTTTTATCAAGATGTAAAAGAACGTAAAGTGTACTGGTTCTTTTTTCCAATATTAGCAATAGTTTGTGGTATACTGCATTATAATAATGTATTACCAGAATTATTTTTTATGTCTACTATTATTAACCTAACTTTTGTTTCTATTTTGTTATTAATATTACTATTATATTCAAGATATAAGTTAAAAATAAAGTTTAGCGATGCATTTGGTTTAGGAGATGTATTATTATTTATCGCTTTGTCGTTTGCTTTTTCTTCTGTATCTTTTCTTATACTATTTATAAGTTCCTTAATATTCTCACTAATGCTGCACTTCATTTTAAAGACCAATTCAAAAAACAAAACAGTACCATTAGCGGGTTATATGAGTTTATTCTTCGGAATTGCCTATTTAGGATATTGGTTAGGCTTTATTAACTCTGTATATACTATTTAAACTATTTTGAAAGAACAATTCGACATATCAACAGATTTAATGCAGCTTATAAGCAGCGAACAAGCGTTTCATTACAGAGTAATTCCTATAAAGCACGCTAATAATAGTATTACATTTAAAACCGAGAACATCACCGATGATTTAAAACAAGAACTCGAAATTGTTTTAGGAAAAACCATACATTTAGTTGAAGATTCTAAAGAGTCTATCTCTAAATATTTAACTACAAATTTTAGAAAACGAGTAAACACAACTATAGAAGACCTACATTTTAGTACTGATTTTTTAGAAAAAATATTATTAACGGCTAAAGATATTGGCAGTAGTGATATTCATTTTGAACCCTATGAAGAGCGTTGCAGAGTTCGTTTTCGTTTAGATGGAAAATTAAAAGAGCAATACGTTATTTCGTTACAAGAGTACCCTATAATTATAAATAAATTAAAAATAAAAGCTGGTCTCGATATCTCTGAAAAACGCTTACCTCAAGACGGAAGAATAAGTGTAAAGACTACTACTAATGAATTTGATATTCGTGTCTCCTCCTTACCAACATTACATGGTGAAAAACTAGTTCTACGTATATTAAGTAAAGATGCAAATCACATTGTACTAGATGATTTAGGTTTTACAAAAGAGGAACTTAAAATCTATAAGGAAACGATAAAAAAACCTAATGGAATTGTTTTAATTTCCGGACCAACGGGTTCAGGAAAAACAACGACATTATACGCCACCCTAAAACTATTAAACGACGATAAAACTAACATTTTAACCATTGAAGACCCTATAGAATATACTTTAGAAGGCATTAACCAAGTACAATTAAAAGAAAATATAGGTTTAGATTTCGCCAGTACATTACGAACTTTTTTACGCCAAGACCCAGATGTTATTATGGTTGGTGAAATACGAGATGCCAAAACAGCAAACATGGCTATTAGAGCGGCTTTAACTGGACATTTAGTCTTATCTACTATTCATACTAATTCAGCCTGGGCTACCATTTCTCGTTTAATAGATATGGATATCCCTCCTTTTTTAATAGCAAGTACCCTTAATGTTAGTGTAGCACAACGTTTAGTAAGGAAATTATGCGAGCATTGTAAAAAAGAAGCGTTAATTTCGCCAAGTATTTTTCCGTCTCAATATGAAGCACCTAAAGATATTGAAAATCATTTCATTGCTGTAGGCTGTAGCCATTGTTACCATACAGGTTACAAAGACAGAAAAGCTATTTATGAAATAATACCAATTACAAAAACATTAGTTAAACATATAAAAAATAATGAATTAGAAATTGATGATTATATCAAAACTAATACTATAAAAACACTAAAAGATAATGCCATAAATTTAGTAAAAGCAGGAATTACCTCTGTCGATGAAATTTATGCCCTTTTAGCGGTTTAATAACTAAGTTATTATGAAAAAACGACTCATTATATTACTATTACTTGTTTCTGTTTTTGGATATACCCAAAATGAAGAACAACGTATTAATAACATAAAAACGAAATTAGAATTACTCTCTGTGTCTAATCCAGGTCTAACTGAAAACGTAAAGACCGATATTCAAGTACAAGACATTACATTGGCTAATTTTTTATTAGCCATTTCAGAATTACATAAAGTAAACATTAATGTATCTACAGATTTAAATCAGCCTATAAAAAACAATTTCACAAATGCAACCGTTGCCGATTTATTAGTTTTTTTATGCAAAGAGTATAGTTTAACAATAGATTTCACAGGAAATATACTCTCGGTAAAACGCTTTAAAAAACCAGAAGAAAAACCAAAGGAACGTATTATCCCTATTGCTTTTAATCCCGGGAACAACTCTATTTCTATAGATGCGAAAGGCGACTTATTGTACGATGTTTTTAAAACCATTATGGATAAAACAGGAAAAAACCTGGTATTTTCTCCTGCTTTAGGAAGCTTACCTTTAACCGCTTATATTCAAGACATGCCTTTTGAATCGGCAATGAATAATTTAGCGTTTGCAAATAATTTATATGTTGAAAAATCTAAAGAAGGGTTTTATTTATTTGAAGGAGGCTCGACTACAGCCACGACAGACCCTAATAACGCCCAAAATGCACAAAGACCAGTAAGAAGGCGAAAGTCTAACTTCTTTTTCAAGGTATTAAATCCTGAAAATAAATTATTAGAAGTCGATTTTCAAAACACACCAATTGCCGATGTTATTAACGATATTGGTAATGAACTTAAAATAGATGTATTTACAGCCACACCTCTTGATGCTACTGGAGCTGCCTCGTTTAAAGCTAAATCAATAGATTTTGACACACTTTTAATAAAATTATTTGAATCTCAAAACAATGCTTCAACTGCTTCAAATTCTGGAGTAAGTTCTGGGCAAAACCAACAGTCTCAAAGTAGACCTGTAACCACTTCAAACGCTAAAAAATTCACCTTTAAAAAAGAAGGTAACATTTATTATTTTGGAACAGAAAGCCAATTGAGCGTTCGTAATGTAGAAGTGGTTTCGCTACAATACCGTTCGGTAGAACTTTTATCAGATCCTTCTGGAGCAGGAAATAGACGCCTTAGTAGTAATTTAAATTCTGGTGGTACTTTTAATAACTTTAGCAATGGTTCTGGTATTAATTCTAACCAAAATAATGGTTCAAATAATGGACTAAATAATGGTTCTGGTCAATTTAATAATAGAAATAACACAACACAACGACAGGGCTTTGGAAACCAAAATGGAGGGAGCTCTAACTCTGGCAGTAACTCATCAAGCGATCTTTTAAGTATTATTCCTACAGAGTTAACTCAAGATTTAGATATAGAAATAGATTTCGAATTAAATAGTTTTTACATCACTGGGCCCAGTTCTAAAATTCAACGTTTTAAGAGTTTTGTAAAACAAATAGATAAACCCATTCCTGTTGTACTTATAGAAGTAATGATTATAGAAGTAAGTAGAAATAACACTATAGAAACAGGTGTAGAATGGGGTTTGGGAGATAGCGCAGTAGAAACTCGAGGAAATATTTATCCAAATGCAGATTTAACTCTTGGTGCAAAAACCATAAATAAAATAATAGGAAGCTTTGATGATTTTGGCGGTTTTAATTTAGGAAAAGTGATTCCTAATTTTTTCGCAAAAGTAAAAGCTATGGAAAGCAATGGAAATTTTAAAGTACTATCTACACCCAAGTTAGCAACTTTAAACGGGCACCGCGCCACATTCTCTAATGGTGAAACTTCATATTATGCGGTAACGCAACGTAATGTTATAGGAACCGATAATCCGCAGAGTTCTGAAATCACAAACTATTTTCCTATTGATGCCGAGCTAGGGTTAACAATAAAACCTTCGGTTTCTGGTAATGGCCAAGTATTATTAGACATTAATGTGATTCAATCTAGCTTTGGAGATCGCATCTCTGAAGATGCACCACCTGATATTAGTTCTCGTAATTTCACCTCTATTATAAGAATGCAAGATCAAGACATTGCTATTTTAGGAGGCTTAGAAGAGAACTTAAAAAGCAACTCAGGCACTGGAGTTCCTTTTTTAGCTAGAATCCCTATTATTAAATACTTGTTTAGTAAAAGAAGACGAGAAGCTAGAAAATCTAAATTATCAGTTTTAATTAAACCAACGGTGATTTATTAATGGTTCAAAAAATAGTATCATATCTTCAGTTCGGAAACCACTTTTGTGGCATAGAACATACTACCTTAAAAGGTGAGGAGACGATTCTAATTTCACTTTTAAAAAAAAGCAATGATAAAATTGAATTGGAGCAAAATTTTGAAACTTCAAATATTGAAGCCGCTTCTAAACGGCTTTCAAAAAAACAACATGCCGTTTTAATTATTAATAACAATAATGTGCTTAGCAAGTCTATTAATAGTGATATTAATGATTCCTTAAAGTTAGTTTATAAAGTATTCCCTAACATTAACTTAAACGAATTCTATTATGAAGTCTTAACTCAGGGCAAGACTCATTTTATTTCTATATGCAGAAAAGATTATGTAAATAAGATAATTGATGCTTACAAAAAATCAGCTATTTCTATATTGAATTTTTCTCTAGGCAATATTATTATTTCTAATGTTACCCAATTTATTTCCGAAGAAACCATTGTGACTTCAAATTCTAAAGTCACTCTACAGAATAATTATATTTCAACACTAGAAAAAACAATCCCTAAAAATATAGTTAATTATATTATTAATGGTTTAGATGCTAGCAATAAAACCATTATTTCAATTGCTGGAGCATTACAAACTATTTTGCAAACAACGAGTTCGCACACAAACTATGATCCTGTAAAACAATCATTTTTTAATGATTATAAACAGGCTCGATTTTTTAGTCTGTTTTTTAAATTCGGGTTGTTTTTCATTTTAGGCCTTTTACTCATTAACTTCTTAATTTTTAATCATTATTTTGAAAAAGTAAAAACGCTAGAGCAAACCTCGCAAATCAATACCGCAAACAAAACAACGATTTTAAAACTAAACGAAGACGTTATTAAAACCAAGAAATTGGTAGATGATGTTTTAAAAAGTAATGCCTCTAAAAGCTCGTTTTATACAAATGCTATTATACAAAGCCTACCCAATACCATTTTACTAACAGAGTTTAATTTTCAACCGCTTTTAAAACGAGTAAAAGCAGATCAAACCATACATTACAACGATGATAGCATTTTCATTTCTGGTGAATCGTCTTCAAGTAAGGTGTTTTCGGAATGGATTGCCGCTTTAGAAGCCAAATATTGGATTAAAACAATAGAAATTAAAGATTACGGTGATACTTCAAAATCCAAATCAATATTCACTATTAAATTAAATATAAACAATGACTAACAAGAATAAAAACATCCTATTGGTCATTGGTTTTGTTATCATACTAGTGCTATGCTATAAACTAGCCATTTCTAATACATTAGCATTAAAAATACAACACAATACGTTAAAACAGCAAGATCTCCTTTTTAAAAATGCGCCTAAACAGCTCTCGCTATTAAAACAAAAGCAGAATCATTATAACGGCTTACTTAAAAAGTATCAATTAGATGGTAGCTCGTTGCAAAATAATTTATTGAAAACAATAAATACTTATGCAAATGCTAACAATCTTAAAGTTGTTAGCTTTCTAGAACCGCATGCTATTAAAAATGAAGATCTTGTTATAAAGACCTATCAATTTACAGTAGAAGGAAACTACAATGCCATTTTAAAATTAGTTCATAAACTAGAACAAGACACTAAATTTGGAGAAATTAAGAACCTGCATTTCGAAAAACAAAAGAATTTTAGAACCGGAAAACACTATTTGCAAGCAAAAATGGTCTTAAAAAGCTTTGGTTAGAAAACTTATCTCTTTTTTACAAAAACCCTTATTTCAAAACGTTTCACATCATTATTTTGTTGTCCAAATTCATGAATTCAGAGTACTAACTGTTGCAAATGTGCTAAAAGTAGCCTTAAGTTTGTTTCATTATTAAAAATTAAGAATTATTAGTTATCAAATAGTGTAACGTTTTCTTAATTTAAGATACTTATCATTTAATTATAATTGCTATTAACCTGAAAAACTATGAAAATAAAAAAACATCACAAACCTTACTTTAAGTAAGGGGTTTAAATTTAATACCACGAAATAATATTTTAATTTCGCGCCGCTATTATCCAATAACCATTCAAAATTTTTAATTAAAAACACCATTAATTTTCTAAAAAAGATTGCCAAGCTCCCTTTTTACTATTTCTATTTTTTTAGATAGAGTAATTCAACGAATATATCATTGCTTTGCAGCTCTTTTTATAACAAACTAAAATATAATATTATGTTTGCGGCCTTGTTTTTACTATATATTAAATCGCTAAATAACTAATCTTTGAAATAAATTTCTCATCTATGAAAAACCTTACCCTTCTTATAGGTGTTTTCTTGGGAGAAATGGATTCTAAATTATTACAAAAAATTAAAGAGTTAACACTTTATACGATAAAGCAGGAAAAGAAAATTAATGAATTAGAATTATTAAATAGAAAATTTTTAGAATTGCAGTTGAGACTTGAAAAATTAGAAAACAAAAACTAATTTGATCTCTACATGCTTTATTATTATATATAAATACAAATAAATAATTATGAAAAAATTAATGATTTGCATAGGTTTTTTGATTGTACAAAATCTATTTTCTCAAAGTAGAATAGCTACTGTTAATGCCGGTTCCCATTTAATTAAAACAACAGATTGGTCAGAATTTAAAACCGCAAATATTTTAGTTACAAAATTAGATGGAAGTAAAAGTCATATTTATACATACAACACTGTAAGAGCAACGAACCCAAATGCAATGAATGTTGATGGTTTGGAAGATGATTTTGAACAAGGTTCCGAAGTCAAAGTATATATCTTGAAACCAAAGGCATCTGGCTTTAAGTCTAAGCCAATACTTGCAAAAGTAAATGGTGGTTCTCATTTAATGAAAACAACAGATTGGTCAATCTACAATAATAAAACTATTCTTGTCGAAGAAATTAATGGATTAAATCAAAACGTCTATTCATATTCAAGTGCCAGACCCATTAATGCAAATGCAATGTATGTTGATGGAATAAGTGCAGATTTTGAGCAAAATACCGATGTACATGTTTATATAATTGAGACTTTTAATTTTGCAAATGGAAACGTAGGAATTGGAACCACTACACCTTCAGCTAAATTAGAAATTTTAAGAGATGCTAATTTAACCAGTAGTATATCATTGCCAAGTAGTGCTTTGGTTTTACGAGCAGATAATGATGGTAGCGATGCGACTTTAAGATTTGGAGTAGATAATACGAACTTAAAAGCTGTAATTCAAACACAACAAACCTCTACTGGTAGCAAATTTGATTTACTTCTTAATCCTTTTGGTGGCAATGTTGGAATAGGAACAACAAATCCTGGTACATGGAAGTTAGCTGTAAATGGAAATATAAGAGCAAAAGAAATTAAAGTAGAGACAGGCTGGTCAGATTTTGTATTCTACGACGATTATAAACTACCAACATTACAAGAAGTAGAAAACCATATTAAAGAAAAAGGACATTTAAAAGATATTCCTAGTGCAAAAGATGTTGAAGAAAATGGTGTTTTCTTGGGAGAAATGGATTCTAAATTATTACAAAAAATTGAAGAGTTGACGCTTTATACGATACAGCAGGAAAAAACGCTAGAAAAACAAAGCAAGGAAATTCAAAATTTAAAATTACTAAACCAAAAATTTTTAGAATTACAGTTGAGACTTGATAAACTGGAGAATAAGAATTAAGCAGATTTGTCCTTTCTATTACAATTAAACTAAATTAATCTTAAAACAGGACTCATTAAGAACAAGCTGAAAAATGTTAACCATAAGTTATTATGACAACGCTAAATAAAATTATTATGACAAAAATAAATAAAATAAAAACATTATCATTTATAGCATTATTTGTTATAATGAATGTGCAAGGGCAAATAACGCATGATCAAACTGTAACAATTGAGCCAAGTAGTTATGGCCCAAAACTTATTTTAAATGATGCCAATACTGCTAATAAAGTTCCAATTGAATTTAGATCAGGTAATGCTATTAAATGGGATTTTGGTATAAGGAATTTAGCAGATAACAATGATTTGGCTTTGTGGCGTTTTGATGGTGCTTACTCACCTGTAATGTGGTTCAGTCGAGATAATGGCAATGTAGGTATTGGAACAACGAATCCTAGACATAAATTAGAAGTAGCGCACGGAAGCTTATTAGTACAGAGTGGAAATATATATATATAAAAGGAGCCCATAGTGATGCTGGCGATTTTATTTTTCAAAAAGGTACAGGTGAACAATTAGGTAGAATATGGACTAAATCTGATGGAGATAGTGGATTGTTTTTAAGTTCTGGAGATAATGTTGCTGATTTAGTAATTGATAATACAGGAAATGTTGGTATTGGAACATTTAACCCTGGTACATGGAAACTCGCTGTAAACGGACACATAAGAGCAAAAGAAATTAAAGTTGAAACAGGCTGGTCAGACTTCGTATTCTACGACGATTATAAATTACCCATATTACAAGAAGTAGAAAGCCATATTAGAGAAAAAGGACATTTAAAAGATATCCCTAGTGCAAAAGACGTTGAAGAAAATGGTGTTTTACTAGGAGAAATAAATTCGAAGCTTTTACAAAAAATAGAAGAGTTAACATTGTATACTATACAGCAGGAGAAAACTCTTGAGTCGCAAAATTCTCAATTGAAAAAGCAAGGTGAGGATATTGAAAAATTGAAGGCTTTGGTTGAAGAGGTTTTAGAGCAAAAATAAAATTTAGATTATAAGGAGAAAAGCTAATAATTATAAAAAAATGTTTATGAAAAAAATATTATTACTAAGCCTAAGTGCTTTCTGGTTTTTGTTATCGTACGCTCAACAAGCGCCTTCAATTGAGTTTCCAGCAACACCAAAAGCCGCCGCATTAGCAAAATATGCAGATACGCCTGTTAGTTATTATTCTGGGGTACCAAATATTAACATCCCTTTGTATACAATAGAGGCAGATAATTACAAATTACCCATAAGTTTAAATTATCATGCATCAGGTATAAAACTTGCACAAGAGGCAAGTAATGTTGGATTAGGATGGAGTTTAAATGCTGGTGGGATTATTACACATCAAATAAGAGGATTTAATGATTTTAATGCTCCAAGTTATAAAACAGGGTATTTTTATAATGAGCAGTATTACACTCAAGATTTGAATTCTGTACCAATAGATGAATTTTTTTTATTTTCTGTACTAGATAGTGGTGGTGAGTCAGGTGGTGTTTTTAGTACTAGTGGAGAACTTAAAATAGATTTAGAGCCCGATTTATTTTTATTTAATTTTAACGGATACTCAGGGAAGTTTATCGTCAGAAAAACAGGTCTTTATGAAGGAAAAGGTATTTTAATCGAAGGGTCTAGTAATGTTGATATAAAAATTATAGTAAACTCAGATAATATTTCTTTTAAGCTTACAACTCCAGATGGTGTAATTTATGATTTTTCTACCACAGAAAAATCTAAAACTTCCTCATGGTCTACACAAAGTTATGGTGAAATAGATGTTACACCCTTTCGTCCAATATCATGGTATTTAGATAAAATAACATTAACCAATAACCAGAGCATAGATTATAGATATGAGATTGAAGAAAAACTAGCTAAAAGTCAAATCAAAGAGCGTCATGTTCACCGAAAGCTCATAGGTGTTAATTCGTCAACAGGGGGGTGTGATACTCCTCATCAAATACCAAATACTCATTATTATTCAAAATCAGAAAGTACCGTTATTACTCTCAAGGAAATACTTTGGAAAAATGGTAAAGCTATGTTTAAACAATCATCTAGAAATGACTTTGATTCAAAAAAGATATCGTCAATCAATATACTAGATAATGCAAATAACTATATTAAAACGGTTAATTTAAACTATGATTATTTTAATAATCAATACCTATCTAATAATAGTTCATTACAAAAAGAGTATATGCGTTTAAAATTAACTTCAGTAATTAATTTAGATCATTCTACAGGAGAATCTCTACCCCCGCATCGATTTACATATTATGAAGAAAAACCTTTCTTTAGTAAAACTTCTAACCGATATGATTATTGGGGTTATCAAAATTTTTCATTAGCAATAACACCTACTTATTATGGAAATACACCTACACGTATACCTACAACTCATACAAATTTTCCTTTTGGTACTGGTGACTCAGACTACCATTATATTGGAGCTAATAGAAAAGCTAATTTTGAATATGCCAAGACAGGCATGCTAAAATCTGTGCAGTACCCTACTTCAGGTATTCAACAATATGATTATGAATTGAATAAATATTTTCCAGGTGTAAGTTATGTAACAAATGAATATAGCCATTCTGCTCTATTCTATTATGGTTACAATGATCCATTTGTTAAGCATGAAGGATCAGTTTCTAATTATTACGATTTCACAATTAATAATGTAGCCAATGGTTTTAACCTTAGTTGTTATGTTGGGCCAGGGCTCATAGGATATTTCGAAACTATCTTAGCATTATATAGCCTCAATGATGATGGAACAGAAAATGAAATAATAGAGGAGATGAGTATGGGAGAGCTACAGTATCATGATTGGGATCCTCATAACGATGATGTGCAGCGCGTTACTAAGTCATTTAATAATGCTCAATTATCTTCTGGTAAATATAGACTTAGGTTTAAAAGTGTAAACACAAATCAGCATGTGGAATTGCATGGTTTCATCAATTACACGGAAACAACTTCACAACTAAATACAGCTAGCAATGCTGGCGGCCTTAGGATAAAACGCATAAGTTCTCCAAAAAACACTCGGGAATTTGAATATACAATGTTTGATGAGACTCAACAAGGAAATATATCTTCCGGTATTTTGATTAATAAAAAATTACAGTCGTTTTATCCTTACACAACAGATTTAAGTTGTTACTTTGTACCAAGTGAAGGTGGTGCAACAATTGTAGGCTCTAATCTTTCTACATTCCTAGAAATAAATTCAGATACTAACTATCCTTTAACAGGTTCTATAACTGGTAATGTAGTTGGATACTCTAAGGTGACAGAAGAAGTAATCTCTTCTAATACTTACAATAATATTAAGACTATTTATGAGTATTATAATGATGCGGAAATACCTAATGGTATTA
This sequence comes from uncultured Flavobacteriaceae bacterium, assembly GCA_937959395.1. Lineage (GTDB taxonomy): Bacteria > Bacteroidota > Bacteroidia > Flavobacteriales > Flavobacteriaceae > JAHDGB01. The sequence goes on along the minus strand of CALGLR010000014.1, from coordinate 4,044 downwards.
ATGGGCCTAATAATTTTAGAGTAATGAATGGTAAACAAAAAAAGGTTTCTGAATATTGGAGAAATAAATTAAATAGCGAAACAGAATTTAAATATAATAATTATTATTTAGATTTTATACAAGGATTTGGATATTCAAATTCTGGCAAAAATTTTGCAGCAGAGCACATATATATTTACGAGACCCCCATTTTGTGGAACACTCTGACAGAGAAGAAAACAACAATACATCATCGAAACCAACCTTCAAGTGCTTCTGGACCTGGGGTAGTAACTAAAGAAGAGTATCAATATATTGATCCTTCCAATTCATCTCTTAAGCATAAACTTCCAGTAGTTAAAATAATATCTAAAAGCGATGAAGATAAATTGATTGAAAAGTATTATTATTCTGAGGATGTTAATTCTTTATCAAACGTATCAGCTTATGAAGTTTCATCTGCAAATCAGTTAACAGACCGTTACCAATTAAATACATTACTACAAACAGAATTATTTTTACAAGACAAAGATAGTGGGAATAATACCTTACTTAATACAACCAGAATAAGTTACAAAAATGTTAATAATATTATTTTACCAGATATATTTAAGACATCCAAGGCAGATAACGCATTAGAAGATAAAGTACAATATTTAAGATATGATTCTGAAGGTAATATTCTTGAAACTTTAAATTTAGAATCAGGGGTATATACCTCTTACATATGGAGTTATAATAAATCATATCCTGTTGCAAAAGTTGAAAATGCTAGCTTTATTCAATTAGCTAATGCTCTTGGAAAAACCGCAGCCGAATTATCTAATTTTAATAAACTCGAAATTCCCCTTTTAGAAGACTTAAGACTAAATTTAAATAAATCCATGGTAACTACTTATAGTTATGAAGAACTTGTTGGCTTAAAATCTGTAGCCGATCCAAGAGGATACACTATGAATTATCATTACGATAAGTTTAATAGACTTGAGTATGTAACCGACGATGAGGGAAATGTAGTTTCTAAAAACGAATATTATTTTAAACAACAGTAGGACTATGAAAAGATCAAATAATAAATTACTTTTTTTAAGTACAATCATTACATTGTTTCTTATACATAATTTAAAAGCTCAGACTCAGACACAGGTTTTTGATGGTGTTACAATTGCTGGCGAGTTTAATGTATTACCAGATATAGAATATACGTATACAATTCTCAATACAAGCAGTAGTTGGAATCATTACGAAGATTATTATTTGCCAGAGGTACCTTGTGAAGTTACTGGTACATCTGTAAATTCTGAAGGAAATTTTACAATTACAATAAAATGGTTCAATATAGAAAACCGGAATACTAGTGAAATATTACTAGAAGATAATCTGACATCTAATTGGGTGTTTTTAGGTGTGAAATTTAGAGAGCCTTACCCAGATCCGATAAGTCAAGATCAGAATTTTGTAAAGTCTATAGCATATAAAAATAAAGGCGTTACTTTTGGGTCTTCATCTTCGGTTTCAATCTCTAATAAAATTCAAAATATTACATATTTCGACGGTATAGGAAGACCGATACAACGTATACAAATTGGGGATTTATATAAGCCAGATATTGTCACTCCCATTGTTTATGACGATCTTGGAAGACAGGTAAAACAATACCTACCTTACACTAATAATTCTCATTTTGGAGATATAAGGCAAGAAGCTATAAAAGAAGTTCATCAATATTATGAGACTGAAAAATATGATTATACTATTAATCCTTATAGCGAAAAAGTAGTAGAGAGTTCTTTATCGGGTAAAGTTATTGAAATAGCGGCGCCAGGATACGATTGGTCATTAGATAGTGGTCACACTATAAAACTTAACCGCAGAACTAATAAGTCTTATGATTCTGTGAGACTTTTTGGTGTTGATTTTATTAATAGAAATACCGAAGACCCGCAACTTCTTGATAAAGGTTTTTATAAGCTATCAAAGCTTTACAAAACAATAAGTAAAGACGAAAACTGGCTACCGAATCAGCAGTATGTAAACGATCACACTACAGAAGAATTTAAGGACAAACAAGGGCGTGTTATTTTAAAACGTACATATAATGAGAATGAACCACATGATACGTATTATGTTTACGACGATTTTGGTAATTTAACGTATGTTTTACCTCCATTAGCAAGCAGTAACAGTGTACTTACAGATGTTAGCGGTATAGATAGCAATATAGAATCAACGAGTGTGTTTAATAGTGGTAGTACGACTAATCTAGTAGCTACAAACTCTATTATATTGAAACCAGATTTTCATGCTAAATCGGGAAGTGATTTTTTAGCACGAATCGTGACACCTACAAACTCTAATTCGGTTTTAGATAATCTTTGTTACCAATACCATTACGATTATAGGAATAGACTTATAGAAAAGAAAATTCCTGGAAAAGAATGGGAATTTATAATTTATGATAAATTAGACCGCCCTGTATTAACACAAGATGCTAATTTAAGATTGACTAATCATTGGTTATTTACCAAATACGATGCGTTTAACCGCGTAGTTTACACGGGTAAACATTTATATAATCCAATAACTAATTCAAATAATGGTATTTTAATTAGAAAAGAATTACAGGAAACAATTAATTCGCAAACCGCATTTAATGAAGCAACAAACAATGGAATAACCATTGGAGATGCTTATGTTAGACATAGTAATAACATATTACCAACATCTAATTTAGAAGTTTATACTGTAAATTATTATGACAAGTTTACGTCACCCGATATTGTTTCAGCCTTACCCCCATATCCTTCGGGATCATTTAATCTAGAAGGAGAAACTTATACAATTAGTAATAAAACACATTCTTTACTAACAGGTAGTAAAGTAAGAGTGCTAAATACTAATAAATGGATTCTAAGTGCAATATATTATGATGATAAAGCGCGGCCAATTTATACAGGAAGCTATAACGCATTTTTAAATACTAAAGATATTGTAAAGACAGGTATAGATTTTACAGGTAAGGTCGTTGCCACAGAAAGTACACATACTATAGATGCTAATGCGCCTATAATAGTTAAAGACGTATTTACTTACGACCATGCCGATAGACTTTTAACGCAAAAGCAAACCATTAATAACAATACCACAGAGCTTATAGTAAATAACGTATACGACGAATTAGGACAACTAAAAACTAAAAAAGTAGGTGGAGAATTAACCTCAAACGGTTTACAAAAAGTAGATTTTAAATACAATATACGCGGTTGGCTAAAAAGTATTAATAATGGCTCAACTGCAGGCAATGATATTTTTGGGTTTGAATTGAATTACAACAATCCTACTAGTGGGACAGCTTTATTTAATGGAAACATAAGCCAAACGTTATGGGACTCAAAAAGCCCCGTGAGTTCAACTAACCCAATAAGTAAATCGTATACTTATGGTTATGATAACTTAAACCGAATTACAAATGCTATAGATAACACTAGGAATTATGATGTTTCTGGTATAACTTACGATAAAAATGGAAACATAAAACATTTAAATCGTAAAAATATAGCAGGAAATATGGACATTCTTAGTTATACTTATGCATATAATGGAGCAAGCAACCAGCTTTTAAAAGTAGAAGACACAGGAAGTTTAGAAGGGTTTAAAAATGGAGCTAATGTTGCAGAGGAATATATTTACGATGCCAATGGCAATATGACTGAAGATAAGAATAAAGAAATTGAGGAGATTACTTATAATCACTTAAACTTGCCTGTATTTGTAAAATTAGCGCAAGGTAATATCTCTTATAGTTATGATGCTACTGGAGTTAAATTGTCTAAGCAAGTGGTTACAAATGGATTTAATCCCGATATTGTAAAAACCTTTTATGCAGGCAATTATATATATGAAGAAAACTACAATGGTAAATCTTTAAAATTCTTTAGCCACCCAGAGGGCTATGTAGAACCTAATGGATCTAACAGCTTTAATTATGTCTATCAATTTAAAGACCACTTAGGCAATATACGACTGTCCTACTCAGATAGCGATAATAATGGGATTATTAACCCT
>CALGLR010000013.1 GCA_937959395.1 uncultured Flavobacteriaceae bacterium | reverse complement strand
GTAAAAAGATGTGTGAAAAGTTAAAAGAGTTAATTCCGAGGCAACAGTTTGATATTCCTATTCAAGCTGCAATTGGAGCAAAAATTATCGCTCGTGAAACTGTAAAAGCATTACGTAAAGATGTAACGGCTAAATGTTATGGTGGTGATATTTCTCGTAAACGAAAATTATTAGAAAAGCAGAAAAAAGGTAAGAAACGTATGAGACAAGTTGGTAATGTTGAAATACCTCAACAAGCATTTATGGCGGTGTTGAAATTGAATGATTAAAAATTCCTGCGCAGGCAGGAATCTCATCTTTAAAATATGTCTTATAGTTATTAGATAGACCAACAAGTTTTGAGAAATGGATTTTTCGATCACTAGATTCTCAGGTATTTAGATAAGAATAGGTTTCTGAATTATGATCACTACATATATTCATGTTTTTCTAATTTCAGCAAGTAGCATTCAAAACTCTTAAAAAACTTTTGCTTTGTCATTCCTGCGCAGGCAGGAATCCATTTCTTAAGAAAATTATATGCTTAACATTATGTAAAATAGATTCCTGCTAGAGTTTATTTTGAGCGACGTCGAAAGGCAGGAATGACAGCACGTGAATAAACGCATAATTTAGTGATTTTTTACAATCATGAGATCCCTTTTTTCAAAGGGATTTATTTTACTGCTCCAACCATTTTCTAAATTCTGATGTTGTTGAAGAGCTCGTCATTACGGTTTCTTTTAAGCCTTTCATTGTAATCAATAATCGATTCTTAAAGTGACTTTCTATATTTTCTATACAATCGATATGAACCACTTCACTTCTGTTTATTTTAAAATACCTTTTAGGGTTTAATTGACTGTAAATAGAACTTATGTTTTGTGATATAGTATGTCGCTTTCCTTGATTATCTGTTGCAATACAAAAATCTCCTGAAGCTTCAACAATACTAATATCTGAAGCATTTAGTAATTGAATTCCTTTTGTTCTTTTAATTACAAACCGCTTTTTATAAATCGTATTTTCTTCTTTTAATGCAGACTTTAATGCATCAATTGTTGAATGATTTAAACTATTATAATCGCCTTGTTTAAACAAAGCTTGATATTTTTCAATAGCCTTATTAAAATCGGTTTGAGTATAAGGTTTTAAAATATAAGCAATACCGTTTGTATTGAAAGCTTGAAACAAATAATCATCATGGGCAGAACAGAAAATAATGGGAGTATCTATTGAAATACTATCGAATAAATCGAAAGAAATACCATCTAACAACTGTATATCTGATAATATAAAATCGTAAGTTTTATCATTTAATAGTTGCTTGCCATCTATAATAGAACGCGCCCAATCATGTGTTATGCCTTCAGTAAAAAACGCTTGCAAACAACCCATTAATTTTTGGTATGCTGGTATTTCATCTTCTAAAATTAAGATCTTCATTGCTCTAATTTTCGTTACTTAATTTAATAATTGGTATTGAAATTTTATATTCAGTATTAGTGTCCATAATCTGAACTTGCTTATCACTAAGTAATTCATAACGTGATTTAAGATTTTCTAATCCAGTGCCCAAAGATTCAGGATTTGTTCCTGAGTTAGATTTTGAATTCGTAACGCTTAACCAATCTTCCTCTATTAGAATAGTTGCTTTTATCGTTTCATTACTCAATACCTTATTGTGTTTTACTACATTTTCTAACAAGGCTTGTATTGCACCCGTTGGAATAAATTTATCTTCATACAAATTGTTATTTACAATCTTAAAATCATAATCATTTCCAAAACGTGTTTTAATTAAAAATATATAGTTTTCTGCAAATGTTACTTCCTTATAAAGCTCCATTACTTCTGCATCTTTTGTATGGATAAGGTAACGGTATATTAATGATAATCTATTAACATATTCTTTAGCCTTTTCAGGATCTGAATCTATTAAACTATCTAATGTATTTAGATTATTAAATAGAAAATGAGGATCTATTTGGCTTCTTAGTAGCTTTAATTCATTTTCTTTTTGTTGTTCTCGTGCTTTAATTAATTGACTTTGACCTTCATAAAACTTTTTAGTAAGTAATATTCCTAAAGGAAAAGCAATTAAGTCTGAACCTTGACTAATACCAAATGTTATAAATTCAATTCCTTTTGGAAACTTGCTCCAATTGTTATTTCCAGACCAAAAACCCGCTGCATAGTTAATCATACCAATAGCGATTAAACTTATTAACCCAAATAGAATAAATAAAAAGTACTTCCTTTCTTTTACTATAAGAGCAGGAATTAGTATTGCTATAAAAATATATATAAGTACTAAAGAGGATACTATTTGTGTTGGAAAATCAACAATGTATTCAATTAGTGCGTTTTTTTCATTATAATAATCATGTGCGTTTACTAAAGTTGATACTATGTAAAAAATAGCTAATAATATAAAATCTGACTTATTAAGTTTTGTATTCATTATCCTTTAAAATACTAATGTAATTAATTATTATCATCAATTCTGTTTTCCTCATCTTTAGAGGAGTTACTTCTGTTTTTCTTCTTGCTAAATTTAGAACCAAAACTATACGTTAATCGCAATTGTACATTTCGTCTGGATTCATTACTTTCTATATCTGCAACAATATTGTCGTAGTTTACTTTACCTACAAAACCTCTATTCAATATTTTATTAATTCCTAAATTTACTTTTAGCTTATCATCAAAGAATTTTCTACCAAATGAAAGGTCTAAACCTGCTAACCAACCCACTTCTATTTGTCCTTCTAAAGCGCCTGTTCCATAATGTCCTTCAAATTCTGCATTTATCTTCCATGGTAATTCGTAACTAGCCTGCGTAAACCAAAATAAACTCCATTTGTTTAAATCTAATTCTGGCGATAACCCTTTAGATTGAAAATCGTTATAATTAAAGATAAAACCAGTAAACCCGTCAACACCTTTTATAAAATCCAGAGGACCAAATAATCGAAAATTCCAGTTTTGTCTCTCGTTTAGATTTATAATAGAACGTTGTATTTGTGCGGTTGCATCATCTTGAGTGATAATTTCGAATAAATCATCTTTCGTTTCACTATATCCAATAGTAAAAAATGGTTGACTATCATAAGTTAAATTAAATTGGTAATTGTTGGTAAATGATGGTTTTAAGTTTGGGTTTCCTTGTTCTGAAGAAAACGGATCATAAAACGTAACAAAGGAGTTTAATGAGTTATAACTTGGACGACGAATACGATAGCTATAGGATAAGCTTGCTCCTAAATTCTCATTAATTTTCCGACTTAATGAAGCACTTGGAAAGAGTTTAGAGATATTACGTTCTCTAGATTCATTAGTTGTGGTTGAGACCCCTTTGGTGTCACTATTTTCATATCGTAAACCACCAGAAAAAGACCATTTTCCTTTAGTAAAATTAAGTTTAGAATAGGCTGCAAAAATAGTTTCATCGACTAAAAATCGATTACTCTGATTGGCAATAAAATCAAAACCTCCTGAATTATTTTGTAAAAATGTACGCAAATCGCTATCTGTATTTACTTCAGCATATTTACTGCCAAAACTTAGTTTAAAATCGTCTGAAAACAATCTAGAATAATCAATTTTATACGTTTTAATCTCATAATTACCATCTTGAAGGTAGCGCTGGCTTGTAAATGGAATTGTACTACCAGGTAGTTCAGAAAGCGTATTAAAATTATTGTTAGTATAATCTACATAATTAAAATCAGCTGCCAGCTTATGGTTGTCGTTTTTAAATTCATAATAAGGATTAATATTAAACACCACTTGGTCGCGATCAAAACTATTCTGTGATAGTAAAGTATTCGTATCTGTTACATTACTAATTGCTGTAGAACTCGTAGAAATTCTATTAGATTTCGTTGTATTTCTTCGAGCTCCAATACCTATAGAATGTTCGCTTGTAAGATAATAATCTATACTAGCACTTGTATTAATTCGCTTAGGATCGTAAGGCGAAATTGTAGCTTGGTCGTACACTTCATTACCAACACTCCGATTAATAAATAAATCTTCTCTCCAAGTGGGGTTTGAAAACCCTATTCCGGCTTGCCAATTTAACTTGTTTTTATAACTTGCTATAGACCCGCTAGAACCATACTCAATACCTTCATCTTCACCAACCCAACTTACAATATTACCATGAGTTCCTAATTGTACATTTTTCTTTAGAATAATATCTATAATAGGTCCAGATCCTTCAGCATCATACTCTGCTCCTGGTTGTTCTACTAATTCTACACGCGCAATATTATCGGCCGGCATATCTCTAAGCAGCGTATCCATATCCATATAATCGGTAGTTTTCCCATTAATAAGAATTCTAACGTTATTCTGCCCCGCATAACTAATCCCATTATTGGTTACAATAATTCCTGGAACGCGTTTCATAACATCTTGTAAATTGGTGTTTATTAATTCCGATTTTTCTAAATCTACGATCAGTTTTTCTGCTGTTTGCCGTATTACTGGTCGTTTTGTTTTTATAACAACTTCACCTAAAGTTTGTGTTTCTTCTTTTAAAGTAAAATCAAGAATTTTTATTGTTGTTTTAAGATTAAAAGGTTCTGTTTTTTCTGTTTGGAATCCTAGCATAGAAACTTCAATCCAGTAATCTCCATCTTTAAGGTCTTCAAAAACATAATTTCCATCATCATTACTAATTACTCCTGTAATTGGAGTTTCATTATTAACTTCATGTAAAATGATATTAGCAAATGGTAAAGCTGCTCCTGGAACTTCAGTAATGGTTCCTTTTATAGTATTTTGAGCATTTGATGAGAATGCAAATAAGAAAAGGATAATAAAGCTGTTGATTTTAAAATTCATATTGTTCGGTTTTTTTGACAATACGAAAATCTTACTTTTGTTTAAAGTATTATAGTCTATTCTGACGAATCGGGTTAAAAAGAAGTTGAATGTGTGTTTCTCTAGCTATAAAGAAATAGTTTTACAACTGAATCATCTCCTCAATTGTTTAATTTTTAAGCATCAATAAATTTTATTAACAAATCTTAACTCACTAAAAAACACTATATTTGGTGAATTAACTCACTAAAAAACACTATATTTGGTGAGTTTAATTCGTGTAAAATGATTGATCGTCTATTAAAATCTACAATTTCTAGCAAGTTTGGAAAAGGAAAAGCTATTATTCTAATTGGACCAAGACAAGTTGGTAAAACGACACTGATCCTATCTATAATTAAAGACGAAAAACATTTATTTTTAGATGGAGACGATCCAACAATAAGATCGCTCTTAAATTCTCCTAACACAGAGCAATTAAGAAACATAATAGGTAATTATAGACTTATTTTTATAGATGAAGCGCAACGTATAGAAAATATTGGTCTAACCTTAAAAATTATAACCGATCAATTTAAAGATGTACAACTTTTAGTTAGTGGCTCTTCTGCTTTTGAATTAAAAAACCTAACCAATGAACCTTTAACAGGAAGAAAGTGGCAATATCACTTATTTCCTATTTCGTGGCAAGAATTTGAGAATCATGAAACTTATGTAAAAGCTATAATGCAACTAGAACAGTGTTTACTGTATGGTATGTATCCAGGCATTTTGAATAATGCGGGTGAAGAAATTGAATTATTAAAAACACTAACAGACAGTTATTTATATAAAGATATCTTAGCCTATAACAACATTAAGAAACCGGATGTTTTAGAAAAATTACTTCAAGCCCTTGCTTATCAAGTAGGACAAGAAGTTAGTTATAATGAATTATCTAGGCTTTTAGGAGTTGATAAAAATACAGTTAATAGTTATATAGATATCTTAGAAGATAATTATGTTGTTTTTAGACTCTCTGGTTTTAGTAAAAATTTGAGAACAGAAATAAAACGCAATCAAAAAATTTATTTCTATGATAATGGAATAAGAAACTCAATAATTGGAGATTTTAGACCTTTAAATATCAGACAAGATAAAGGTGCTTTATGGGAAAATTTTCTAATAAGCGATCGAATAAAAAACAACAATTATACCCAATCATTAGCGCGCTCTTACTTTTGGCGAACAACTCAACAACAAGAAATAGATTATATAGAAACTGTTCAAGGAGAAATCAAGGCTTATGAGTTTAAATGGAATGAAAAAGCAAAAGTTAAAATACCCAAAACATTTGAAAACACCTATAATACCTCGGTAACGGTTATACATAAAGAAAACTTTGCAGCATTTCTAAAAACGAATTAGTTGCTTTCATTAATTTGATTTTCTACTTTCTCAATATCTATAGGTTTGCCAATATAAACTAATGAAAACCCTTTTTTAATGGTTTCAATTTTAGTATTATATGAAGAAATAATATGTATTTCAGCATTATCATTTTTTATAAACAGTGGTATGGTATCAATATCATTATTAGTAATAGCTATTAGTTTTTGGTAATGCACTTTATCCATAAGTTCTATTTCTTGAATACTAGGATATTTTTTAGCGACTTCTGCTAAACGATTATAATCATCGGTATGCGAAAACAAACCTTCACTAGGGTTATTTTCATTATCTTTCATTTCATCTGCAGAAACTAATCGAAATGCTCCATTCTCGCCAAATTGAGTTTTAAATTTATTAATAGCATAACGATTAATCTCTGAATTTCCAGTTAGCGCCATTAAATAACCAATGTCATTTAATTCAATATTATCTGTTAATGTTTCAGAATAAATATTAGTACTTAGGGCTTCTAAATCTAATTTCTTAGCTTCTTCAACATTACTTTCATTACTATCTATGAGTACAACATGTCTTCCGTTAGATTTTAAATAATGACCTATTAATCGAGATACTTTAGAAGCACCCACAATTAAAATACCATCACTTTTTGTTAAAAACACGCCAACCGTTTTAGCAAACAAACGTGCTGTTGTTGCATTAAGCAAAACGGTTCCTAATACAATTACAAAAACTAATGGCGTAATATATTCTGCTCCAGGAACACCGTTTTTTGCCAGTTTTAAACCAAAAAGAGAAGCAATACCAGCGGCTACAATTCCTCGAGGTCCCACCCAACTTATAAATAGTTTTTCTTTTAGTTCTAATGTAGAGCCATGCGTACTTAAAAATACACCTAATGGTCTAATTATAAATACTACAACAGCAAAAAGTATTGCTGTTTTCCAATTAAAAATTAAAAGTAACTCTTCAAAATTAATATTTGCGGAAAGTAAAATAAACAATATAGAAATAAGTAAGACACTTAACGATTCTTTAAAATATAGAAGCTCTTTAATATATTCCGATTTAGAGTTTCCTAAAACCATTCCCATAACTACAACCGCTAATAAGCCAGATTCGTGAGCAAAGGCATCAGACAAAACAAAAACACCTAGCACGGCCGCTAAAGAAAATACATTTAAAAGATAATGAGGCACCCATTTTTTATTGATTATAAAATTCATTGCATGCGCAAAAGTGAACCCAAAAGTAGTACCAAATAATACAATTTTTCCAAACTCAATTAAAGCTGTTATTGTAAACTCTCCTCCAGCATCTACACTAATGAACTCAAAAACTAAAACGGCTACTAAAGCGCCAATAGGATCTATTAAAATACCTTCCCATTTTAAAACAGCAGAAACGTCTTTTTTAAGAGGAATGTTTCGTAGAATTGGCGTAATTACTGTTGGTCCCGTAACTATTATTAGACCTGAAAATAAAAATGAAATCTTCCAACTTAATCCAAAAATGTAATATGCTGCAATACCAGCTCCAAAAAAGGTAACCATAGACCCTAATGAAATTAATTTACTAATAACTGGGCCTACATTTTTAATCTCACTCATTTTTAAAGTTAAACCACCTTCAAAAAGAATAATACTAATGGCTAAAGACACAAAATAAAACAAGCTCTCGCCTGGAAATAATCCTTCTTCTCCATTCCAAATAGGTTCAATCCATTTTGTACCGTCTCCACTCAAAAATTCTGCAGCTACTGGCCCCACCAATAAACCTATTAATATCAATGGTAAAATAGCTGGAATTTTAAATTTCCACGCCACCCATTGTGCTAAAATTCCTAAAATAATGATCCCTGCTAATTCTAACATTCCAGTGTTTTTTATATAAAAATAATATTTACTTTAAAATCAAAAGCTACGGAGCTAATAATTTTTTCATAAATATAGTATCTTTCACTCCGAATTAGAAGATTAATTAAATTGTCTATAAAACCATTTAACATTCTGGGAATTGGTGTTGCCTTTTCTCCTAACTTAAAACCAAACCTTTATGAGGCTGCTAGGCTAGCCTTATTCTTCAAATCGAAATTAATTTTGATTCATGTTGGAGAACAATCTGAAGACAAAATAAAAACACTTAAAATTATTCTTAATGCCTTTAAAAAAGACAAATTAGATTATGAAGTCGTCTTTAAAATAGGAAACCCTGTTGAGGTTATCTTATCTTCTGCTAAAGAAAAAAATGTAGAGCTCTTAATTTTAGGAGCATTAAAGCGTGAAAATTTTGTAAACTATTATTTAGGTTCTATAGCCCGAAAAATTACAAGACAAGCAAAATGCTCTGTATTATTACTTACTAAACCTTCTATAAACCGGGTGCCCTGTAAACATATTGTTGTAAATGGATTGGAAGACCCAAAAACAGAACAAACCATAATTTCTGCTTTTTACTTAGGGAAACAACTCAATGCTGAAAAGCTTACAATCGTTGAAGAAATTACTCAAAACGAAGTTGCCATAAAAGTTGATGATGATAAATCGCTTAGAAAAGCAACGATTATTAAAGAGCGTATAACATTGCGCGAAAACACGAGAATAAAACAAATTGTTGATCATATTCCTAAAGAATATGTTCAAGACATTGCTATAAAGTCACAACCAATCTTTGGAAAACGAGGCTATTCTATTGGACATTACGCTCAAATATCACGAGCAGATCTGCTCGTTATGAATGCACCTTCGAAAATGTCATTTTGGGATCGTTTATTCCCTCATGATATCGAACATATTTTAACCGAGCTACCCACCGATGTCTTAATTATTCAATAATGGCAAAAAAAAACAATACTATTAATTTCTTTAAAGCATTACCAAAAAATATTTTTTCTGGTTTTGTAGTAAGCCTTATTGCCTTGCCCTTAGGTTTAGGTTTAGCAATGGCTAGTGATGCGCCTCCAATTTCTGGTATTATTGCTGCTGTAATTGGTGGTTTATTGGTTTCTATTTTAGGAGGCAGCCATGTCACTATTTCTGGGCCAGGAAACGGTTTGGTTGGGGTTCTTTTAGTTGCAATTTCTACGTTAGGATTAGAAAGCGCTTATGCTGCAATTATATGCTCGGGTGCGTTACTATTAATTTTGGGTTTTTTAAGATTAGGAAAGCTAGCCGATTTCTTTCCATCGTCTGCTATTCAAGGTATGTTGGCCGCTATTGGCCTTATTATTTTAGGTAAACAATTTCATATCATGCTCGCGCACAAAATTAAACGCGAAGACACTATAGATTACTTACTCGAAATTCCTTATACCATAAAAGATGCTTTTAATTATACTAACGAAGGCTTAATTTATGCCGCTATAGCTGGCGTAATAAGTTTTGCGATAATGATATTCTACTCTAAAATTAGAAATAAATACTTGCAGCTTATTCCAGCACCCATGTGGATTGTAATTATATCTATAGCTATTAGTTATTATTTTGAACTTATTGCACTTAAAAAGAGCCCAATTTCTTCAGAATATATGATTTCAGGAATCCCAGAGTTTTCAGAGATTGTAAACCAACTGCCTATAGTAGATTTTAGTAAAGTAGGAAGCCTACCTTTCTGGACCAGTGTATTGGCATTAACTCTTATTGCGAGTATAGAATCGCTTTTAAGTATTAAAGCTGTAGATAAACTCGATCCTGAAAAAAGACGATCTAACGTTAACAGAGATTTAAAAGCTTTAGGGTTAGCAACTATTGGAAGTGGTTTTCTTGGTGGTTTAAATGTGGTTACCGTAATAGCAAGAAGCTCGGTAAACGTTAATAATGGAGGTAGTAATCGTTCTGCAAATTTTTTCCATGCCACTTTTTTGGTCATTTTTATTGTGTTATTTAGTTCGCAACTTACCCGAATACCTTTACCCGCACTAATGGCTATTTTAGTATATACAGGATACAAGTTGGCTTCTCCATCTACAATTAGAAACATCTTTTCTATTGGTAGAGAACAGCTTATCATTTTTTTTGTAACCCTATTTGTGACACTAAAAATAGGATTAATAACAGGTATTATTTCTGGTGTTTTAGTCACTTTTATTATTCATATCGTCATTAATAAAAGTTTTTCTATGTTCTTTAGGAATGTTTTAAAACCTAACGTTTTAATGTATACTGAAGAAGAATCTCAAGGCAATTATTATGTAAGTGTAAAACACTTTTGTAGCTTTTTAAATTTTTATAAACTTAAAGACAAACTAGATGCCGTACCTGAAGACCAAGATGTTATTGTCGATTTTTCTTTATGTGAATTTGTAGACCATACTGTTATGGAAAACCTTAATAATTATCGCGAATTGTTTTCAAAACGAGGTGGCCATTTTGAAGTGGTTGGTTTAGATATGCACGATACAGACTCTAAGCATCCTTTTGCTTTAAGACGTTTACTGCCCGTACCCAATATTATTAAAAATAGCCTTACCAAAAGACAAACGAATATAGCTATTATAGGAGAGAGCTTTCGTTTAAACTATGTTTCCAAAAAACAAAAAGACACCCATTTTTTAAACGATTATCTTTTTTTTAGAACCAAAGAGGTTAATCATATCTACAATCAATTATCAAACGAAAACGCAGCCATAAATTTGTTTGATATCGAATTTTCTGAAGGAGAATTTATTGCAAAAGAGGTTGTGCGTTCTACCATGTTACATATTAAACTCAATAATAGTATTCCTGAATTCACCTTAGACAGGGAAGGTTTTTTAGAACGTGTTTATGCTTTTGCAGGATTTAAAGATATTGTTATTCAAGAAGACAATGACTTTTCTAAACACTTCTATTTATTGGGAGAAGATGAAGAACAAATTAAAGCCTTTTTTAATACAGAAATTACTCAGTTTTTTGAAAGCAACCCCTATTACCATGTAGAATCTAGAGGTAATTGTCTTTTAATTTTTGGGAAAGAACGTTTGGCAAGTATTAAAGAAATTAAAGCACTTCTAGATTTTGGTAAACGCTTGCAGCATGTTCTATCTTAATTAATTCATACTTTGTTTAAAAAAATAACGATAATGAAATTATACCAATTATTATTTACTCTTTTTGGGTCGTAAAAAACGAATAGTTCACTAAAACTCCATAATTTTCATAAAAACACAAAACACTCTATACCATGTAATTAAAGTGGCTTAAATAATAGGTTTTATGTGTCAAAAATCTTTGATCTTAATGGAAATCTCTTGGCTTCAAAAAAATTAATAGTTAAGTACTTTGAAAGGTTTTAAACTTAAAAAGCTCTTTGAAACATTATTTTATAACCTTTTTATTTCTAAACCACTCCACCAAAACAATTAACAAAACACTCGCGCCAAAGAGCGGAAAAACTATTCCTAATAATACAATAATTGCTATAATACCATAACCAACTTTAAATTGTTCTGGGACTTTTGGAGTGCCCCATTTTCCCTTTTGTTTTCGTTTTAAAT
Organism: uncultured Flavobacteriaceae bacterium; assembly: GCA_937959395.1. Lineage (GTDB taxonomy): Bacteria > Bacteroidota > Bacteroidia > Flavobacteriales > Flavobacteriaceae > JAHDGB01. The sequence continues at coordinate 20,224 of CALGLR010000013.1, read as the reverse complement.
ACGACAATAAAGCTGCTATAGATAATAGCATTAAAACAATTGATACACCAAGCATTAAAAACCAATTCCAATTTCCAAACTGCCCTTGGTGAAACGCCATAAACCACATACGGCCTCGCATTAAAAAACCAACATCTTCCCAGTTATGATTAATTAATTGCTTTCCCGAATATTGATCGAAATGAAAACGTTTTTGTTCATCTAAATCAAAAGTCGTGTTGTAAATACTATAAATACCTGCTTTTCCTTTTGGAAGGCTAATACCAACTTCTCCTTTTAAATTCATTGAATTAGCAAGTGTTACCATTTTATCTAAAGAAATGGTTTCTCCTTTTATTTCAGATTTTATGCCTTTTCCTTCCCATGTTTTTGGAAAACCAGTATTTGTTACTTTTTGTAACCATTTAAAATTATCGCCAAAAACATCGGTCCAAGGCAAGCCGCCAAGTAACGTCATAAGTAATAGTATAGACATCCAAAACCCAAAAACAGTATGTATATCTCGAAAAAGTAAACGCTTTCCTTGTTTTATTCTAACTCTAAAAAAGGCTTTAATTCCCTTTTCTTTTGGCCAAAACACATAAATTCCTGTTACAATTAATACAATTAACCAACTAGCAACAACTTCTACTATTTTTGTTCCAAATTTGCCCAATAACAGCTCGCCATGAAGTTTTCTAACGGTATGCATATTAGAATCGCTAGGGTGAATTACACCAGATACCGATTTTGTATAAGGGTTAACAAACAAGCTGTTTTTATGGCTAAACCGTCCCGATATAAACTCGGTCGCTAGGTTCTTAGCTTTGGGAATAACCATTGCATTAGGTGCCTTTTTTCCTGCTTTTTTTGCTAAATCCCACTGTTCTTGAAAAGAAGCCGAAGCACCAAAGGCTTCGACTTCTTTTATCTTTTTATATTGGGGTGCTTCATAATTATCTTTAAATAAATAGACGCCACCTGTAATAGCTAGTAATACAACAAAAGGCAAGGCAATAAGACCTGCAATAAAATGCCATTTCCATAGCCATTGGTTTAATTTTAAATCTTTCATGATAAATCTTATTTATCATCTCCGCGAAAGCGGAGATCTCTTTCTTTTGGTTTAAATTTCTTTGAATAACTTTTCAACACTATAATAAATCTGAGTTCCATTACAATTTTTAGTTTTAAAAAAGCATTTCAAATTTTTACGTCACTCGAACTTGTTTCAGGATCTCATTATTTCTTTACGAATTACATGCTGTGATTCTGAAACAAATTAAGAATGACGTGCGCATATTAAATTAAATCGTTATTAATTGAGCTCATATTTTGGCAACTTCGGCTCTGCTCAGCCACCAGTCATAATAGCGTAATTAAACTTAGTTACCATCAAATTATTATCATTTTTGGTAGCTGAGCGAAGCCGATTTGGTGGCTGAGCGAAGCCGAAGCCACTATTTTCCTTAAAGATTATATCGCACACCAAGGTGAAATGCTCTAGGGTTACCAATAGTATATGAGTTTTCACCTCTAAATCGATTAAAAGAAGCTCTGGCAGCATATAAATCATCAAATAAATTTAAACCATGTGCCCATATTTCAAACCCTTTTACATCATAAGACACTAAGGCATTAAAAATGTTATGCCCATCGTAAATAGAGGTGTCAAAGGTACCATCTTCATTTTCAACTTGTCCTTCAAAACTCGTATTATACTTTCCTACCAACTCATGAGTAAGACCTAATTTTAAGCCTTTTATTTTATTAAATTTATAAGTGATTTTTGAGGTTCCTAAAAGTTTAGGAGCCGTCTCTCTATCGGTATTAGAATAATCGACACCACCATCAAAGAAGTTCACATATTCATGTTTAGAATAACTCCCATTATGACTAATAGTAATGGCTTCTATTGGTGAGTATTTTACACCATATTCAAAACCATAAGAGCGTGTTTTACCCGCGTTAGTATTAAAAAAATTATCATCTAGATCTCTTAAAGTAATTAAAGTGTTTTTTCCATCTAATACATATAAAGCGGCGTCCACTTTTAATTTATTAGCAATTCCAAAATAAGTCCCTAACTCTAAATTATCATAACTACTCGGTTTAATACCAATAGTCTCATTTCTATTTCTATAAAGCGTGGCTGCTTGCGGTGGTGTAAACCCATTAGAATAATTTGAATACAAACCAAAATTCTTAGACACATTATAGTTAACTCCTATTTTTGGTGATAGATTCTCGTAATTACTTTTAGAATCTTCTTGGCCATCAACTATTAAATTATCAAAATCGTAAGTGAAACCATCATAACGAAGTGCTGCTGTGATTTTCAAAGGCGCTATAGGGTTTAGTTCAAATTGAGCATAACCCGCATAGTTTAAAATACTCGCATCGTAATTAAGAATATAATCTCCAGAATTTAGAGTAAAATCTATATTTCGACCCGTTTCTGTATCTACAATAACATCTAATGTTTCTGCGACATAACGCTGTGGTGAAAAATCGGCAGTAGTTCCTAAAATAAGTGATGAATTTGCAAAATCGAAATCTATTTTATGCTGAATTAACGCCACATAACTTTCAAATTTATTGCTATTTAATTCACCACTACCGAACCCTGTTAATTGGCCCTGCTCTCGAAATTGTCTAATACGAAACGATGGGTTTTGCGCCATTTCATTGTTTCGATATATAATATTAAAAGCTGTTTTATTTTTATCATTCCAACGCTTATCTAACGTACTTCTTACTCTAAATGCCTTCGCCTCTCTTTCTGTAAAGGTTTGATCGCTTTCAAAATTTCCGCCATTATAATCAGCTTCACTTAAAGACCCCGTCATATCAGATCTATAATCTATAATATCTACCACATTGGTCCAATTTAAAGTTGAAGAAAAATCAGTAGTACTTTTTATGGTAATTGCGAATTTTTCATAATCACTATATTCTACCAATCCGTCTTTACGTTCAGCGTACTGACCGCCAACATACAATCCTGTTTTTTTTCCAACATATTTAGAAAGCCCTAAATTAAATTTTCTTAAACCCAAATCGTTAGTTTGTAATCCAACTTCCCCGCTCAAGTCTCGAGTAGGCGTTTTTGTAATAAAATTAAAACTTCCACCAATAGCCTCACTTCCATAAATACTAGAAGAAGGCCCTTTTACAACCTCTACCCTTTCGTAAGACGTATCATTCATTTCCAATAAAGCATTGTGGTTAAACACTGCTGTAGGTCGAATAGGTAAACCATCTTCAACATATAAAAACAAAGACTTTGTAGATATTGGTGAACGAACAGACATAAAATGTTGCTCATTACTTGCTGCTCTGGAAGTAGACATAATAACTCCAGGCACATTATTCACTAATTGATCTATTCCAAATGCTTTAGTTTCTTTAATTTCCTTTGCTGTTATTGTAGAAATAGATGCTGGAACTTCTTTTCGCTTTTGAGCTTCACGGCTTGCAGAAATAACAACCTCTTCTAAAAGTTCATTATCCGCGATTAATACCAAAGTGTTTTCTTCTTTTTTAAGTTGAAAACTAGCCATTTTATAACCTATAAAACGCACAATTACAGATTGTGAATTTTCAAGTTTTATGCTAAAATTTCCTCGAGAGTCTGTAATGGCAGTCGTCTTTAAATTAATTTTAGATTGAATAGTTGCACCAGAAAGTGGTTCGTTTTTTTCGTTAATAACGATTCCGCTATACGTATTTTGCGCATACCCGCATAAACTCGCTATAATAAAAGCGAGGCTTAATATATTTTTCATGAAAAACGTGTTTTTCATCTCTGTGAAAACAGAGATCTCATTATGGTTTACTCATGTATCAATAACTGCATAGAGAAAACCTTTTATTTAATATTTAATTAATAGAATTTGGGCTGCTCAATTAAATAAATAATCAAACAGCCTTAAAAATCCAGATATGTTACATTAAATACTGAGGAGGAGGATCTAAATGATCCTTGTGAAAAACATACATTCTATTTGAATAATGCCAGTTGTTTTCAAAAAATTCTTCTACAAAAACTAAAAGATTTTTTGTTTCATTAGTTTTAAAAAAAACAGGAAAAAAGGCTTGGTAAAGCCCACTTAAATAAGATGCCGACTCATTTTTTTCAGAAGCATCTAATGTTAACTGTTTTGTTAAATGACATTTACCATTACATTGTAATTGCGGTTTTTCTTTATTAACACAATACGTTTCAATAATGTCATCTATATTTAATTCAAAATAGGCCACATAACCAATATTGTAAATGGGTCTTAATGCAAATACGAAAAATAATATATATACAAAAAAAGTCTTCAATTATTAAGAGGGAATTATAACTTTGTAGATCAAAACTATAACTCTCGATTGAGTTAAAAAAATTGAACTTGTTAAATTAGTTAATTGATTTATAGTACAATTAATAATAAAAAACACTGCAATGACATTATACCCTATAAATGCTGGAAATTTTAAATTAGATGGCGGCGCCATGTTTGGAGTGGTTCCAAAATCATTATGGACAAGAACAAATCCTGCGGATAATAATAATATGATAGACATTGCTGCGCGTTGTTTATTAATTGAAGATGGTAATAAATTGACTCTCATAGACACGGGAATGGGGAATAAGCAAAGTGATAAATTTTATGGTTATTATCATTTATGGGGAAATGATACTATAGATAAATCTCTTGCTGCTCATGGTTTTAATAGAGATGATATAACAGATGTGTTTATGACGCATCTACATTTTGACCATTGCGGAGGGAGTATTCAATATAACAAAGACAGAACAGTATTAGAGCCTGCATTTAAAAATGCACATTTCTGGAGTAACAAAGAGCACTGGCAATGGGCTACACAACCTAATCGCAGAGAAAAAGCGTCCTTTTTAAAAGAGAATATTATACCAATGGAAGATTGTGGACAATTAAAGTTTACAACACTTCCCACTAAGGGAGAAATTCTTAAAAAGTCAGCATTAGGATTCGATATTTTTTTCGCTAACGGTCATACCGAAAAGCAGATGATTCCAATGATAGAATATAAAGAAAAAACCATTTGTTTCATGGCAGATTTATTACCTACAGTTGGGCATTTACCAATACCATTTGTAATGGGTTATGATACGCGACCTATGCTAACTCTAGATGAAAAAGAAAAATTCTTGAATCTCGCAGCAGATCATAATTATTACTTATTTTTGGAACACGATGCACATAACGAAATTATTACAGTGCAACATACAGAAAAAGGAGTGCGACTAAAAAATACGTATACCTGTAAAGATATCTTTAACTAAAACACAAATTAAAAAATGAATTTCATTAATAAGCCTGTATTGTTTTCTGCAATAGCTGGAATACTTCTATCTAGTTGTGGTGGTAGTGGAGCGTCAATACTTTCTACACCTATAGAAAATATAGATAAAACACCTTTAAAAGAAGCCCCTTTAACTGAAGTTGAAAAAAATAATTGGGGACATTTAGATCTTAAAAAAGATACGATTCCAGGAATGAGTGTTGATAAAGCCTATTATGAAATTATTAAAGGTAAAAGAGGGCAAACTGTAATTGTAGCAGTAATCGATTCTGGTATAGACATTAAACATGAAGATTTAGATGGTGTACTATGGACTAATAGAAAAGAGATTGCTGGAAATGGAAAAGATGATGATAATAATGGTTATGTAGACGATATTCATGGCTGGAACTTCCTAGGAGATGGCTATGATGAACAGTTAGAATTTGTACGATTAGTCGCTAGCGGAAATACTAATGACCCTAGATTTAATGAGGCTAAAGCCGAATATGATAAAAAATATAAAGATGCTTTAGGAGGAAAGGAACGTTACGATCAAATCTATCAGCAAGTATCTGGTGGGCATACAGTATTAACCGATCATTTTAAAAAATCAGATTATACTAAAGAAGAGGTAAATGCCATAAAAACTGAAGACGAACAACTAAAACAAGCTATTCAGGTTGCTAATTTTGCATATAGTAACGGATTAGGTTCTATGGAAGAAGCTGTCAAGCAAATAAAAGCAGGTGTTGAGCATTTTACAGGTCAATTAAACTATAACCTTAATAAGGATTTTAAAGGTCGTAAAACAGGAGATGATATTAATGATTTAAATGATATTGGTTACGGTAATGGTAATGTAATACCTGTAAAAGAATCTGAAAGTCATGGTACTCATGTTGCTGGTATTATTGCTGCAGAACGTAACAATGGCAAAGGAGCTAATGGTGTTGCAAATAATGTTCAAATAATGAGTTTAAGAGCGGTACCAAATGGAGACGAGTATGATAAAGATATCGCATTAGCAATTCGTTATGCTGTAGATAATGGTGCTAAAGTTATAAATGGAAGTTTTGGTAAAAGTTTTTCTCCTCACAGCGATTGGGTAAGAGACGCTCAAGCTTATGCTTCTAAAAAAGGGGTTCTTTTTATTCATGCAGCAGGGAACTCTAGTGAGAATGTAGATGTTACTCCCAACTTTCCAGATGATAATGTAAATAATGGGCCAGAGGTTTCTGAAACAACAATTACGGTTGGTGCTTTAGCTCCAAAATATGGTAGTGAAGTGGTTGCTGGTTTTTCTAATTATGGAAAAAATAATGTAGACGTATTTGCGCCTGGAGCACAAATCTATTCTACATTTCCTGAGAACAATTACGAAACAATAGGAGGAACATCTATGGCGTCTCCTGCTGTTGCTGGAATTGCGGCTTTAATCATGTCTCAATACCCAAAATTAAAAGCAAAACAAGTAAAACAAATCATTTTAGATTCTGGTTTACCATTATCTACTAAAGTAGTTGTTGGAGGAGATCCAAACAATGTGAAATCGCTTTCAGAAATTTCGAAATCTGGAAAAATGGTTAATGCTTACAATGCCTTAATAATGGCATCTCAACTATAATAAATTTAATACAAACCTCAACTCAAACAAAGTTGAGGTTTTCTTTTTAATATAAGTTTTTCATGAAAAAAATAGTCTTTTTTAGTTTTGCACTTTCACTAATCGTTTCTTGTGGCGCTTCTAAAAGCACATCAACGCCAAATTCAACGACTACAAGTACCACCACAACAACAAGTACAAATACTTCTATACTTCCAAAAAATTTGTATTGGCAACAACATGTCGATTATAAAATGGAAATAGATATGGATGTTAAAAACCATCAATATAAAGGCACTCAAAAATTAGTATATACTAATAATTCTCCTGATGTATTAAATAAAGTTTTTTACCATTTATACTTTAATGCTTTTCAACCAGGTAGTGAAATGGATGTTCGATCTCGTACAATTGCAGATCCTGATGGAAGAGTGAAAGATCGAATTAGTAAATTATCTCCTAGTGAAATAGGTTACATTAATGTCACTTCATTAAAACAAAATGGAAAAAAGATAAACTATGAAACTGTAGGAACGGTTTTAGAAGTAAAACTATTTAGATCTATAATGCCTGGAGAAAGTGTCACTTTTGATATGGTTTTTGATGCGCAAGTCCCTGTACAAATTCGCCGATCTGGTAGAAACAACAAAGAAGGAGTTGCTTATTCCATGACACAATGGTATCCTAAATTAGCCGAATATGATTTTCAAGGTTGGCATGCAGATCCATACATTGCAAGAGAGTTTCATGGTGTTTGGGGTGATTTTGATTTAAAGCTAACCATAGATAAAGACTATATGGTTGGAGGTACTGGTTATTTACAAAATCCAAATCAAATTGGTCATGGTTACGAAACGGGAACTGTTAATAGACCAAGTGGCGATAAATTAACTTGGCATTTTAAAGCACCTAATGTACATGATTTTACTTGGGCTGCAGATAAAGATTATATTCATGATACAAAACAAGTTCCTAACGGCCCACTATTACACTTCTTTTACAAAAACGATCATGAGTTAAAAGAAAATTGGACGGTTTTACAACCTAAAACGGTAGAACTCATGCAGTATTTTAGTGAAAACATAGGAAAATACCCTTACAAACAATATTCGGTTATTCAAGGTGGTGATGGTGGTATGGAGTATGCCATGTGTACACTAATTACTGGAAAAAGAAAGTTTGAAAGCTTATTAGGAGTAACTGCTCATGAATTAGCGCACACCTGGTTTCAGTTTTTATTAGCTACAAACGAAGGGAAACACGAATGGATGGACGAAGGCTTCACGAGTTATATTAGCGACCACGCTATGGATGCTGTGATGCTTTATGATAATGAAAACCCTTCTTCTCGATCTTATAGAAGTTACTTTGGTTTAGCAAAATCTGGAAAAGAACAACCACAAACTACTCATGCCGATCGTTATGAATATAATGCCGCTTATGGTGCTGCAGCTTATTCTAAAGGTGAAGTGTTTTTATCGCAATTAGGATATGTTATAGGGAAAGAAAACTTAGAGAATACCCTTAAATTGTATTTTAATAAATGGGCTTTTAAACACCCAACACCAAATGATTTTATTCGTTGTGCCGAAGAAGTGTCTGAGTTAGAATTAGATTGGTATTTAATGGATTGGACACAAACTACTGCTACTATTGATTATGGTGTAAAAACAGTTTCTAATCAAGAAATAACATTAGAGCGCAAGGGATTAATGCCAATGCCTATAGATCTTAAAGTTACTTATAAAGATGGTTCTACAGAAGATTTCTATATTCCGTTACAAATGATGAGAGGAGAAAAACCAACAACCGCTACAATTATTAAAGATTGGGCTTGGGCATATCCAACTTATAGTTTTAAAACAACAAAAGAAATTAAAACGGTTGAAATTGACCCTAGAAACCTAATGGCAGATGTCAATAAGGAAAACAATAAAAAATAAAAAACTAGTTATAATTATTATATAAAAAACCACTTGATTAATTAAGTGGTTTTTTTATACCAATTTAACGATGAAATGTCGTAAAGAAAACAAAGTTGCTTTTTTGTTATATTTCGCTGTGATCAATTTGCATAGTTAGCTACGGTAATTGTGAACAAGAAAATAGAACGGAGAATGAACGAGTTTAAATGCACCATTTTATAGTTAAGTTGGTATTGGGCCTATTATTGAACTTCCTTAAACTTTTTTACCTTTGGCATTTCTATGAAATTAACTTATAATAAAACCGAAAAACTCAAGCGTCAAAAAACGATTGATCAATTATTTTCTGAAGGAAAATCGGTTTCGGCATATCCTTTGCAGTTAGTTTATGTAATTGAAGACCAGAAACGTAAAGTTGGTGTTTCGGTAAGTAAGCGTAAGTTTAAGAAAGCAGTACAACGCATTCGTATAAAACGACTACTTAGGGAGGGTTATCGTCTAAATAAATCATTTCTAATAGACAACAACCTAGAATACTACACGTTTATGATTATATATATAGGAAAAGAAATGCCAGATTATAAGACTATTGACCTTAAAACAAAGGCACTCTTTAAAAAACTAATTAAAGAAACTAAAGCTAACGAATGAGATTTGTTGCAAAACTTTTTATTCTATTACTATTTTTCGGGTGTGGTGAAAAACATTCGGAAGAAAAATATGCTCTAGATGATAATGAATACGCAACAGAATCAATGGAAGTGTATGAAGTTCCTAGCAGGTCTTCAGCAATAAATAATAATCAAAAAATAATTAAAACCTCTGTTTTAAAGTTTGAAACGCAGAATTTAGAGAAGACCTATTCTAATATTGCGAGATATGTTAAGCAAAACGAAGGATTTATTCAAAGCGATAATTCTAATAAAGGGTATAATAAAATAAGTCGTACATTACAAATTAGAATACCTTCTGTAAACTTTCAAACGACACTAGACTCAATAACAAATAAAGTAGCGTATTTCGATACAAAACAAATCACGTGTAAAGATGTTTCAGAAGAGTTTATTGATCTTGAGGCTCGGCTTAAAGCTAAAAAAACACTAGAAGTACGTTACTTACAGCTTTTATCAAAAGCTAAAAACGTAAAAGAAATGTTAGAGATAGAAAAAGAGCTATCTAACATTAGAGAAGAAATAGAATCTAAACAAGGTCGATTAAAATATTTAGAAAATAAAGTCGCTTTAAGCACCTTTAACATTGACTTCTATAAGTTAAATGTTGCTACTACAGTTTCGCGTTCTTACGGTTCTAAAATGTGGAATGCTGTGAAATCTGGATTTAATGGCTTATCTTTATTTTTCTTAGGCTTACTTAATATCTGGCCATTAGTACTTATTATTAGTATGGGCGCTTTTTTATTAAAAAAGTGGTTCAACAAAAGAAAGAGAAAATAAAATGAAAAATTTACTTAAACGTCGCGTATTAATTCCTGTTTTTGCAGTCGTAATTCTATTTACTGGAACCGCTTTAACTTCTTTCAAAAACGACTTTTTTGAAATAGCTAAGCAAATAGAAATTTTCACGACTTTGTTTAAGGAATTAAACATGAATTATGTAGATGAAACCAATCCTGGTGAACTTATGGATAATGCCATTAAAAACATGCTTAATGAGCTCGATCCATATACACGTTTCTACAATGAACAAGATGTAGAAGCAGAGCGTATTAAGCGCACAGGAGATTATACAGGAGTTGGTGCTAGCATAAGAACGCTAAAAGATAAATTAATAGTTATAGAGCCTTATAAAGATTACCCTGCCGATAAAGCGGGTTTAAAAGCTGGAGATGAAATTATCAAAATCGATGGTATCGATTTATCGACCTATAAAGATGATGCTTCTAACCTTCTTAAAGGCACACCTAATTCAGAATTTCAAGTGACTTACCTTAGACAAGGGAAATCAAACACTACAAAAATAACGCGCAGCGAAATAGAAATTGATGCCGTGCCACACTTTTCAATGGTAGATGATGAAACTGGATATATTGTACTTAAAAAGTTTAATACAAAAGCATCTTCTCAAACAGGTTATGCTTTAAAAGATTTAAAAGCTCAAGGCGCCAAACGAATTATTCTAGATTTAAGAAGCAACCCAGGTGGCTTATTAAGAGAAGCTGTAAATGTGGTTAATCTTTTCGTGCCAAGTGGGCAATTAGTAGTGACTACAAAATCTAAAGTAAAAAAATATAACAAAACATATTACACTAAAAATGAACCTATAGATACAGAGATTCCTGTAGTTGTTCTTATTAACGGTAGAAGCGCTTCTGCAAGTGAAATTGTATCGGGTACATTACAAGATTTAGATCGAGGTGTTGTTGTAGGATCAAGAAGTTTTGGAAAGGGTCTTGTACAGCGCCCAAAAAAATTAACTTATGGTACGCAATTAAAAGTTACTATTTCAAGGTACTATACGCCTTCTGGTCGTTGTATCCAAGCATTAGATTATTGGAATAGAGACAAGAAAGGAAAAGCCGTAAGAGTAAAACAAAAAGATTATAACGCTTTTAAAACTAAAAACGGAAGAAAAGTATTTGATGGTGGTGGTGTTTTTCCTGATGAAGCATTAGAGAATACAAAAAATTCAGCTATTACTAACGCTTTGTTAGGAAGTCAAAGTGTTTTCGATTTCGCCACAAAATATCATTATGATCATAAAATTGAGGACATTAATACATTTAAATTAACCGATAAAGATTTTTCAGATTTTAAAAATTATGTAAAGTCTAGTGATTTTTCTTTTGAAACTGAAACCGAAAAATCATTAGCTAAAGCATTAGAAATTGCAAAAACGGAAAATTTAGATGATGACATTAAGCGCGATTATAATACGTTAATGAACAACCTTAACAACTCTAAAACATCTGCAATAGAGGAAAACAAAACACAGTTAATGGGTTTATTAACAGATGAAATCGTAAAGCGATATGTTTACAGAGAAGGATTATATGACTATTATAAAGTTCATAATGCTGAAATTAAAAAAGCCACTGAAATACTATCAAATCCCAATAAGTATGAAAGCTATTTAAAATAATATAAAATGCTCAGAAGCCCTAATACAAATACAATGAAAAGATTATTATTACTATTATTTTGTGTTGCAAATATCACTTTTGCTCAGAAAGAATTAACACACGAAGTGTATTTTGACACAGACAAATATGACGTGCCATTAACTGAAGAGAATAGATTGTTATTATTTATTGAATCTTTAGATGGTGTTGCTATTGAAAAGGTTTCTATTTACGGTTTTACTGATGATAGAGGTTCAGACAATTACAACCTAACACTATCTCAAAATCGAGCTGTAGCTATTAAAGAAGTTTTTGGAGGTTATGGTATTAATAACGATTTAATTACCAATGTAGATGGTAAGGGAGAAATACTTCTTAAAGTTATTGCTAAAGATAACTTACACAAAATAAGAGGCCTTAATCGTAAAGTAGAAATAATAGTTTCGCCTAAAACTGAAGAAGGACCTAAAGAAACCGTAAAAGATACAATAACGGTCACAAGTACCAAACAAAAAACTACAAACGATATTATTACAGGAAGTATTAACGTAGGTGATAAAATACGATTAGATAAACTTTACTTTAAAACAGGTTATAGTGTTATTACTAAGCAATCAAAACCAGTATTATTAGAAATTGCGGAAATAATGTTGAAACATGATAACTTATATTTTACCATACAAGGACATGTATGTTGTACTAAAATGAGTAGAGACGCAGTAGATAAGAAAACAAAAAAAAGAAACCTGTCTTTAGCCCGTGCTAAGTTTATTTATGATTACCTAGCAAAAAGAGGTGTGAGTAAAAGGCGCATGAAATATGTTGGTCTAAGACGTAAGTTTCCTCTTGGTGGAAAACCAGAAGAAGATAGAAGAGTTGAAATTCTTGTTACTTACGTAGGTAAAAATATAGTTAAAAGAGATTAGATAAAACTCTTAACCATTATATAGAACCTCTAATACTTAACCGTATTAGGGGCTTTTTTATGCCTTAATTTTACTAGCGTTTCTAGGGCCTGTATTTATTTAGTCTGTGAAATACACATATTTACGGGTGTACAACGTTGTTTTTTATCTATCATATTATACACTTTATCTGTTTTCGAGCACTTTATCCCTAATTATTGGGAAAACAACAAGTTTTTTATGTCAAAAGTACCTCCCAGAGCTATGTTTACAGAGCCCAACAAATCTATTACATTATGAAAACCTACTTAACTACAATCGTTTTAATTTTATCTTTCGCTTTCGCTTCTGCAAATGAGAACACTCCTGTGGTTAACACTAATACTTCTTTATTATCTCACGAGGTTTTCTTTAATACAGATTCACATACGATTACTAACGAAGAATTTGCTAAGCTTTTAGATTTTATAAAAACTATCGAAACTGTTGATATTGATAAAGTATCGGTTCACGGGTTTTGTGATGATAGAGGGTCTTATAACTATAACTTAAAATTATCTAATAAAAGAGCTAACGCTATTAAAACTATTGTTGCTAAGTATATTGCTACTAACAATGCTTCGAAAGTAGATATCGCTGGTAAAGGTGAGGTTGAGTTATCAACTCAAGAAAAAAACTTATTTACGCAATTACGTTCTTTAAATAGAAAAGTGGTTGTAGTTGTATCTCCTAGAAAATTAATCGCTGGTTCTTTTTTCGCTGAAGATTTAAAAGCGGGTAAGACATTTAACTTACCAACTTTAAAATTTCAAAAGGGATTACGTTATATCACCAACGCTTCTACTAACGATTTAAAAGAATTAACTTCTTTCTTAGTCGCTAATAAAGGAATCTACTTTACGATTCAAGGTCACGTTTGTTGTACTAAAGGTGGTGCTGATTCTAGAGATAAAGAAACTGGTAAGAAAAACTTAAGCCAAGTAAGAGCTAAGTTCATCCATGATTACTTAGTAAAGCAAGGTGTTGATGCTTCTAGAATTAAGTATCAAGGTTTAAAAGGAGCTTACAAATTAGGTGGTAATGATAAAGAAGATAGAAGAGTTGAATTATTAGTTAGAACAATCAAATAAGATTTTATTAAAACTAAGACACAAACAACCAATAGAATATAACAACCAATTATTAAGATATTTAATTAACAACCAAAAAAATACAATCCATCCTAAGCGATTTAGTGAAACTAGAATTACAAATCCCTTAACTCTATTAAACAATTAAGACTATTTTATAACCAACTAATTTCAACCATTATTTTTAAATTTGTTTTGTTTATTTTTAAGTAGAAAACCCATGACTATATGTTATGGGTTTTGTTTTTTATTATCCTTAAAAACACATAATACTTATCTAAGTATAATATATTATAAATTCAATGAAATTATAATTTAATAATCTATATTTCAAACATATACGTATAACCTAATAAACCACACTATCTACTTTTATTACTTAATCTCTTGCTAAATCAGTTTTATTCAATGCGAAAAAAAGAGATAACAATTTTTGTGTGATTAGTTTTAGAAATTAAACATACATAGCTATTCTTTAGCTTAATAAAGAAACTTGAAAAACGCTCTAAATCTAGGTAAACTTCTCCTACATTTTATATTAAAACGTAAAACAAATGAAAACTATTAAAACAAAATTAAGTTGGAGCATTTTTGGATTAATCATTATAACATTATTTTCTTGTAATGAAAAAGAAAATCAAGATGTTATTGAAAACAATCAAAATCAAGAACAATACGAAAGTGTAGTTACAGAATCTCCCATAAAAAAAGGAGTTTTTGTAAAAAGCTACGAGTTAAATTCTAATAATAGTCATTATGTTATTGAGGTTTCTACTAACAACGAAGAGATTTTTAAAGCTATTAAAAAGAATGGAATAAACAATAAATTATTGACTCACGATGATTATCTGAAAAATAAAGAGAATTATAAAAAAGAACATGAATTTAAAAATGAAAAAGAAGAAATAAGTATAAAAAATAGTGATGAACATTTTGTAACTATAGAAACAAAAGTCATTGAGCGAAATGAAAATCAATTATTAAATATAACGCTTAGTGATAATTTACTTGCTTCGATGAAGAAATTCGATGCTAAAACCATAGGGACTACTATAAATATGGATAGTAAGGGAGTTGAATACACAGGAAGGCAAGAAAAGTATTTTTTTAGAGGTGATGGCACTCAAACAAAAGTAAGACTGTATTATAAATATAGAGATGGAAGAAATAGATATTTCACCACTCGAAACGGTTTTAAAAACTTTTACGAATTTGTAGTTTGCGATTGGCCATTTGCAGATTACACTAGATGTTATTATTATGCTTGGGAATTAATTTCTGGAAGAGTTGCTAGTGTTTTTCCTGATGATATTTCTTATTGTAACGAATGCTAACCTTGTATTTACAATCTATAAACCTGTAGTTGCAACTACAGGTTTTTTTAATTTAAAAGACATTTCTAAAAACAAAAAAGCCATACTTTGCAAGTATGGCTTTAAGTGAGCCCGACAGGATTCGAACCTGTGACCGCCTCCTTAGAAGGGAGGTGCTCTATCCAGCTGAGCTACGAGCCCGTAGCATTTTATTTGTCGGGGTGGCAGGATTCGAACCTGCGGCCTCCACGTCCCAAACGTGGCGCGATAACCGGGCTACGCTACACCCCGAAAAAAAATAAATAAAAAATAGCGGAGAGACAGGGACTCGAACCCTGGCGACAGTTACCCGTCGACAGATTAGCAATCTGCTCCATTACCACTCTGGCACCTCTCCGTTAATTTTAAGAACTATTGCAATAAAATTGCGGATGCAAATGTATAATAACATCTTTTAGAACGCAACAATTTTTATCGTTTTTTTTAAAATATTATTCTGGGTATTCAATTCTCAAATGGTAAATATTTGCAAGCTTGCGTTTTAGGACTTTTTTAATCGATTGAATTTCTTTAAATGTAATATTGGCATTTAGAAACTGTCCTTCTTCCATTTGTTTATTAATAATATTTTCAACAAATGCATCAATTTTTACAGAAGTTGGTTCTTTTAAACTTTTAGAAGCAGCCTCAACACTATCACACATCATTAAAATCGCTGTTTCTTTACTAAAAGGTTTAGGGCCTGCATAAGAAAAATCGCTAATATTCACTGCTTCATTTTCTTTTTTCTCTTTCATATAAAAATAATACACAGTACTTGTACCATGATGCGTTCTTATAAAATCTATAACACGATCGGGAAGATTGTTCCTTTTAGCAATTTCTATACCGTTTAAAACATGATCTGTAATAATCTTAGCGCTTTCTTTGGGCGATAATTCATTGTGTGGATTAATACCAGTTGACTGATTCTCAGTAAAAAACGTTGCGTTTTTCATCTTACCAATGTCATGATAAAGCGCCCCTACTCTAGCTAACATCGCATTAGCTCCTATTTCGTTCGATGCTGCTTCAGCTAAATTAGCTACGTTTAAAGAGTGATGAAATGTTCCTGGAGCCTCATTAGATAATCGCTTTAAAAGCTTACTGTTGGTGTCTGATAATTCCAATAGAGAGACATCTGATACTAAACTAAACACTTTTTCATATACATATATCAAAGGCTGAACAAATAAAGTCGCTAAACCACATAAAATGAATAAGCCAAATGTTTCCCATTTTAGAGTTTCTATGGTTGTTTCATGTATCACAAAAAAGGCAAAATAAGCAACAATGTAAATTAATGTTATTTGACCCACCGAAATAAACAAATTGGCACGTTTATATAATTCGGATACTGTAAGAATAGTAACTATCCCTGCTATGATTTGCAAAAACATGTATTCGTAGCTATTTGGAACTATAGAGCCTAATAAAAGCACTGTAATTACATGCGTAAACAACCCTAATCTGGCATCAAAAAAAGCTTTTAAGACTAATGGCAATATTGCTAATGGAACAATATAAATATATTGTGAATTATAATTTACGACTAGTGTCGTTAACAACACCATTAAAATGATATTAAAAAATATAAAAGTTACTTTAGTATTATTAGTAAAAACTTCTATTCTATACTTTCTTAAGAAAAGCAATAGCATTAATAGTGCTAATGCAACCAGTAATGTGTATGCAAAAACAATTAAATAATAACTTGAATTGTTCCAATCTTTGGATTGGTATTCAGACTCTAACGATTTTAAAATTAAAAACTTATCACCTTCAACAACTTCTCCTTTAGAGATTATTAAAGCTTCTTTTTCTATACTTCCACGAGCAAAAGAAATAGAATTTAAAGCTTCATTTATTACCTTTTCTGTGATTTCTTTATCATACTGAATGTTTGGTTTAATAATATCAAAAAACAAAGCTGTAAAGGCTTGAGAATAGATTTTAAGATCCCTTTTAACCAATGAGGATTCAATAAGAGGTTTAACATCGGTTAAATTATATAAAGTAGAATATTGCGTTTTATTTTTTTCAACTCTATTTTCTAATAATACTGCCTTTGTCGTTTTTGGAAATGCTCTTTTTTCTGTTAAAATACCGTACTTATAAAGCGTATTTATAACTTCTAAACCTGCTGATTTTAAACGTTTTTTATCCTTATTAGAAATTGAATCTTTAAAAACATCTACAAAACGAGTATTATAATCTTTCTCTACCTGTTTCTTTATATTAGAATTGATATTAAAATACTGATCTGCATTTGCTTTTATCGCTTCTCTTTCAAGATCTAATTCTTTTTTAGTTTTTTGAATCGCAAAATTAAAAGGAGCATACAAATTCTCTGATTGCCATAGCTTTCCTTTTTCAAAATTATATTTAAATCGTCCACTTTTAGGGAATAAGTACACAATTAAAAAAGTACTAAAAATAAAAAGCAGCACTTTGTATATGAGTGAGTGATTCTTATAAAGTTGGTTTACTTGATCTTTCATGTGCTTTTTTTAATTGTTTTTTACCTGACACATGGAACACCAGTATAAACATTCTTCTAAATATTTAAAGATTAACAATGTATGTTTCATTTAATCATTTGTGTATTCATCAAATGTAATAAAATTAGTAGTCTTTGTATTGTTTTTATATGCTTATAGTATTATTTTTTTAGCAAAAATTGATTAATTTCGTGCAAGAATAATTCAATAATAAAAACATGAGTAAAGAAGTCGTAATTGTCTCAACTGCAAGAACACCTATAGGAAGTTTTCTAGGTGCATTATCTACAATACCTGCACCAAAATTAGGCGCAGTCGCTATAAAAGGTGCTCTAGATAAAATTAATCTTAACCCAGAACTTGTTGATGAAGTTTTAATGGGTAATGTTGTTCAAGCGGGAACTGGACAGGCTCCAGCAAGACAAGCTGCTATTTATGCAGGTATTTCAGATACTGTTCCTTGTACAACAGTTAACAAAGTATGTGCTTCAGGTATGAAAGCTGTAATGCAAGGCGCACAAGCTATTGCTTTAGGTGATGCTGAAATAGTTGTTGCTGGTGGAATGGAAAACATGAGCGCTATACCTCATTATTTCAATGCAAGAAATGCTACAAAGTTTGGTCCTGCAAGCTTAATAGATGGTATGCAAAAAGACGGATTAGTTGATGCTTACGACCAAAATGCAATGGGTGTTTGTGCAGATGCCTGTGCTACTGAATATAAATTCTCTAGAGAAGATCAAGACGCATATGCAATACAATCTTACAAAAGATCTGCTGCTGCATGGGAAGCGGGTAAATTTGATAACGAAGTGGTTCCTGTAGAAGTTCCTCAACGTCGTGGAGATGCATTAATCGTAAATAAAGATGAAGAATTTTCTAATGTAAAAATGGAGAAAATCCCTAATCTGCGCCCAGCTTTCACTAAAGACGGTACGGTTACAGCTGCTAATGCTTCTACAATAAATGATGGCGCAGGTGCTGTCGTATTAATGAGTAGCGACAAAGCAAAAGAACTAGGGTTAAAACCTCTTGCAACTATTAAAAGTTATGCAGATGCTGCTCAAGAACCTAAATGGTTTACAACTGCTCCTGCAAAAGCACTACCGAAAGCTTTAGATAAAGCCGGTATAGCCTTTAAAGACGTTGATTTTTTTGAGTTTAATGAAGCTTTTGCTGTAGTAGGATTAGCAAATATGAAAATTCTAGGTTTAAATGATTCTAATGTGAATGTTAATGGTGGTGCTGTTTCACTAGGACACCCTTTAGGATGTTCAGGTGTTAGAATATTAATCACTCTATTAAGTGTTCTTGAACAAAACAATGCTAAAATAGGAGCTGCTGCTATTTGTAATGGCGGCGGTGGTGCATCTGCTTTGGTATTGGAACGTAAATAATAAATATATTTTTAATAATTAGTCGTTCAAAATATGTCTTAATAACCATATAAAACATATTTTGAAATGCATATTTATATTCACGTAAAATTGTGAATAACACCAAATTTAAAAACAGATAGTATTTCCCATGCAATATGGTATTTGTAATTTAAGTATAGTACCTCTTCGATTCGAAGCTTCTGATAAAAGTGAGCTTGTTTCGCAAGTATTGTATGGAGATATATTTAAAGTTATTGAGCAAAGAAAATCTTGGGTTAGAATTCGCTTAACCTTTGATAAATATGAAGGATGGATAGATCATAAACAATATCTAGAAATATCAAAAGAAGACTACACAACTCTTAATACTAATAATCTAAAATTATCTTCAGATTTGATAGAATTTGCTCAAGACAAAGACAATCAACTATATCCTATTCCTCTGGGATCAACTCTAAATGGTCTTGATATTCTAGAACACGAATATGATGGTACTTTTATAAATTCTAAACAAAAAAAGGAAAATATTATTGATACTTCTTTTTTGTATTTAAATGCTCCTTATTTATGGGGCGGAAAGACTCCTTTTGGTATTGATTGTTCTGGGTTTACACAAATGGTATACAAGCTTAATGGCTACAAGCTTTTAAGAGACGCTTCTCAACAATCTACACAAGGTCAAGCATTAAGTTTTATTGAAGAAAGTGAACCTGGTGATTTAGCTTTTTTCGATAATGCTGAAGGCTTAATAGTGCATGTTGGTATTATTATGAAAGATAATTACATCATTCATGCGCATGGCAAAGTTAGAATAGATCGATTAGACCATTCTGGTATTTATAATGCTGAAAAAAGAATACATACGCATAAACTTAGAGTTATTAAGAAGATTATTTAATACTATAAATTATCTCACTGCCGTCCGAAAGTTTTACCGATCGATCTAAATTAGCTTTTGAACTACTATAAACAGGCGTTATATCTGTTTTTTCACAGAAAATAAGTCCTCTTCAAAGTTTATTTTGATTTGTGGTTTTCCTCTGATTTTTTTA
>CALGLR010000012.1 GCA_937959395.1 uncultured Flavobacteriaceae bacterium | reverse complement strand
AAATCTAAGATTTGGCGGATTAATGGCTTGTTCGTATTTTTAGTGCGCTTGAAGAGTCCCATAAATTGTATTTTTTGTTCGCAAAACTAAAATACGGGATTCTCAGGCTTTTTTAAATTTTGACTTTCGGATGCTAGTGATAAAATGGTTAATAAAAAATCCAAACTCTAAATTGCGAGTTTGGATTTTTTGTTTTAATTTTTTACTAAAGACTAAAGACTAAAGACTAAAGACTAAAGACTAAAGACTAAAGACTAAAGACTAAAGACTAAAGACTAAAGACTAATCTCTACGCCTAGATCGTCTAGGTCTTGATGAAACAGCATTTTCAGATCCAGAATCTGATCGTCTAGAACGAGATCCTTGATCGTCTCCGCTACCTCTTCTTCTATCGCTTCTGCTTCCGTTAGGGTTAGATGAACGTCTATTATTACGATCTCCACCACCTTTTTTACCATCTCTACGTCTTCCTCTGTCTCTACCGCCACGACCACCGCCGCCTCTGTTTTCGGTAACTTCAACATTAACAAAACGCCCGTTTTCTTTAAAATCGGTAAAGAACTCTAATACTTTTTCTTGGTGTTCTTTTTCAGTATTGAAAAAAGAGAAGGTCTCTTTAACATCTACTTTAAAAATAGCATCTCTTCCAAGACCAAGATTGTCTTTTAAGAAATCTTTCAATTTCATCCAATCAAATCCGTCTTTCTCACCAACATTAATAAAGTAGCGTGCAGCGTTGTCATTACTCGAAGATCTTCTTCCTCCATCGCGCCCGCCATCTCTATCTCTACCGGTATCGGCACTATTTAAATCTTTTGATTTTTTATAGTAATTAAAGAAACGCGTAAATTCAACAGAGAAGAACTTCTTAATTAATTCATCTTTAGTAGCATCCTCAAATAATTCATTAATGTTCTCTAAATAGGGATCGATCTCATGATTAATTTCTGTACTATGTATTTTATTTGCTAAAGCCATTAATTGCACTTCGCAGATTTCTATCCCGCTAGGAATTTCTTTCTTTTCGAATTGCTTATTAATAATACGCTCAATACTTTTTATTTTACGTACTTCACTTTTAGAAACAATAACCATAGAAACACCTGTTTTACCGGCACGCCCTGTACGACCACTTCGGTGCGTATACGTTTCTATTTCATCTGGCAATTGGTAATTTATTACGTGTGTAATATTATCAACATCAATTCCACGAGCAGCAACATCTGTTGCAACCAACATTTGTATTTGCTTCGATCTAAATTGTTTCATTACAATATCACGCTGGTTTTGACTTAAATCCCCGTGTATTGCTCCTGCGCTATAACCATCTTCAATTAAGTTTTCAGCTACCTTTTGTGTGTCTCTTTTAGTACGACAAAAGATTACAGAAAAAATATGTGGATTAGCATCTGCTAAACGTTTTAACGCTTGGTAACGGTCTCTAGAATTTACTAAAAAGTATTCGTGAGAAACGTTTTTAGTACTTTCATTTTTATGCCCTACAGTAATTTCCTGAGGGTCGTTCATGAATTTTTTAGCAATTCTTGCAACTTCTTTTGGCATTGTAGCCGAAAATAACCAAGTATTTTTATCTTCTGGTGTATGCGAAAGAATTTCAGTAATGTCTTCCTTGAAACCCATGTTAAGCATTTCATCAGCTTCATCTAAAACAGCATATTGTATTTTAGAAATATCTACTAATCTTCGCTTAATCATATCTTTCATACGACCTGGTGTCGCAACAATAACCTGAGCACCACGCTTTACTTCGCGAGCTTGGTCTGTAATACTAGCACCACCATATATTGCGGCAACGTTTAAACCTCTACAGTGTTTACCGTAAAGTTTCATTTCGTTTGTAATTTGTAAACAAAGTTCTCGGGTAGGAGAGAGTATAAGTCCTTGAGTTGTTCTGCTATCAATATCAATTTTTTGAAGCATAGGAAAGCCAAAAGCGGCTGTTTTTCCAGTTCCAGTTTGCGCTAGGGCAACTAGATCTGTTTCTCCTTCTAATAAAATTGGAATAGCTTTATCTTGGACTTCACTTGGTTTTTCAAAGCCCATATCTGTAATAGCCTTGAGTAGATCTTCATTAAGACCTAAATCGTGGAATGTGTTCATTCTAATAATAAGTATTCAATGTCATTATGTTGGTGTTACATAAAGAAGCGCATCGAACATACTTAACCTAAAACTTCTAGTAACACATCCTCTCTCTGAGGAGTAATAAAATCCCTACAAGGATTTTCGAAGGTGCAAAGGTAGTGTTTTTTATTGAAACAGGAATATATAAGTAAAATAATGTTTTGATGGTAAATAAGTCAATTTTAGAAGTTATACCATTTCTCATTTGAAATAACCGCAATAAAACGTTCTTTTTTACTTTCTATTTTATTAAAAAAAGAAAACGTAGTTATACTTCGGCTTCGCTCAGTACTAGTGGCTATGTTTTATTTTTGTAATTCATATAAAGAAAAAAATAATTATTTTCTTTTACAGTAATTTCAAACAAGAATTGGTATTATTTACTAAAACAATAAGTAAACTATTAAATAACATATAGATATATAAGTGAGTTTATTTTTTTTGTACTTTTGCAGCCTTAAAAAAATCTTATGAGAAAAATTACACACCTTTTTATTCTATTAATACTAAGCTGGAATTCGCTATTCGGGCAAATTGAAAATTATTATTCCGTATCTGAAGAAACAATTACATATGCCCCTCTTGTGGGTGGAGATGAAACGGTTCTTAGTCCATTTACTCGCTATAATGAAAGAATTCCTTTCGACTTTGAATATGCAGGAAAACAATTGGGAAATTTACTCTTCTTTAATAGAGGATATATGGTATTGAGTGGAGGGTCCGTAACTCCACAGCCAAATGATATTTCAGATATTGGACAGCAAAATTTTGGAGCAACATCTATATTAGCGCCTTTATGGGATAATTCATTAAGTGTACCAAGTGGCAATACCAATAGTAAACGCAAAACGCTATTGTCAGGAGTTGCACCCAATAGAACTTACACTGTTGAATGGGAAAATGTTTTATGGGGAACGACAGGAAGTGAAGTTAGTTTTAGAATTATTTTTGAAGAAACAACTAATAATATAACGTTTCACTACGGATCCAATTTATCAACTGAAGATGTATCTGCCTCAATAGGTATGAATACTGAGTTTTCAGATACGCTTAGCTTTTTAAGTGTTACGCCAGGTGCAGCACCTTTGGCTAGTAGTACAGTAGGAAATAATTCAGTATCAGCTATAGATTATCCAAGTGAAGGAACGAGTTATGTTTTTGCTTATACACCACCAACTTGTCTTATTCCTGCTTTTTTAAGTATTGAAAATAGTACGCTTACACCAGAATCTGTAGAAGTGAAATGGGTGAGTAGTGATTCTGAAACAGCTTGGGAAATTTTATTAAAAGATTTAAGTGGAGGAACTTCAGAAGTCGTTTCAGTTAATTCTAATCCATTTCTTTTAGATAATTTAAATGAAAATTCAGATTATAGCATTGCTATTAGAGCGGTCTGTTCTGCGCTAGATTCTAGCGAGTATTCAGCTCAAACGTTTTTTACTACACCAGCAATATGTCCAAAACCATTGTCTTTAAACGAAACCGCAATAGATTTAACGACAGCATCATTTACTTGGGAAGCTGGAGATGCTGAAACATTATGGGAAGTTGCAATAGCTTTATTAGGTGATCCTGAACCAAGTTCTGGTTTAGAGCTTAACATTACTAATTACGACGCTACAGGATTAATAAAGGATACCGATTATGTGTTATATGTAAGAGCTAATTGTGGAAGTACAGATGGATTAAGTGAATGGTCTGCATTAAATTTTAGAACAGCAGCAACTTGTATTGCGCCTTCAAATGTAATTATATCAAATGAAACGTGTAATACTGCAGATGTAGATTGGACGTCTAATGGCTCAGAAACGTTATGGGAAGTTCTAGTTGAATCTTTTAATGGAGATCAAGTTATTACTAATACTACAGAAAAGCCGTTTACAATAACTAATTTGATAGCAGGAAGAACTGTTAGAGTATTTATAAGTGCAATTTGTAGTCCTACAGATAAGAGTAGACAAAGTCAAAGAACTTTTGCAAGTGCATTACCAGATAATTCAAACCCAGTTGTTATAGTTAGAGATATTACTTTAGAGCTTGATGCTTCAGGAAATGGTACAATTGAACCGTCAGATATTGATGATGGATCTTCAGACGATTGTGCGATTGCTAGTATGACGTTATCTAAATCTGCTTTTGATTGTTTAGACTTAGGTGAAAACTCTGTTTTTCTAAATGTTTCTGATAGTAATGGCGGAACAGCTTCTGCTCAATCTATAGTCACTATAGTAGATGTTATAGATCCTATTGCTAGTGTTCAAAATATAACTTTAGAACTTGACTCAGCGACAGGAAACGCTTCAATTCTACCAACGGCTATAGATAATGGCTCTTCAGACAATTGTAGTATTGCTAGTATGACTTTGTCTAAGTCTAGTTTTGATTGCACAAATTTGGGGGAGAATTCTGTGACTTTTACAGTTGTTGATACTAGTGGGCGTTCAGCTTCTGTAGATGCAATAGTTACTGTAATAGATCTTTATAAACCAATAGTTTTTGTGCTAGATATAAATTTAGAACTTGATGAAACAGGTAGTGCTACAATTGAACCTTCAGATATAGATGATGATTCTGATGATAATTGTTCAATTGCTAGTATGTCTTTGTCTAAATCTACTTTTGATTGTTCAAATTTGGGCGAGAATTCTGTTATCTTGACAGTGGTAGATACTAGTGGGAATTCAGCTTCGACTAATTCCATTGTAACTGTAGTAGATACTATAAAACCTGATGCCTTTTGTCTCCCTCCTTTTGAAGTCCAATTAGATGATTCTGGATTTGTCGCTATTACACTTGCCGACATCAATAACAATTCAAGTGATAATTGTGAAATCCAATTCATAGATATTGACAAGTCATTATTTGATATTAACGATATTGGCGAAAATATTGTAACATTAATGGTTGAGGACTCAAACCCTGATAATATAACTTCATGTACTACTATAGTTACTGTTTTAGAAGCAGACCCTTCTTTTGTTATAGAAGATTATGTTACTAATTTAGACACTCCAATAGGTTTAGATTTTGATGATAGTGGTATTTTGTATGTTGCTGAATATACTTCTGGTAATGTTTTAAAAGTTACTGCTCTAGAGACCTATACTCAGTTTGCAAATACAGGTTTTAGAAATAATAATATTGTATTTAATTCTGAAGGAAGCCTTTTAACTACAGATGATTTTTTTAGTCAAATTTTTGAGATTAATAATACAGGAACTACAAATCTTTATACTTCTTTACCTTCTAACGCATCACCTTATGGTATTGCATTTAATAGTGTTGGAGATTTATTTGTAAGTTTTACGACTCAAGGAAAAATAGTTAAAATAGCACAAGATTTAACGATTACAGATTATGCTATAGGCTTTTTCCAACCAGAAGGAATTGTTTTTGATAGTAATGATAATTTATATGTAGCAGACAGAAGCGATAGGAAATTATTTAAAATAGATGATCAAGGTAATAGAACAGTAGTAGCATCAAATGTGCCTACTATTAGAGCAGTAGCTGTAGATTCTGAAGATAATATTTACTATAACAATAGTCCTTCTAACCCTTCACTTCCAATGCAAGTGATGAAGTACGACCCCGTGAGTAATACAAGTTCTGTTTTAGCAGAAAAACAAAATCAAGGGAGTTCGACACTATTAGTTAATGAGTTAGAATTTGATAATGTAGGTAATCTATTTATTGCTTATGAAAATCAAGTTGGGATCATTAGAAATGTAGATTCAGGAACGCTTTCTATAGAAGATGTGTTTGTTAAAAATAGACTATTAATAAATACTGTAATTGATAATAACGAATTGAGGTTTACTGAGAATGTAAAGTCTATTGAAGTTTATAATTTATCCGGCGCAAGTGTTTATAGCAGTAATGAGGCTGATAACAAGTTTACTTTACCAACGTTAAATACTGGAATCTATATTTTAAAAATTAAAGATTTTAATAACAGTATCTTAATTGAGAAAATTATTGAGCAATAAATTTAATGCCTTGAATTACTTTTAGCAATAGCTACAATTTTAATAAAAAAATCTCCAAGAAATTTTATATTCTTGGAGATTTTTGCTTTATACTATTTGAAACTGTTGTCATTTTATAAGTGGATTCCTGCCTGCGCAGGAATGACAGTTGCATGCTCTATATTTTGAAGTTTCTAGTGCAGTAATTTATTAAAACGTAATGTGTTGATAAGCGCCTAAATCTGGAGAAGTTGTTCTATCGACACCTAATAAATCTGTTGGTACTTGAGTAGAAAAAATGGTGTTTCCTTCTGCATTAGCAGGAGAATTATCCCCAATAATGAGATCGTTATTTCCAGAATCTCTAAAGCCAGGATCTTGATTAAAAAACATATTCTCGTAACTCGTAATATCATTAAAATCATAATTGTCCTCGCCTATAAACGTACCATTTTCATCTTCAAAACGAACCAAGCAACTAGTGAATTTAAAATTGAAAAGCGCTCCAGTGGCTAAAACTTCATCAACTATAAATTCAGGATTATCATTTCCATAGATAATACAATTATTAAAATTTGCCTCTACTAAATCTCTTACCTCAATGGTATCAATTGTTTCAAAAAAATTATTAATTAAAAGAGCTGGAAATTGTCTTGATCCGTTGGTCCAATAATTTGTTATAGTACTATGTGTAAAGTTGTATTTTCCGCCAAAAGTAGCAGCTAAGGACACTTGTCCTGCATTATTTATAACTAAATTCTCACCATTAATAGAGGTGTTTCTTCCAAAAATGCCATAAACGCTAGAGTTATATATTTGCGAGTTGGTAATGGTTAATTTATCTATTGGAGCATCAGCATTGCCATCTACTAATACGCCTACGGTTCCATTTTTTATAGTGGCATGATTAATACTATTATTTTCACTACCATCAAACAACCAAATGGTACCCCACTGTCCAGGAACATTTTCGAAAATAGGTTCTAATCGATCCCCTTCAAAAATCACTTCATTTTCTAATAAGTCTTCATCTGTACTTAAAGCGCCATTTACTTGTAATGAAGCACCTTCTTGAACTAATAACCCTGAGTCTCTATGAAAATGAACACGAGCACCAGCATTAACGGTTAATGTTTCACCAGAGGGAACTGCGGCATAACCATATATAACATAAGGCTTTTCGTTGGTAAAGGTTAATTCTGCAGTTTCTAATTCTCTTCCTTGAATTTCTGTTTCTACAGGCATGCCATCTATGGTTAATGTTAGTGTTTCAACAACATTATTGGTATCTCTACTAGGAAAAATTAAACAAGCATCTTTTACAAGAGTAACCAAATCAACATCTTGTAAGTTTGCTCCACTATCAAATTCAATTTTATCAGTATATAAAAACTCATTGTTTGGATTAGAAAAATCATTAAAGTCTATAGTCGTTTCTACAAAAATGAATAAACTATCTTTTGCTAATACTTCAACATTAGTAAAGTCTTTACCAGCAATACCATCTATATTTAATCTATACTCAGACTCGTCTCCACGTTGTAAACTCACAGTAGGAATTACAATATCTTCATTACTGCGATTATAAACTCTTAAATTATAAGTACTAGAGCTTATATTACTAAAAACTGTATCTAAATAAACGGTGTCTTTTGAAAATTCTAAACTTCCTGTACTTGGAGAAAAATCGAAATCTTTACGACAAGAGCTCCAAAGTAATAAGAAACCAAAACATATTATAAAATATAGGGTACGTTTCATAAAGTAAAATTGTTGCTTAATAATAAGCAATAAAATAGAGATGTTATTAAATTGCTATAAAAGTATAACTTTTAGATGTCTAATTTAGTATGCCTAAGTAATAATTAATGGAATAATTCTACAATTTCAGGTGAAATTCTTGTAGGTCGCTTGGTCTCGTTAGAGAGTAAACACCATTTTGTTTGCGATTTAACAATACACTTTTCATTTAAAAATAATTCTACTATTCTAATGCAAGTCGCACCATGATGTGATTCTACATATGTTTTAAGCTGAATAACATCACCTAACAAAGCAGCGCCTTTATATTCAATATTATGAGAAAGTAAGACCCAGAAGTTTTGATTTCTAATTTCATCTGAAGCATAATCCAACCAATGAGCTTTTGCTATATCTTGAACCCACTGTACATAACGTACATTATTAACGTGATTGAGTTCGTCTAAGTCTTCTTCTTTTACAGTTATCTGGGTTTGGTAAACTTGCATTTATTTTATTTAGACCGCTAAATTAGAGAATTCTTATTTTATTGGTCTCAAAAATAGTTAAAACTATGTACTTTAGTGCATTTCGCTTTAGCTTCTAAAAAACTTACCTTTGATTTATGCCAGAACAAAGGACGAATGGACATAGCGTATCTAGGTTAAGTGTTCATATAGTTTGG
>CALGLR010000011.1 GCA_937959395.1 uncultured Flavobacteriaceae bacterium | reverse complement strand
TGCTGCAATAGTAGATTTTAAAATAACAGAAAAATTTACAGCAGGATATGCTTACGATTTTATTACTTCTGGTTTAAGTAATTTTACTTCTGGATCTCATGAAATATTACTGTCATACAAGTTTGATTTCTTAAGACCTGTGTGTAAATGTAAAGATTTGTATAATTAACTATTATCTAAATAACCTTAAATCAAAAAATCCATGTAAAAAAGGTTTACATGGATTTTTTGATTTAAGGTTATTTAATGAACAAAACTTTATAATTCTTTTAAGAGAAAAAGACCCTTTCTAAACTATTTTAGCACTCAATTTTAACTTACTATAAGCTAACTATCTTTCAATCGCTATGAAATCCAAGCTGCTATTTATAATTACTATTTTTTTTGCCTTATTAACATCTGCACAATCAAGAGAGTTTAAAATTTCAGGGAAGCTTATAGCTGAAGACGACCAATCTCCTTTAGAAGCCGCTACTGTTTATATGCAGCGCATAAAAGACAGTACATTGGTAACTTATACAATTACAGATAAAAATGGTGCTTTCGAATTAGAGGATGAAACTAGCGATGAGTATTTAAATCTTTTTATTTCCTATGTTGGGTATAAAACCTACTTTCAAAAATTGAAATTGGATAAAAAAGAGTTTAATTTAGAAACAATTCCATTAGAGATAAATTCGAATGCACTGGATGAAGTTGTGATTAAATCAGAATCGCCAATAACTATTAAAAAAGACACTTTAGAATTTAATGTCAAGTCTTTTAAAACTAAAAAAGATGCTAACGTCGAAGACTTGCTGAAGCAATTGCCAGGAGTAGAAATAGATGAAGAAGGTAAAATAAAAGTAAATGGTAAAGAGGTTAATAAAATTTTAGTAAATGGGAAACCTTTTTTTGGAAACGACCCCTCTATTACTACGAAAAACTTAACAAAGGATATTATTGAAAAAATACAAGTAGTAGATACAAAAACAAAATCAGAGGCATTTACTGGAGAAGAAGGTAGTAAAGAAAATAAAACGATAAATCTTACGATAAAGGAAGAGAATAATAAAGGTGTTTTTGGTCGGTTATCGGCAGGAGGAGGGACAGATAAGCGATACGAGCTTGCAGGAATGTTAAATGTTTTTGATAATGATAGGCGTATAAGTGTTTTAGGAGGTGGCAATAATACCAATTCGCCAGGATTTAGTTTTGGTGAGATTTCAAAAATGTTTGGTCAAGGTGGCAACACAACATTTAGTGGTAATGGTAACTTTTCAATAGGTGGAAGATCCTTTGGAGGTGGCCAAGGTATTACCAGATCGCAAATTGCAGGCGCTAATTATGCCGATAAAATAGGAAAGAATACAGACACGAATGGTGATTATTTTTATTCTTCAAGTAATTCATTCAATGAAAATTCATCCCAAAGAGAAACGATTTTATCAAATTCAAGGTTTTTTTCTAATTCCAATTCAGTATCAGACAACAATACAGACAGTCATACTGCGAACTTAGAATTCGAAATAGAAACAGATTCTACTTTTTTAATAAATATTAAACCTTCTTTTAATTATTCGCAAACGAATACACGCTCCAAAAGAGAAGATGAAACATTAAACGAGAATCGGGTGTTAACCAATCAATCTCTCGTAAACTCCAATGTTGAACGTATTGCTCAATCAGCTTCAAATGAGTTAAGTGTTACTAAACGACTAGGTAAAAAAGGTGCTTTTTTGCGTTTTGAAATGGAGAATAGGTTTGGAACTCAGAAAAGTGATGATTTTTTAACTTCAAACACAATTATTTTTGGAGACAATCCTGAAGTTATAGAAAGAGATCAACTTACTGTAGGTGATAATAAGGATAATAGTATTAAATCGAATGTAGCTTATCGATTACCGCTTATCACAAAAAAACTATTTCTTAATTTTGAATACGAATATTCCAGAGATGAAAACGAAAATACCCAAAGTACTTTTGATTTTAATACCATTTCTCAAACTTTTTCAGATTTTAATATTGATCTAAGTACCGATTTTAATTATATTGATTCTCAGAGCGCTCCTGGTCTAGCTGTTAGATACAAAGCAGAAAAATGGTCTACTCGATTTAAGATTGATTATAATATTAGAACTTTAAAAAATGAAGATTTATTACGACCTCAGTTTAATGTCGAACGCGATTTTAATACCATACAATTAGGGTACAACATAAATTATAGATTTAGTAAAAAAGCATCAATTTATATGGGCTATAATTTGAGAAATAATCCGCCTTCATTAAGACAGCTACAAGCCTTTAGTGATGTATCTAACCCTTTAAATACTGTTATTGGTAATCCTAATTTAGAACCTTCGGATAACCATAGTCTGTATGTGGGGTTTAATAATTACGATTGGCAAAAAAGAACAGGAATGTATTTTTACCTTAATGGAGATGTTAATAATAATCAAGTGACTTCAAAAACAGTAATTGATTCAGAAACATTAGAAAGAATAACAACTTACGAGAATGTTAATGGTAATTATAGTTTTAATATTTCAGGGAATTATAGTAAGAGAGTTAAAATAGATTCATTAAGAAATGTTAAGTTTAAGCTTGGCGCTTGGTCCAATTTTAATAAAAATATAAATTTTAATAATGAAGTAAAATACTCGAGTAAAGTATCGTCAATTACTCCTAATGTAGGCGTTGATTTTATATGGGAAAAGGCTTTCGAATTTAAGCCTTATTATAGAATTACTTTTACTAACAATGCTTATGATATTGAAGCTTTTGAAGATCGAACATTTACCCGACATTCTGCAGGTTTAAGAACGGCTACTTTTTTGCCTAAAAAGTTAGAATGGCGAAACGACATTAGTTATAATTATAATCCAGATGTAGCCCCAGGTTTTCAACGCAGCGCTTGGTTCTGGAATTCTACTTTAGCCTATTCTGTTTTAAAAGATAAAAGTGCGATTACTTTAAAGGTATATGACTTATTAAATCAAAATACCAATGCCAGACGTATTGCGAACCAAGATTATATTCAAGATTCGCAAAGTACAGTATTGCAACAGTATTTTATGCTTAGTTTTAGTTGGAAATTTAATAGTCTAGGATCTAAAGGAGAAAGGAATGATTTCTTTTTTGATTAATTCTATCTAGAGATCGTATAAATGATGTAAAAAAGTAAAGCGTAGGGAAAAATTACCAGCCACCAGAAGCGCCACCACCACCAAAGCTGCCACCGCCAAAACCGCCTCCAAAACCACCGCCGCCACCAAAGCTGCCGCCACCTCCAAAACCTCCAGAGCTTCTTCGGTAGCCACCACGACCAGAATTACTAAGTATTATGGCCTCAAGAATGTCTCTTCCTACAGAATCGCCATAATGTCTTCCGTTACCATTATTACCACCTCCTTTTCTGTTTTTAGAAATGGCAATGAGAATGATTATAAAAACAATAAATAAAAAGAAAAGTAAACCAATTGGAAACCCTTCTCCTGAAGAAGCTTGTCTAGTGCCTTTATATTCACCGTTCATAACTTCAAAAATCGATTCGCTGGCTTTATTTAATCCTCCATAATAATCGTTGCGCTTAAAATGCGGAATAATATCTCTTTCAATGATTCTTTTAGAGATTGCGTCTGTTAGTAAATGTTCTACACCTTGGCCAGTATTAATGCCAATCTTCCTATCGTTTCTAGCTAAAAGTATAAAGGTTCCATTGTCTTCTTTTGCTTGTCCAATACCCCATTGTTGAGCCCATTTGGTACCTAAGTAATTTATATATTCTCCTTCAGTAGAATTAATAATGGCAACTACTATTTGAGTAGAAGTAGAGTCAGAGTATTTTATGAGTTTATTTTCTAAGTTCTTTTTTTGCGAAGGGTTTAAAAGGTTTATATAATCATAAACACTAGTTTGAAGTTTTGGTTTTTCTGGTATTTTAAACTGAGAAAAGCCAAGTGATACAGCAAATAGTATAAGTGCTAGTGATAAAAAGAACCGCTTTTTAACGAAAGAATAAAATTGAAGATTTAGGACCGAGAACTGCATACGTATTAAATTTAACCTTTTGAAATAGTATTTGATAATTCGTTTAAATCATTTGAATCATAGGGAAAGTACTTTTTAAGTTGCTCACCAGCAAGAAGTACTCCGTCCACAATGCCTTGTTTGAAATGTCCTTTTTTAAAATGAGACTCTATAACGTCTTTAGTCGCATCCCAAAAGTGGTTAGCAACTACTTTATCAATCCCTTTGTCTCCATATATGCCAAAAGTTTTATCACAAACTGCAACATATATAAGTAAACCGTTACGTTCTCTAGTATTATCCATATGTAGTGTTTTAAATACTTCTAAAGCACGCTCATTTACTTTGTTCTCGCAATGATCTTCAATGTGTACTCGAATTTCTCCAGAAGTATTTAACTCTGCTTCACGAATGGCTGCAACAATTTCTTGTTCTTCAATAACAGTTAGAAAGCTTTCAACGGTATTCCCCATTTTATTTAAAATCGAAATCTACATCTGGAGCGTTTTCACTTCCAGCTTCAGCTTTATAATAACTCAGGTCATTAAAGTTGAAAATCCCAGCTAAAATAGAGTTAGGAAAACGTTTTACATGCTTATTGTATGGTTCTACAGATTCATTAAAACGGTCGCGAGAAACATTAATTCTATTTTCTGTTCCTTCTAATTGAGATTGTAGCTCTAAGAAATTTTGATTTGCTTTTAAATCTGGGTAACGTTCTACAGTTACTAATAAACTTTTTAAGGCACCGCTTAAGCCACCTTGTACTTTATTAAATTTAGCAAGTTGTTCTGGAGTTATGTTTGAAGGATCTATTGTTATAGAAGTTGCTTTAGCACGAGCATTAATAACAGCTTCGAGTGTTCCTTTTTCGAAATCGGCAGCACCTTGTACGGTTTTTACTAAATTCCCTATAAGATCGTTTCTTCTTTGATAACTACTTTCAACATTTGCCCATGATTTTGTAGAGGCTTCTT
This sequence comes from uncultured Flavobacteriaceae bacterium, assembly GCA_937959395.1. Taxonomy (GTDB): domain Bacteria; phylum Bacteroidota; class Bacteroidia; order Flavobacteriales; family Flavobacteriaceae; genus JAHDGB01. The sequence continues at coordinate 94,303 of CALGLR010000011.1, read as the reverse complement.
TTAAATCGACAGCGGTATTATTAAAGTTTTTACCCCAAGAGTATAATGATACAGCAATTATTGCTAAAATAATTACTGGTATAAGCCATTTTTTCATTGTGTTAGATTTTTTAGTTGTGTTTTGTGGTAGTTGATTATAATTCATTCTTTAGTTTAATAAGTTGACTTTTTACATGTTCTAATTTATTTATAATTTCAAAATTAGAAAGTGATTTATGTTTTTCTTCTTTAAGATGTGTTTTAGCGCCTTCGAGTGTAAAACCACGTTCTTTTACTAAATGATATATAAATTTAAGGTTTTTTATGTCTTCGGGCGTGAATTTTCTATTCCCTTTTGCATTTTTTTTAGGTTTTAATACATCAAATTCTTTTTCCCAGAAGCGTATAAGAGAAGTATTAACGTTAAAAGCTTTGGCGACTTCACCAATTGCATAATAACGTTTTTCTGGAAGTTCTATTTGCATTAATCTAGAGATTGATTTTCTACTGAAGCACGTTTCACAAGTTCATCAAACTCTGAAGCAGATAAACTACCATAGTAAAAATTAATAGGATTAATACGATTACCATCTTTCCAAATTTCATAATGTAAATGTGGTGCTTCAGAACGACCAGTACTGCCTACAAAACCTATTAGGTCTCCACGTTTAACTTTTTGATTTTTCTTTACATTATATTTATATAAATGGGCATAAAGTGATCTATAGCCATAACCATGATCTATTCTAATATGCTTTCCATAACCAGATGCTCTTCCGTCTACTCGTTTTACTACGCCGTCACCAGAAGCATAAACGGGAGTACCTCTAGGTGCAGTAAAGTCCATTCCTTTATGAAATTTTCTAGCTTTAGTAAAGGGGTCTGATCTGTATCCATAACCAGAAGCCATCTTTTTTAAATCTTCATTTCTAACGGGTTGAATTGCAGGAATTGCTTCAAGTAATTTCTCTTTTTCTTCGGCTAAAACTTTAATTTCATCTAACGATTTGGATTGAACAACAATTTGCTTTTGTAATATGTCAATACGTTTATTACTTTCAATAATAAGTTTAGAATTATCAAAACCTTCTAAGCTTTTATATCGATTTATTCCACCAAAACCAGCTCTTCGCTGTTCCTCAGGGATTGGGTTTACTTCAAAGTATAAACGATAAATGTTATTATCTCTATCTTGAATGTTTGCTAAAACATTTTCAGCTTCATTCATTTTTTTATTTAGTAAATCAAACTGTAACTGCATGTTAGTAAGCTCTCTTTTTATAGCTTTTTCTTTTGGAGATTCAAAGAATTGACCTGCAATAAAAACAGTTAAGAAACCAAAAAGTGCAGCAGCAGTTAAAAAACCAAATACATACTTTAAAGTTCTTCTTTTCTTACGTTTTATTTTTCGATAAGAAAGCGTCTCAGCGTCATAATAATATTTTACCTTGCTCATTATCTGTTAAATATAATTTTTTGTTTGCTCAATTATAAGAGGGTTAGTGTAGATATAGGAACGAACAAACCTACAAAAATATTTTAACTATCAATTTATAAAATAAATGTATAATATTTTTAAACTATTTATGCTCATTACATTATTTAGAATAAATTTGCAGAGACAATTTAAAAAGCCGTCTAAAACAGAGTTGTTTTAGTAAAACTGATAGTATACATTTTATGAATTCTAAAGACATACGTTCTAAATTTTTATCTTTTTACGAAAATAAAAAGCATACAGTAGTGCCTTCTGCACCAATGGTTTTAAAAGATGACCCTACATTAATGTTTGTTAATTCTGGAATGGCACCTTTTAAAGAATACTTTTTAGGAAATGCAAAACCAAAAAACACACGACTCGCAGATTCGCAAAAATGCTTAAGAGTTTCAGGTAAGCATAACGATCTTGAAGAAGTAGGTTATGATACCTACCATCATACTCTTTTTGAGATGTTAGGTAATTGGAGTTTTGGAGATTATTTTAAAAAAGAAGCTATTTCTTGGGCATGGGAACTGCTAACAAAAGAATATGGTATTGATAAGGATAGTTTATATGTTACAGTTTTCGAAGGAAGCAACGATGATGATAAACTTCCAATGGATCAAGAAGCTTACGATTTCTGGAAAGCGATAATTCCAGAAGACCGTATTCTTATGGGGAATAAGAAAGATAATTTCTGGGAAATGGGAGAACAGGGACCTTGCGGGCCTTGTAGTGAGATTCATGCAGATATTCGTTCAGCTGAAGAGAAAGCAAAAGTACCAGGTAAAGATTTAATAAATGAAGATCACCCTCATGTTGTAGAAATATGGAATTTGGTATTTATGCAATATAACAGGAAAGCAAATGGTTCTTTAGAAAATTTACCAAATAAACATATCGATACTGGAATGGGTTTTGAACGTTTATGTATGGTGCTTCAAGGGGTGCAGTCTAATTATGATACCGATGTCTTTACTCCAATTATTCGTGAAATAGAAACCATTACAAATACAGGTTATAATAAGGACGAGAAAACAGACATTGCTATTCGTGTTATTAGCGATCATGTTAGGGCAGTCGCTTTTTCTATTGCCGATGGACAACTACCTAGTAATACTGGTGCAGGTTATGTAATTCGTCGTATTCTGCGTCGTGCAGTACGTTATGGTTTTACGTTTTTAGATAAAAAAGAACCATTTATATATCGATTGGTTGATGTTTTAAGTCGTAACATGGGAAACGCTTTTCCAGAACTTAAAACACAAAAACAATTAATTGAAAATGTTATTAGAGAAGAAGAAACCTCGTTTTTAAGAACATTAGATCAAGGTCTGCTATTATTAGATCGTATTATAGAAACCAGTAATGGAAAAGAAGTATCTGGAGAAAAAGCATTTGAGCTTTATGATACTTATGGATTTCCAATAGATCTAACGGCTTTAATACTTTCTGAAAAGAATTTAACTTTAGATGAAGTTGGTTTTAAAAAAGAATTACAGAAACAAAAAGACCGTTCTCGTGCAGCGAGTGAAATGTCTACAGACGATTGGACTGTTCTATTGGAAGATAGCGAAGAAGAGTTTATAGGGTATGATACTTTAGAAGCTAATGTTAAACTAACACGATATCGAAAAGTAGTTTCTAAAAAGGATGGTGAAATGTACCAATTGGTCTTTAATTTAACGCCTTTTTATGCTGAAGGCGGTGGGCAAGTTGGAGATAAAGGGTATTTGGAAGTTCCTAACGGTGATGTTGTATACATATTAGATACTAAAAAAGAGAGTAATGTCATTATTCATTTTACTAAAAATTTACCAAAGCATTTAAGTGAGACTTTTAAAGCAGTTGTAGATCAAAAGCAACGTCATAGAACAGAATGTAACCATACAGCAACACATTTATTGCATCAAGCTTTACGAGAAATATTAGGAACACATGTTGAACAAAAAGGAAGTGCGGTGCATTCAAAATACTTGCGTTTCGATTTTTCACATTTTTCAAAGTTAACTGTTGATCAATTAAGAGCCGTTGAAGATTTTGTAAACCGAAGAATAGAAGGGAAGTTGTTTTTAGAAGAAAATAGAAACGTACCCATGGAAAATGCAATTGCAGATGGTGCGATGGCTTTATTTGGTGAGAAATATGGTGATGCTGTAAGAACGATTCGTTTTGGGCAATCTATAGAACTTTGTGGGGGAACTCATGTGAAAAATACGGCAGACATATGGCATTTTAAAATTGTATCCGAAAGCGCCGTAGCTTCTGGTATTCGACGTATAGAGGCCATTACAAATGATGCAGTTAAAGATTTTTATTTCGATAATAATAGAGCTTATTTCGAAATGAAAGATTTATTAAACAATGCAAAAGAACCTGTTAAAGCTTTAGAGGCTTTAAAAAATGAAAATACAGGACTTAAGAAGCAAATAGAAAGTTTATTAAAAGACAAAGCAAAGAATATAAAGAACGAGCTAATTAATGAATTAGTAGAAATTAATGGCGTTCAATTTCTCTCAAAACAAGTAGATTTAGATGCGGGAGGAATTAAAGATGTCGCTTTTGGTTTAGGTGAAAAACATAAAAATTTATTTTTGTTATTTGGTACTGCCAGTGAAGGTAAAGCAATGCTAACGTGTTACATTTCTAAGGAATTAGTTGCAGAGCGTAGTTTAGATGCCGGAAAAGTAGTTCGTGAATTAGGGAAGTTAATTCATGGCGGCGGCGGCGGACAACCATTTTATGCTACAGCAGGAGGTAAAAACCCTTATGGTGTTGAAAAAGCATTAATTGAAGCAAAAAAATATATTGAATAATTAAATTCCTGCGAAAGCAGGAATCTCATGCTATGAAACTACAAACCGAAATACCTATTAAAGAAGCATCTAATCCTATAGATTATAATTCTAAATTAGTATTGTTAGGTTCTTGTTTTGCTGAAAACATAGGAGAGAAATTCAATTACTATAAATTTCAAAATGCGATAAATCCTTTTGGTATTTTATTTCATCCTAAAGCCATTGAAAACTTAGTTGTTAAAGCGACGTCTAATATAAAATATAATGATGAAACAGTTTTCTTTCAAAATGAACAATGGCATTGTTATGAAGCACACTCTAAGTTGAGCCATTCTAACAAATCAACTTTACTAAATGTTCTAAATGAAAATATAGGTATTGCGAATAAACAAATTCATGAAGCTTCACATATAATTATAACATTAGGTACGGCCTGGGTCTATCGTTTAATAGAGAATGGTGTAATTGTAGCTAATTGTCATAAAGTGCCGCAAAAGGCATTTAATAAAGAATTATTATCTATAGAGACTATTGTACAAAGTTTAAAAACAATAATTAATACTATAAAAAAAGTAAACCCAAAAGCTGTAATTGTTCTAACGGTTTCACCAGTTCGTCATATTAAAGATGGTTTTGTTGAAAATACACAAAGTAAAGCGCATTTAATTTCTGCAATTCATGAAGTTATAAATATCCAATCATTAGCCAATTCTAACACTTTGGAGTATTTCCCATCTTTTGAAATTATGATGGACGAACTTAGAGATTACCGTTTTTATAAGCAAGATATGTTGCATCCTAATGATACTGCTGTTAATTATATCTGGGAGCGCTTTAAAAAAAACTGGATTAATAAAGAAGCCTTAAAAATAATGCAAGACATTGAGGGAATTCAAAGAGGATTATCTCATATTCCAAATAATCCCTATTCAGAATCACATCTTAAGTTTGTTAAAAAATTAAAAGAAAAACAAAAATTCTTAAAACAGAAGATTACACATATCACATTTTAAAACAGTATTTATTGTATTAATTAACGAATTATTCTGTTTTTTTATAGATTGTTCATTAAACATAATTTTTAAGACTTTTATCGATAAATTAATTATGCACACATAATTAATTGTAATTTAGTAATGCAATTAGTCTGAAAATACCTTTAAGTCAGTAGAAAACAATATTCGTAGAATATTTTTTACTGACTTTTTCTTTTCTATTAAATCTGGGTTCTTCTTGTTTTCGTTAATAATTGATCATTTAATTTTTATAAATTGAATATTAATTATTTTGATTTTCCTGTTATCTAGTATAACGATAACTTAAACGATTATTTTGTGTCCTAAGTTTCACTCTAGCATATATTTACAGAGCTATTAATCAATTAATCCAAGCATTAGTTAGTTTCTTTAATAAAAAGAATTAGCTGATGCTTTTTTAATGCTTAGATTTAAGCATGAAACGAGCATATTCAAAAAATTATCACTTAAGGAAAATCATTAATAGCGAACTGCATGTGACTAATAAAAAATAATAGATATGAACACATGAAAAATATAGGATTAGGCATTATTTTAACCATATTAGTTTTATTTATTTTTAAATATTGTAGTGAGCAAGAAAATGATAAAACGACTATTCAAGAGCATTCCGCATTAATACAAAAGCAAATCAATCAAGTTGGTAAACTTGTCGTTACAGAAGGACATTTTAGTGAGGTTTTTGATTATAAGAATTCCAAGACAATATTTACAGATTATATTTCAGCAGAAAAAAAAGCATTAGTTGTTGTAAATGCAGAAGTTACTGTTGCTTATGATCTAAGTAAAATAGAATATAGTGTTGATGAAGAAAATAAAATACTTCAAATTATCTCTATTCCAGAAGAAGAAATTAAAATAAATCCTGATTTTGAATACTACGACATACAGCAAGGTTTTCTAAACCCTTTCGATGCAAAAGATTATAATGCTATAAAAGAAGCTGTAAACCAATCAATAATGAAAAAAATAGAAGCTTCAAGTTTAAAGTCTAATGCTAAAAACCGTTTGATAAGTGAGCTTTCTAAATTTTATATATTAACCAATTCTTTAGGGTGGACACTAGAGTATAACGAAAAACCGGTTAAGGATATCGAAGAATTAAGAGTCTTGAAGTTCTAATTTTTTATTTAAACGAGTCCATCCACCACCATTAATAGCTTCAATATCATAACTGCGTAAAATAGAAGCGGCATTAGCAGATCTTACTCCTTTTGTACAACAGGTAATTACAGGGCGTTTAAATTCTCTTATTGTATTTATTTGAGTTTTTAGTTCTGTTAACGGAATATGTTTTGCGCCATGAATTGCTCCAGATTCGTATTCTGTTTTAGAGCGAACATCAAGTACGATTGCATCTCTAGATTTGAATTGTTTAATTTTTTTTGAACTGCTTCCTAATATTAAGTTTAAAATAGCCATTTTATTATTGAGTTACGTGTTGTTGTATTAGCTCAAGACCGTCTTTAATGAGATGGGCAACTTCCGATCTGTTCTCTATTAGGGCGTTTAGATGTTTCAATATAAGTAATTTTTGGCTGTTTTCCTCAGAAAATGACACGATTTCATAAAGTTCTAAAGATAATAACCAATCTTTTTTATGATTAGTCTTTACGGTATTAAAAATAAGTTCAACTTGCTTTAGATCGGTAGTTTTAGATTCTCTAATCTGTCTTGCTTTCTCGTATAGAGTTTCTAGCTCAATAGTTAGTGCACCTTTTTCTTGTCTAATCGTTTCTGTAGAAGAAATGTGGTATAAATTATCAAAAGATCTATAATCTGCAGCTCCAGCAAAAGCAGATACTATTTTAGAACCAACAGCAAGATTAAATGTGCCGTCTTTAGGAGAGAATAAAATGTCGTTTTTATAAGAAACAGTACAGTCTTCAAACTGGATAAGAATTAGTTTTCCGTTAATATTTCTTATTCCAGTAACATTTAGACCTTCAATAGTTATCCCGCTTTCATATTCAATTGCAATACGTTTTCCGTCATAAAAGTTATAGGCTTTTAAATCGCGAGGTCCCATATCTTCAATAGCTAAACTAATTCCTTTAAGTTTCCCAATAGGAGAACTTATACCATTTGGGTTGGCATCTGTACCATGTCCTATTAACTCCTTTTCTCTATTTGCAAGAGCTGTAGGGCCTTCAGTTTTAAAGAAAACAACATTATTATCTTCATCAGTAATCAGTTTAGTGAAAACTCCTGAAACTTGTAACCCAGTGTTTAACTCTATCGATCCTATCTTTTTTGAATCAATAAGTTTTTGCAAACCTCTAAACCCACCTTTTCTTAAAGCCATGGTATTAGAGAATTCTTCCAGTACTTGCATTAAGTAAGCGAAATCTGGAGTAACGAATAACTGTGGTTGAGGCTTAGTAATATCAAACTCTTGTGTGGCAGCATCGATACTATATAGTTTCTTTTTTACTTCATTAGTCATACACCATTTACTTTCCCCAATCGAGGATAGTAAACCAGCTCCATATATTTTTGGGTTTTCTAAAGTACCAATTAGACCATATTCAACGGTCCACCAATGTAAATTTCTAATTTTTGCCATTTCAGATAATGGCACTTTTTTATTTTGTAACTCGTTTACTAAGTTTTCAGCTTTATTTATAGATTCTTGAGAGGAGTTAGGTGCTTCTTTTAAAATAGACAACGTTCTAACCGCTTCATAAATATCATTATCATGAGAAGATAAAATGGCTTTGGCTCCAATTTCTCCAAAACGTCTTAAATATTCTGCATAATCTGGATTAGCAATAATAGGGGCATGTCCCGCAGCTTCATGAATAATATCTGGAGCTGGCGTATATTCCATGTTTTCTAACTGGCGAATATCTGAAGCGATAACTAAGACTTTATAAGCTTGAAATTCCATAAAGGCATTTGGAGGGATAAAACCATCTACAGCTACTGCTGCCCAACCAATATCCTTAAGAATACGATTCATACCATACATACTTGGTATCGCATCAATCGAAATTCCTGTCATTTTTAGACCTTTTGCATAAGATTCATGTGCAACTTTACTCAAATAGGATACGTTCTTACGCATTACGTAACGCCAAACAGCTTGATTAATTGAAGAATAATCTTCGTAATTTTGCGGTTTAATAAATTGTTTAAGATGCGGTGGTAATCTGTCAATTAATGGGTTCGATTCTATTTTTTTAGGCATGCAATAAATCTATGTGGCGTTAATATTTAGAGTTAGGGAAGCTTAATAAGCTTTCAAAAGTAGCTATATTGATTCTATTTTTCCATAATATCATTGATTAATTTGTGTTTTTCTAATAGGTTATATTTTTTATTAGCACACATTTATTTAAGATATCTTAAATAAATTGTTTTAGGGTTTTAAATGTTTCTTAACTCAAAGATTACAGAATAATTAGAGATAAAAAACTAATAGTTACAGTTTTTTTACAGGTGTTTTTTCTTGTTACTCCTACATAAAAAATAACTTTGCGAGTGTAAATAGAAATAAGTTTTAAAATTTTTGAAACACTTTAAAAATAATTCAATGATGAAAAAAAAATTACTAATTTTAACAGTATTGATTTCAATACTAACTAATTCATTAACTGCACAAGTTGTAACCACGTTCCCTTACGAAGAAAGTTTTGAAACTGGAGGTGCCGATGATACTGGAGAGTTACCTACGGAATGGACTGTTTTGAGTGAAGGTACAGATTCACCTTTTAATCTAGGTTTTATTATGAATTCTTCAAACCCGCATTCGGGAGCTAGAACAGTTTTAGTACCAGGAATTCCTAGTGTTTCTCTTGAGGAATGGTTAATTTCTCCAGAAATTCAATTGGTTAAAGGAGAGGTGTATACCATTAAGCTATGGTACAGAACTGGAGCCAATGGTGGAGCTGGGGTAGGAATAGGCTTGGGTGACCAACCTAATGCCAATTCAATTAAGCAAAATATTATATGGGAAATTCCTAGTGTAAGTAATACGACTTATGAGCAAGTAGAAATTGATTACACCCATTTAGATGATTTGTCAAAACATATAGGAATTGTTGTAACATCATTTGGTGGTGGAATAACTCAGAACATATTCGATAGTTTTAGTATAGAGCAAAAGATACTATCTAATACCAAATTTGAAAATGATTTTATTCAACTAACGCCCAATCCAGCAAATGATTTTTTTGAATTAAGGTTGAAAAACACGGAAAACGAAACGAACTTAAGTATTTATAGTAGTTTAGGGAAACTTGTAAAAAAAGAACTAAAGCTTAACATAAACAATCGTGTTAATGTTTCAAACATGGCTAGCGGAGTATATTTGGTTAGAATAGAAGATAATACTGGTCGTTCTTTGGTTAAAAAATTAATAATTGATTGATTAAATAGATTTTTAGGTTAGAATAGAATCTTTTACCAAGATTGTTTCTTATGAAATGGTCTTGGTTTTTTTGTGCAATAATTTCAAGAATTAATGCCGTTATTAACTTTGAAATAGAACCTATATTGTGTTTTTCTAAAAACATAATCGTAACTATTTATATATCTTAGTTTTATGAATTATATGATTAAAAAATAATTTAAATTATTAATGTACGATTTTAAATTTAGTAGTATTAATAGAATTTTACTTGATCCACATTTACGAAAATTAAAGACTATTTTTGTTAAAGATATATTTTAGTTGAATGAAACAAAAAATAAGCAAAGAAGATATTATTAAAACGGCTGCTAAACTTTTTAAAGAAAAAGGATTTAGTGCTGTTACTATGCGAGATTTAGCTTCTAAAATAGGGGTTAAAGCATCTAGTTTATATAATCATATTTCGTCTAAACAAGAACTACTTAAAGAAATAATTATTTCGATTGCCGAACGGTTTACTGAGGGAATGGCGGTAATAATGAATTCTAATTCTAATAGTATAGATAAGCTTACTAAAATAGTTGATTTGCATGTAAATATTGCCAGTAATAATATTTATGGAATGGCTTCTTTAAATAATGACTGGATGCATTTAGAAGAACAATTAGATTATTATTTGAAATTAAGAACCGATTATGAAGATAATTTTAGAGAAATTATAATAAACGGAATAAAGAATAATGAGATTAAACATGCCAACCCCGAAGTCATACTCTTTTCAATACTCTCAACACTTCGTTCGCTTTATTTATGGATTCCTAAGAAAGAAGATTTAAACCATATTGAACTTTCTAGTAATCTTACAAGTATACTTATTGAAGGAATTAACAAATAGTTTTGATTTTATTTCGTAAATTTGTTGAACAGACTAACAAGTGTTAGTTAAATATTTAAGATGGCAAATTTTCATAAAATAGAAGTAAAAGACGTTTACAAGGAAACAAAAGACTGTAGCGTAGTCTCTTTTAATATTCCTAAAGAACTTCAAGAAACATTTAAATATAAACAAGGGCAATACTTAACATTAAAGACAATTATAAATGATGAGGATATACGTCGTTCCTATTCATTATGTTCTAGTCCTATTGATAATGAATGGAAAGTCGCTATTAAACAAATTCCTGGAGGGATTTTTTCTACTTATGCGAATACAGAGTTAAAAGCAGGAGATTCTTTAGACATAATGGTGCCTTCTGGAGAGTTTTATGTCGAAATAGAGCCCAAAAAGCAAAAGAATTACATTGCATTTGCAGCAGGGAGTGGTATTACACCAATGCTATCCATAATGAAAACGCATCTAAAGGCAGAGCCTAATAGTACATTCAAATTGTTTTATTTGAATCGTACTGTGAAATCAATTATCTTTAAGGAAGAAATAGAACAGCTTAAAAATGAATACTTTGACCGTTTTCAAGTGTTTTATTTTTTAACGAAAGAGCAGCGAGATATTCCGTTGTTAAATGGTCGTTTTAATGCTGAAAAACTTCAAATATTAACAAAAACATTCATTGATGTAGAAGATACCAATGATTGTTTTATTTGTGGTCCACAGGATATGATCTTTTTAATTAGAGACGAATTAGTAGCTGCAGGTTTAGATAAAGAAAAAGTTCATTATGAATTATTCTTCTCTGGAAAATCTGAAAATGATAATAAACATATTGCCGAAATATTAGAACAAAAAGTTGAAGGTACAGAAGTCACTATAATAGATGGTGGAAAAGAATTCCATTTCATTATGGAAGACGAGTACGACAACATATTAGATGGTGCGTTAGCAGCAGGAGCAGATTTGCCTTTTGCGTGTAAAGGAGGCGTATGCAGTACTTGTAAATGTGAAGTAGTTGAAGGATCAGTAGAAATGAAAATAAATTATGCCTTAGATGAAAAAGAAGTCTCGCAAAATTTAGTATTGAGTTGCCAATCTGTTCCAACAACAGATAAAGTAACGGTTAATTTTGATGTATAAATAACATGTCAAACCTGTCAGGTTTTTAAAACCTGACAGGTTTTGGAAATATAGTTGCCAAAACCTGAAGAGTTATGAGTGAAGAACAAAAAAACATGGAGGCTGAGCGCAGTCTAAGTCTAGAAGCTCAATTTGAAGCACGTATTGCACGTGACGAAAAAATTGAACCTAAAGATTGGATGCCAGAAAAATATCGTAAAACACATATTAGACAAATGTCTCAGCATGCCCATTCTGAAATTGTGGGTATGTTACCAGAAGGAAACTGGATTACTAGAGCACCTTCTTTAAGGCGTAAAGTAGCATTATTAGCTAAGGTGCAAGATGAAGCTGGTCATGGATTATATTTATATAGTGCTTGTGAAACTTTAGGGATTACTAGAGATGAATTATATGAACAATTACACACCGGTAAAGCGAAATACTCAAGTATTTTTAATTATCCAACTGTTACTTGGGCAGATATGGGAGCCATTGGTTGGCTGGTAGATGGTGCTGCAATTATAAATCAAGTCCCATTATGTAATACCTCTTACGGACCTTATGCCAGAGCAATGATAAGAGTTTGTAAAGAAGAAAGTTTTCATCAGCGTCAAGGTTTTGAGATCATGATAAAATTGGCTGGTGGTTCTCCAGAGCAAAAAGAAATGGCACAAGATGCGTTAAACCGTTGGTGGTGGCCTTCTTTAATGATGTTAGGTCCTACAGATGCAGAATCTGTACATACAGAACAATCAATGAAATGGAAATTGAAACGTAAGTCGAATGATGATTTACGTCAGCAATTTATAGATCAAACGGTTCCTCAGGCAGAGTTAATAGGTTTAACTATTCCTGATGCCGATTTAAAATGGAATGAAGAACGAGGGAGTTATGATTTCGGAGACATAAATTGGGATGAGTTTTGGCAAGTCGTAAAAGGTCACGGTCCATGTAATAAAGAACGTATGAATGCCAGAGTTGGTGCTTGGGAAGGTGGCGAATGGGTAAGAGATGCAGCAATGGCTTATGCCGAGAAAAAAGAGAGTAGAAAAAATAAAAAGGTAGTTTAAATATAGTTGTCTCCTTGAGCGCAGTCGAAAGGTTATCAATTATTTTACTTAAATAAGTTTAATCAATAAGATTTCCGCCTTTGCGGAAATAAAAAAATTATGACAAAAAAAAATTGGCCACTTTGGGAAGTCTTCGTAAGAAGTAAAAATGGTTTAGAACACCGTCATTTTGGGAGCCTTCATGCTGCCGATGAAGAAATGGCTTTAGAAAATGCTAGAGATGTATACACTAGAAGAAGTGAAGGCGTTAGTATTTGGGTAGTCGAATCAAAAAATATCACAGCATCAAATCCTGAAAACAATGGGGAGTTATTCGAGCCTGCTCAAGATAAAGTATATCGTCATCCTACATTTTACGATTTACCAGATGAGGTGAAGCATATGTAAATCCCTTTGAAAAAAGGGATCTCATGAATAGAAACGAGACTATTATTCTTTGTTTAAGGGAATTCGAGTAATGAAATAATACATAGCTCATGGAGAAATTTAGGCCTTAGAAAATGATAATAGTGTATTTATTTTAAAAGATAATTCAAATTATAATCAAGAGATACCTGCCTGTTCAGGTATTCAAAGTACTAACAAAAAGACACCCGCCTTCGCGGGCATAGAATGAATACAAATTTATACAAATACATTCTTGGAATCGCAGATAATAGCTTAATTCTTGGTCAAAGAATGGGCGCATTAACTGGTCACGGACCAAGTTTAGAGACCGATATCGCATGTACAAACATTTCGTTAGATCTATTTGGACAAGTTCGTAGTTATTATCAATATGCAGCGAAAATAAAAGGAGATAACACTACTGAAGATGATATTGCTTTTTTAAGAAAAGAAAGAGAGTATTTAAATGTGTTATTAGTAGAGCAACCAGACACCCATTTTGGGTTTACGATTGCGCGTCAATTTTTATTTGATACCTATCACTTTCTATTTCTAGAAGAATTAGAGAAGAGTCATGACATTACGCTTTCGGCTATTGCTAAAAAATCAATAAAAGAAGTGAGTTATCACAGGCGGTTTTCTTCAGATTGGGTGAAGCGTTTAGGAGATGGAACAGCAGTGAGCCATGAGAAAATTCAAGAAGCGATAAACGTTTTATGGACCTACACTGATGAATTGTTTCATCAAACTGAAGCTGATAAAGTAATGGTGAAAGAAAATATAGGTGTAGATGTTACGACATTAAAAGACCAATATTACACTAATGTAGAGACTATTCTTAATGAAGCGACTTTAGAAGTTCCAGAATCCAAATGGTTTCAAAAAGGAGGAAAAGAAGGTATACATACAGAGCATTTAGGATATTTATTAAGTGATTTACAGTATATGCAACGTACGTATCCTAATATGGAATGGTAAAGATTGGAGATTTAAGAGTTTTGATTTAAAATTTTAGATTTTGAAAACGAGAATTAAACAAAGATTCGGAAAATCGATAATCATTAATAAAAAAACAAGGGGGACAGATTACTAAAAACTTTAGATTTTGAATTTTGAAAATAAGTATTGAGTAAAACTTCAAAAATCACAAATCGTTAATCAACAATCTCAAATCATTATGTTAGATTTAAGTCAAAACATAGAAAAACAATTTATACCAATTTTGGAAGCCGTTTCCGATCCTGAAATCCCAGTGTTATCAATTATGGATATGGGAGTGGTGCGTTCTGCTATTACTAAAAACGAGATTGTCCAAGTACAAATTACCCCAACTTATAGCGGTTGTCCCGCAATGGATGTTATTGGAGATGATATTAAAAAAGCATTAAAAGAAGCAGGCTATAATTCAGAAATTGAATTAATTTTAGCGCCAGCTTGGACCACCGATTGGATTACACCTAGAGGTCGTAAAGCTTTGGAAGATTATGGTATTGCAGCACCTTTAGATGCAGAAGCAGATAAAGAGGTGTTATTAAATGGAAAACGAATTGTGAAATGCACAAATTGTGGTTCACAAAATACAAGATTGGTAAGTCAATTTGGTTCTACAGCATGTAAAGCACAGTTTCAGTGTGAAGATTGCCTGGAACCATTTGATTATTTCAAGTGTCTAAAATAATAAAGTACGTCAGTTCGAGTGAAATTCTTTTTTTTAGAATTTTGTATCGAGAACAAATAACATTCTTGTCATTCCTAATAATCCCGATAGTTTAGGGAAGGAATTTCTTAAAAGAGAACTAAAAATATGAACGAAAGCATATTATTAAAAATAGAAAATAAAGTTGCGACAATAACATTAAATAGACCAGAAGTCTTTAATAGTTTTAATCGTGAAATGGCATTATTATTACAAAAAACGTTAGATGATTGCGAAACTAATGACGCCGTTAGAGCTATTGTTTTAACAGGAAATGGAAAGGCATTTTGTGCAGGTCAAGATTTGAAAGAAGTCACTAGCCCAGAATTAAACCCTGGATTTAAAAAGATATTAGAAGAGCATTATAATCCCATAATTACTCGTATTCGATCTATAAAAAAACCAATTTTAGGTGCTATAAATGGAGTTGCAGCAGGAGCAGGAGCGAATATTGCTTTAGCTTGTGATATTGTCGTTGCTCATGATAAGGTAAGTTTTATTCAAGCTTTTAGCTTAATAGGATTAGTGCCAGATAGTGCCGGGACTTATTTTTTACCAAGATTAATTGGTTTTCAAAAAGCACAGGCATTGGCAATGTTAGGTGATAAGATTTCGGCTGAAGAAGCAGAACGCTTAGGGATGATTTATAAGTATGTTCCTTTAGAGGAATTCGAAGAAGCGATAAGTAAATTAGCTTTAAAATTAGCCAATATGCCAACTAAAGCATTGGGGTTAATTAAAGAGTTGTTTAATAAATCAATGACCAACAATTTAGAGGAGCAACTAGCATTAGAGTCTAAGTTACAAATTGAAGCCGCTCAAAGTAATGATTATGAAGAAGGTGTTGCTGCGTTTATAGAGAAAAGAAAACCAGAATTTAAAGGAAACTGATTGATTAACGATTTAAGATTGTGGATTGATGATTTTTGAATTTAATACAGAACAAATATGAAGCCTAATCAATTAGAAGAACGATTAATTCAATTTTCAATTGATGTTATTTTGTTATGTAAAAAAACAGATAAATCTTTTGCTTCTGAACATTTAGCAAAACAGTTAATGAGATCTGCAACGTCTTCAGCTTTAAATTATGGAGAAGCAAGAGGAGGAGAATCTAATCGCGATTTTCTTCATAAAATGAAAATATGTTTAAAAGAATTAAGAGAATCCTTCATAAATTTAAAAATTATGAAAGGTGCAATTTTAATTTCTGATCTAGATTTATTAGAAAAATTATCGAAAGAAAATAATGAGCTAATTTCAATATTTGTATCAAGTATTAAAACAGCTTCAAATAAGCTGACAGCTTAATAATATATTTTGAATATTAGATATGAGTGAAAATCAACAATCCAAAATCGTAAATCAACAATCTCCAATCTCTAGAGTAGGAATCATAGGAGGCGGAACAATGGGAAGCGGTATAGCACAAGTTGCAGCGACTTCTGGTTGTAAAGTGAAATTATACGATACCAATCAAAAAGCACTGGATAAAGCAAAAGCTGCTCTAGAAAAAATATTAAACCGTTTAATAGAAAAAGGGAGAATAGATAGCGTTGAAAAGCTAAGAATTCAAGGTAATATTTCTTATGTAAATACTTTAAAAGAATTATCAGATTCAAACTTAACTATTGAAGCTATTATTGAAAACCTTGATATTAAAAAGAAAGTGTTTTCAGAATTAGAAAGTTACGTAGCTAACGATTGCATTATTGCTTCAAATACGTCTAGTTTATCAATAGCATCAATTGCAGCCTCGCTTAAAAGACCGGAACGTTGTATTGGAATTCATTTTTTTAATCCAGCACCTCTAATGAAATTAGTAGAGGTGATTCCAGCGATTCAAACTTCAGAAGCGGTATTAGAACAATCGATTAAAACCATTTCAGATTGGAAAAAAATAGTCGCAGTAGCTAAAGACACACCTGGTTTTATTGTAAATAGAGTGGCAAGACCTTTTTATGGTGAATCATTAAGAATTTATGAAGAAGGTATTGCCGATTTTGCAACAATAGACTGGAGTTTAAAAACCTTAGGTGGTTTTCGAATGGGGCCATTTGAACTTATGGATTTTATAGGCAATGATGTAAATTACACCGTAACCGAAACTGTATTTACAGCGTTTTATTTTGATCCGAGATACAAACCAGCATTTACACAAAAACGTTTTTCGGAAGCGGGTTATTTAGGACGAAAATCTGGAAAAGGCTATTATGATTATGATGATAACGGAAAGAAAGTCGAAAGTACAACTGTCACTCTGAGCGCAGTCGAAGAGTCTTTGAAAGAACAAATTTTCAATCGCGTACTAGTCATGTTAATTAATGAAGCAGCAGATGCACTGTTTTTAAATATTGCTTCGGCAGAAGATATAGATAATGCCATGACAAAAGGCGTTAATTATCCGAAAGGTTTATTAGCTTGGGCAGACGAAAAAGGTATAGATTGGTGTGTTAACAAATTGGATGATTTATATAGCGAATATCATGAAGACAGATACCGCTGTAGTCCTTTATTGCGTAAAATGAATCGTGAAAACAAAACATTTTTTAATTAAAAACTAATTGTCACTCTGAGCGAAGTCGAAGAGTCTTAAAAAGAAAATTATAAATTGAAAGGAGAACTTATCCCACATAAAATGTTGTCACAAGATGCTTACAGCACATGGCTGGGAATAGAAATTTTAGAATGTGCGATAGGACGTTGTAAAGTGGCGATGACTATTAGAAAAGACATGCTTAACAGTATGGGCAAAGCGCACGGCGGTATTAGTTATTCATTAGCAGATACAGCATTTGGTTTTTCTGCGAATACTCATGGAAAATACGCAGTATCTATAGAAACCTCAATTAATCATATCGAAGCATTAAATGAAGGTGATTATTTAGTTGCAGAATCGGTAATAGAGAAAGTAAATAAAAAATTAGGGTTTAATATCATTGAAGTAAAACGAGGAGATGAATTAGTTGCGCTTTTTAAAGGTGTAGTTTATCGCACGCAAAAAGATTGGGAAGAGTAAAAAGAATTAACGATTTAAGATTAACGATTGTTGATTGCAGAATTGAGTTAATTTTTTAAATAATAAAAAAACAAAGTAATTAATAAGGACTTGAAATTAGAGGTTTGAGATTTATGAATGAATTAGTGCTTCAAAAATCAAAAATCGTTAATTATCAATCTTAAATCAAATTATGGAAGCATATATAATAGATGGTATTAGAACGCCAATAGGAAATTACAAAGGAACATTATCGGCTGTGAGAACAGACGATTTAGGGGCAATAGTGATACGCGAAATCGTAAAACGTAATCCAAATATTCCAAAAGAAGCTTACGACGATGTGATTATGGGCTGTGCAAATCAAGCAGGGGAAGATAATCGTAATGTGGCGCGTATGTCTTCATTATTAGCCGGATTGCCTTTCACCGTTCCTGGAGAAACAGTAAATCGTTTATGTAGTTCTGGATTATCAGCAATTATTCACGCTAATCGTGCTATAAAAGCAGGAGATGGTGATCTCTTTATTTCTGGAGGTGTCGAAAATATGACAAGAGGACCATACGTAATGGCAAAACCGTCGACAGCATTTGGAGGTGACTCTAAAATGTATGATTCTACTTTCGGGTGGCGTTTTATTAACCCTAGAATGAAAGAACTTTATGGTACAGATGGTATGGGTAATACTGCAGAAAACTTAGTAGAAAAATATAAGATCTCCAGAGAAGATCAAGATCAATTTGCGTATTGGAGCCAAATGAAAGCTGCTAAAGCACAAGAAAATGGTCGTTTAGCAAAAGAAATTGTAACAGTAGCCATTCCGCAACGTAAAAAAGACCCGATACAGTTTTCAAAAGATGAATTTATAAAACCTAATAGTTCTTTAGAAGTCTTAGGTAAATTAAGAGCAGCATTTAAAAAAGAAGGAGGAAGTGTAACAGCAGGGAATTCATCAGGTTTAAATGATGGTGCAGCAGCAACAATTATAGCCTCTGAAGCAGCAGTGAAAAAATATAACTTAAAACCAATAGCAAGAATAGTAAGCTCTGCAGTTGTTGGTGTAGAGCCTAGAATAATGGGTATAGGTCCAGTAGAAGCATCAAATAAAGCATTGAAAAAAGCGGGCCTAACTATGGATGATATGGATGTAATTGAGCTTAATGAAGCTTTTGCTGCACAAGCATTAGCGTGCACTAGAGCATGGGGTTTGGCTGATAATGATCCAAGATTAAACCCAAATGGAGGTTCTGTAGCAATTGGACATCCTCTAGGAGTTACAGGAGCTAGAATTACGTATTCTGCAGCTTTAGAGCTTCAAGAGCAAGGAAAAAGATATGCCTTAGTAACTATGTGTATTGGAGTTGGGCAGGGTTATGCTGCAATTATAGAACGCATTCCTGCGTAGGCAGGAATCTTTAAGACAAAGATTAGGCATTACAAGATGAGAAAATCGTAAAAATAATTAAATATCATAAATATATATTATATTTGTATTATATAAATATAATATGAAAACATTTACATCTACATTACCAGATGATTTATTCAATAGGTTAGGAGAAATTGCTAAAGAATATGGTGTAGCAAAAAATAAGATAATAGAGAAAGCACTAGCGATTTATTTAGATCAATTAAAGCGTGCTGAATATGCTAAATCATACAAAAAAGCAGGAGAAGACCAAGATATTATGAAAGTGGCAGAAGAAGGAATGTCTTACTATTTAAAAGATTTAGAAGACACTGATTTATGAAGCAGGGTGAATTATGGGAATTGTATCTCGATCCAATAAAAGGTAGAGAACAAGGAGGAAGACGTCCAGCAGTCATTATTAGTGGAAACCTTCTTAATAAATATTTGGAGGTTGTTATTGTTTGTCCTTTAACTACGAAAATTAAAAATTATAAGGGAAATGTGATTCTAAATCCATCAAAAGAAAATGGTTTAGATAAAAAATCTGAAATTTTAACTTTTCATATTAGATCGGTTTCAAAAAAAAGATTGGATAAAAAAATTGGAACTATTTCCGGAGAGAATATTCAAATGATAAAAGAGACTTTGAATGATATTTTAAAATATTAAAAAAATAAGTTTAACTAAAAAAAGATACCCGTCCCGAAACTTCGGGGCGCGGGCATAAAAACCATGAAAATACTAGTAATAGGAGGTAAAGGCACAATAGGAAGAAAAGTAACCGAGAGGTTATCAGAAAAACATGAAGTTATAACTGCTGGAAGAACTTCTGGGGATGTTACTGTAGATTTTTCAGATTCAAGCTCTATAAAATCAATGTTTGAAAAAGTAGGGAAAGTAGATATTATTGTTACTATTGCTGGAGATGCGAAATGGGATAAATTTAATAACCTAAGTGAAGACGATTTCTACATCGGTATTAAAAGTAAACTAATGGGACAGGTTAATGTGGTTCGAATAGGAAAAGACTATTTAAACCCAGGAGGTTCTATTACGTTATCAACAGGTATCCTCGCAGATGATCCTGTAGACATGACCACTAGTGCTGCAATGGTAAATGGTGCCATTCATAGTTTTACTAAAGCCGTAGCCTTAGAATTAGAAAACGGAGCAAGAATTAATGTGGTTTGTTCTGATTTAGTTGAGGATTCTTATGAAAAGTACAAGGATTATTTCCCTGGAAATACACCCGTACCAATGAAAAAGATTGTCGATGGTTATGTGAAATGTATTGAAGGAAAAATTACAGGTAGAATTATAAGAATATTTGGGTAATAAAGTTCCCGCGGAGGCGGGAATCTCGTGATTGTAAACTAAAATCTGTAATTAGTAAACAAATCAAGAGTGGTAAACACTATTATAATTTAAGTTTAATTAAAAAGATACCCGCCTGCGCGGGCATTTAAGATGAAAAAAATACAACACTACGTTACAGGACAATGGACAGAAGGAAAAGAAGAAGGAATTCCTGTTTATGATGCAATAACTGGTGAAGCCTTTACTAGTGTTGCCACTGAAGGTTTGGATATTCCAGAAATTTTGAACTATGGAAGAACTAAAGGAGGAGCCGTTCTTCGTAAAATGACATTTCAAGAACGTGGGAATATGCTTAAAAGTTTAGCCATGTATCTTAATAAACGCAAGGCTGATTTTTACGAAATGAGCTATAGAACTGGAGCTACAAAAGTAGACAGTTGGATAGATATAGAAGGTGGGTTTGGAAATTTATTTGCGAATGCATCGCTTAGAAAGTTATTTCCAAATCAGCCGTATCACGTAGAAGGAGACGCTATTGATCTATCTCGAGGTGGTCGTTTTATGGCACATCATATTATGGTGCCAAAAAAAGGAGTTGCAGTACATATTAACGCTTTTAATTTTCCAGTTTGGGGAATGTTAGAAAAGTGCGCAGTAAATTGGATGGCAGGAATGCCAGCTGTAGTACTTCCAGCACCTTCATCCTCTTATTTAGCGGAAGCAGTTGCCAGAGAAATTATAAATTCTGGAATTTTACCAGAAGGTGCATTACAAATTATTAATGGAACCGTTAGAACTATTTTAGATACTGTAGAATCTCAAGATGTGGTTACTTTTACTGGGTCTGCAACAACAGGACGATTATTAAAAGCGCATCCAAGAATTATTAATGAAGCAGTACCTTTTACTATGGAAGCTGATTCTTTAAATGCATCTATTTTAGGTGAAGATGCAGTTCCTGGAACACCAGAATTTGATTTATTTATAAAAGAAGTTAGAAAAGAAATGACGGTGAAAGCCGGACAAAAATGTACGGCAATTCGTCGTATTATAGTTCCTGAGAATTTAGTAGAAGATGTACAGATTGCTTTAGGAAAAGCCTTAGATAAAGTCACTATTGGAGATCCACGATTAAAAGAAGTGAGAATGGGAGCTTTAGTAAGTAAGCAACAAGTAGAGGCGGTAAGAAATTCGGTAACCGATTTAGCTAAGGAAGCTCAAATTGTTTATGGTAGTTTAGATAAAATAGAAACCATAGGAGCAGATGCTAAAAAAGGAGCGTTTATAAGCCCTATTTTATTAAGAGCAGATCATCCGTTTAAAAGTACAATTATTCATGAACGAGAAGCATTTGGTCCAGTAAGTACCATAATGCCTTATAAGAATTTAGAAGAAGCAATAACTTTAGCTCAAATGGGTAAAGGGTCGTTAGTATCTTCTATAGCAACGAATAGTGATGCTATTGCAAAGGACTATGTTATAAATGCAGCAAGTCATCATGGAAGAATATTAGTGCTTAATAGAGAAAGTGCTAAAGAGAGCACAGGACATGGTTCGCCATTACCAAGTTTAGTACACGGTGGTCCAGGTCGTGCAGGAGGCGGTGAAGAAATGGGAGGCATGCGAGGAATAAAACATTATTTACAACGCACAGCAATTCAAGGTTCACCAACAACAATTACAGAAATTACAGGCATTTATCAAGCGAATGCTAAATATAAAGAAGCAGCACAACACCCTTTTAAATACCATTGGGAAGATATTCAACCAGGAATGTCTTTAAAAACGCATAAACGTACATTCACAGATACAGATATTATCAATTTTGCTAATGTCACTTGGGATCACTTTTATGCACATACAGATATTACCTCTTTAGACGGCAGTATATTCGAAAAGCGAACTGCTCATGGTTATTTTATTATTTCTGCAGCAGCAGGATTGTTCGTTTATCCAAATAAAGGCCCTGTTTCAGCTAATTATGGGTTAGAGGAATGTCGTTTCTTACGTCCGTTATACCATAATGATACGGTTTATGTAAGATTAACGTGTAAGCAAAAAGTAGATCGCGATGTGTCTTCTGCCGAACACCCTAGCGGAATTGTAAAATGGTTTGTTGAGGTTTTTGATGCTGAAGATGAATTAGTAGCAGTTGCGACCATATTAACAATGGTTCAGAAAAAACAAGAGGTGTTTGTTGAAATGACTTCAGAAAAAATTCAAGAATGTTTGAATGATTTAACTGAAAAATCAAAACCAAAATGGGGAATGATGACGCCGCAGCATATGGTAGAGCATTTGGAAGGAAGTTATAGAACTGCATCTGGGCAATTTCAAGATTTTGAAATAGCGACTCCTGAAAAGTATTTAGAAAAAGTGCATAACACACTTTATAACTACGAGAAAATGCCTCAAAATCATCAAATGCCTTTAATGAAGAAAGGTGAAACCGAAACTCTAAGACATGATAGTTTAGAAGTGGCAAAGGCGAAACTATTGGAAGTTCGAGAGCAGTATGTCTCTTATTATAAAGAAAACCCAAAAACAACTCATAACAATCCTGTTTTTGGAGCATTAAATAAATATGAGTGGTATTTACTAGAGCGTAAACATTTGAATCATCATTTTGAACAGTTTGGTTTGCTATAACAAATTGAACTGTTCAAAGCTCCCGAGAAATCGGGAGTCTTATAAATTGAAGTTGAAAGTTTGAAACATTACGTTTACATCATTACGAACAAGAAGAACGGAGTTTTATAAATAGGAGAAACAGGAAATTTAAAACGGAGAATATATCAGCATAAAAATAAAGTGCATCCAAATACTTTTTCTGCAAGATATAATTTAGACAAGCTCGTTTACTTTGAAGAAGTGGAAATAAAAGAGAATGCTAGATTAAGAGAAAAGCAAATGAAGAAATGGAATAGAGATTGGAAAATTGAACTAATAGAAAAAACAAATCCAGACTGGAAAGATTTGTATATAAATTTATAATAAGAACTAATAATAATGAGATACCCGCATGCGCGGGCAGTAAACATGAACGATCCATACGTAAAACAAACAATAGAAAACGAAGTAGGATATATAGAATTTTTTCATCCTGCACATAACTCCTTACCTGGAGATATATTAGCAAAATTAGCCAAAACAATAACCGAAGCAGGAGCAAATGATGCCATTAAAGTGATCGTTTTAAAAAGTGGAGGCGATAGAACATTTTGTGCTGGAGCAAGTTTTAAAGAATTAATAAATATTAACGATGCAGAAACGGGTAGAGTATTCTTTTCTGGCTTTGCTAATGTCATAAACGCGATGCGTAAATGTCCAAAATTTATTATTGGGCGCGTACAAGGAAAAACAGTTGGTGGTGGTGTAGGTTTAGCTGCCTCAACCGATTATTGTATGGCTTCTAAATTTGCAGCAATTAAGTTAAGTGAATTAAATATTGGTATTGGACCATTTGTTGTTGGCCCAGCAATTGAACGTAAAATTGGATTAAGCGGAATGTCACAAATAGCAATAGACGCGAATACGTTTTACCCAGCGGAATGGGCAAAAGAAAAAGGGTTATACGCCCAAGTTTATGACAATACTGAAGAATTAGATGCGGCGGTTAAAAGCTTTGCAGAAAACTTATGTACTTATAATACGGAGGCTATGAAAGAAATGAAAACTATTTTTTGGAAAGGAACCGAAGATTGGGATTCTCTTTTAGCTGAACGCGCTGTAATTAGTGGACGTTTAGTGCTTTCTGAATTCACAAAACAAAAATTAAAAGGGTTTAAGTAAATGTTTAATTATAATGATAAAAAATTTAAAGCTGTAAAAAACACTATTAATAGTGAGACTTCAGATGAGACTATTTTTTATTATAAGCAAACTGAAAATAGATTAACAGCGAAGTATTCTGGAGGCAAAATTATTGAAGGACACCTTATAGGATTAGTTTCATTAGATGGAGAAATAAATATGAGATACCATCAAATTAATGTTAATGGAGAATTAATGACTGGGATATGTAAATCTGTACCAGAAGTGTTAGCTAATGGAAAGATCAGGTTACATGAAGAATGGCAATGGACATCTGGAGAAAAAAGCAAAGGCAATTCAATAATAGAAGAATTATAATATGATTTACAGTTTTAAAGGCTACACACCAGTAGTACACGAAAGTAGTTTCGTACACCCGTTAGCAGCAGTAACAGGTAATGTTATTATCGGTAAGAAATGTTATATTGGCCCAGGAGCTGCAATTCGTGGTGATTGGGGGCAAATTATTTTAGAAGACGGTGTAAATGTTCAGGAGAACTGTACCGTGCATATGTTTCCAGGAAAATCAATAACTTTAAAAGAAAGTGCTCATGTTGGTCATGGAGCGATTATTCATGGCGCTAATTTAGGTCGTAATTGCCTTATTGGTATGAATACTGTGATTATGGATGATGCCGAAATTGGCGATGAGTGTATTGTAGGGGCAATGGCTTTTGTTAAAGGGGAGACTAAAATCCCTAGTCGAAGTCTCGTTGTTGGTAATCCAGCAAAAGTAATAAAGCAAGTGAGCGATGAAATGATGGCTTGGAAAACTAAAGGAACACAATTATACCAACAGTTACCAACAGATTGTCATGAGACTTTAAAAGCAGTAGAACCATTACGTGAGGTTCCTGAAAACTTACCAACTCAAGATGAAGCATATAAAACGTTGAGAGATACTTTTAAGAAATAAACAAAGACCTGTGAGGTTTTCAAAACCTCACAGGTCTTTTTGTATTAAAGGTCTATTCAATAATCCCACTCAAATCAATCTCATTAGTTTCTTTTCCTGTAGACAACGTAATTAAGCTTTGTACATTTCCTAAGTAAGGAAGTAGCGTTAACTTCGAAATAATAAAAGTTTCATAAGCTTCAATATCTTCAACGACTAGTTTTAGTAAATAATCAAAGTTTCCACTTACTCTGTGGCATTCTATAACTTCAGGGAAATTGTTAATTTGTTTTACGAATTTTTCAAGATAACTTCTGGTGTGCCCTTGTAATGTTATGCCAATAAAAACCGTTTGTTTTAAACCTATTTTTTTATGATTTAAAACCGCTACGTATTTTTTTATGTAACCTTCTTTTTCTAATTTCTTAATGCGTTCGAATATAGGTGTAGTGGTCATTCCTAATTCATTAGCAATGCTCTTTGTCGTTCTATTGCTGTTCTCTTGAAGTAAGGATAAGATCTTAGTATCTATTTTGTCTAATCTATTCTGCATAAGAAAAATTTTATTTTAACAGTACAAATATAAACCATAAAAGAATAATATTCTTAATATTAATTAAATAATAGAATTATTTTCTGCTTGTGATTATGAAAATAGATTTTAACAAAATGATTTGAGTAATAATATTAACTTTAATTCTTCAACTAAAATCGTTTGTAATTGAAAGAAATTGAGTTTAAAATGCCCAAAATGGGTGAAAGCATCACAGAAGGAACAATTATTAACTGGTTAATAAACGAAGGAGATAGTTTTGATGAAGGGGATATCATTCTTGAGGTAGCGACCGATAAGGTTGATAATGAAGTGCCAGCACCTTCTGCGGGAGTGTTAGAGAAAATGCTTTTTCAAGCAAAAGATGTGGTTCCTGTAGGTGAAGTTATTGCAATACTAAAAGCTTCAGCCCCGAATTCTCGTGATTCTAAAGTCACAGATAAGAAATCTTCCGAAGAAACAAAAAAATCAGTAGGAAAGGCTAAAAGGCCAAAACCAACACCATCTGTTTCAACACCAACATCATTTTCTACTTCAAATTCAAATACTTTTTTCTCGCCATTAATTATAGAAATTGCTAAAGAAGAACACATTAGTTTTGAAGAGTTAGCCCGTATTCCAGCAACAGGAAGTGATAATAGACTTAGAAAAAGTGATGTGTTTCAATATATAGAACAAGGGAGACCTTATCAATTTGTTCAGCAAGCACCAGCACAAGATCCAACTGCTTATCGTATTCCACAGCTTAATTTAGATAAAGGAACTGGCAAGATTATAAAAATGGACCGCATGCGCCAAATGATTGCAGATCATATGGTGTATTCTAAGCATACATCACCTCACGTGACAGCTTATGTTGAAGCCGATTTAACCAATATGGTAAAATGGCGAAATGCTAATAAAGTAGCGTTTCAAGAAAAACATGGAGAACGTTTAACGTTTACGCCATTATTTGTAGAGGCTGTAGCTAAAGCGGTAAAGGATTTTCCAAATATTAATGCTTCTGTAGATGGTGAAAATATTATTGTAAAAGAAAATATTAATATAGGAATGGCTACCGCTTTACCAAATGGTAATTTAATTGTACCAGTAGTAAAAAATGCGGATACTAAAGATTTAAAACAACTGGCTTCAAACGTGAATGAATTAGCTGGCAAAGCAAGAGAAAACAAATTAGCAGGAGACGATATAAAGGGAAGTACGTTTACAATTTCTAATGTTGGTACTTTTGGGAGTGTCATGGGTACACCAATTATTAATCAGCCAGAAGTTGCCATTTTAGCATTAGGAATTATTAAAAAAAGAGCAGAAGTCATAGAAACTGAAAATGGTGATGAAATCGCTATTCGCAGTATGATGTATTTATCATTATCATTCGATCATCGCGTAGTTGATGGCTTTTTAGGCGGAAGTTTCGTAAAGCGAGTTGCTGATTATTTTGAGCAATTCGATACTAATAGAAAAATATAAATAGTACGTCACTTCGAGTAATTTGTGAAGAATGAGCAAATTGTATCGAGAAGCAATTAAGGTTCTCGATATAAAATTGCAGAAAAATCAATTTTACTCGAACTGACGACAGATTAACAAATGAAATACAATATCGTCATTCTGAACTTATTTCAGAATCACACAAAATAAAAACGATGCCACATAATATAACCACAACCAAAGTCTCAACATCTAAAGTGGATACTTTAGATTTTAATAACATTCCATTAGGTACTATTTTTACAGATCACATGTTTATTTGTGATTATGAAAATGGCCAATGGGTAAACCCAAGAATAGAACCTTTAAAACCAATAGCGACACATCCAGCAGCTATGGCTTTACATTACGGGCAAGCTATTTTTGAAGGTATGAAAGCTACTGTTGATGACGATGGAAACCCAATGTTATTTCGTGCAACAAAAAATGCAGCACGATTAAATACGAGTGCAGATCGTATGGGAATGCCAAATTTCCCTGAAGATTTATTTGTTGAAGGCTTAAAGCAATTGGTAGCGGTAGAACATAATTGGATTCCGCCAAAAGATGGAAGCGCTTTATATTTAAGACCGTTTATGTATGCAGACGAGCCTTTTATAGGTATGCGTGCAGCGACGCATTATAAGTTTATTATTATGGCCTCACCAGCAGGACCGTTTTTTGGTAAGCGCATAAAATTATGGGCAGAGAAAGAATACATAAGAGCAGCACAAGGCGGAACAGGAGAAGCCAAAGCAGCAGGGAATTATGCTGCAGCTATTCGCCCTACCGAATTAGCAAAAGCAAAAGGGTATGATCAAGTATTATGGTTAGATGCTGTAGAGCATAAATACATTCAAGAAGTGGGAACTATGAATATTTTCTTCAAAATAAATGGTGGTTTTGTAACCCCTAAACGAGATGGTTCTATTCTAGATGGTATTACAAGAATGAGTGTTATAGCTATTCTAAGAGATAAAGGATTTGAAGTTGTTGAACGTACGATTACTATAGATGAAATAAAAGAAGCTTCGAATAATGGCAGTTTGGAAGAAGCCTTTGGAACTGGAACAGCAGTGGGAATCGCTTACATTCAGGAAATTGGACTTGATGGTGAAACGATCCATGTTTCTAATGAAAGTCCTGTAGGTTTAGACGTTAATAATACTCTAAATGCTATAAAAACTGGTAAAGTTGAAGATAAATTCAATTGGATGACTAAAATTGAAAAAGAATTAGTTTAAAATAACTTGGGCGTTACCACAAGGGTCGGGCTTTCACTACTCGCTCTCTGCGAGGAGCTCAAACAGACCGTTCAATCCCTAACGCAAATCAAAGACCTGACAGGTTTTTAAAACCTGTCAGGTCTAGAAGAAAAAACAAAGTTACGCAGCAATAAATAACGTCACTTCGAGTGATTTGTGAAGAATGAGCAAATTGTATCGAGAAGCAATCAAAGTTCTCGATACACTATTTAATAAAAATATCTGGTAGATATTTTTATTAAATACAAAACGAAAAAGCAATTTCACTCGAACTGACGAATAGATATTAAAAAGAAGAACAAAATGATTAGCGAATTCGTGATGAAAAAGATAAGTAAAGAGATATTAGAAAAAGGATTTTCAAAAATGTGTACAGCCAAAGCAATGGCAGAATTGTACGAAGCTAATTTTAAGCAAGTTTCTAAATATGTGCATGCCACTTCTAGAGGACATGAAGCGATACAAATTGCTTTAGGGATGCAATTATTACCACAAGATTATGCTTTTCCTTATTACAGAGATGATGCCATGTTGCTTTCTTTTGGTTTAGAACCTCACGATCTCATGCTACAATTACTAGCAAAAAAAAACGATCCGTTTTCTGGGGGGAGAACGTATTATTCTCATCCTAGTTTAAGAGATGACGATAAACCAAAAATCCCTCATCAATCTTCTGCAACAGGTATGCAAGCTATTCCAGCAACTGGTGTTGCAATGGGCTTTAATTACCGCGAAGACGGTAATCTCTTTGCGGATGAGTACGGCACAGAATCTAAATCAAAAAATGCTAAAGATAATTTCTCTGGCGATTATGATTCTTCTGTTCATTCAGAAGATTCCCTCCTGCGCGGTAATGCCCCAATAGTGGTGTGTTCTTTAGGAGATGCCTCGGTAACAGAAGGAGAAATTTCAGAAGCCTTTCAAATGGCGGCTTTAAAACAAATGCCAATTTTATATTTAGTACAAGATAATGGTTGGGATATTTCTGCTAATGCTGCAGAAACTAGAGCACAAGATGCTTTTGAATATGCTAGAGGTTTTAATGGATTAGAAGCCATTACTATAGATGGCGCAAACTTTACGGAAAGCTATTTAGCAATACAAGACGTCATAGAAACCATTAGAAAAGAACGCCGACCATTTTTAGTACATGCTAAAGTGCCGTTATTAAATCATCATACTTCTGGTGTTAGAATGGAATGGTATAGAGATGATTTAGAAGAAGCACGTTCTAGAGATCCTTATCCTGTTTTAAAACAACAAGTATTGGATGCTGGTTTTTCAGAAAAAGAAGTTGAAGCGATAGAAAATTCCGCGAAAGCGAAAGTACAAGCCGATTTTGAAAAAGCCTTAAAAGCAGAAGATCCTAAACCTGAAGATTTATTTACTCACGATTTTGCACCAACACCAATTACTGAAGAAGTAGGAGAGCGTTCTCCAAAGCGAGAAGAAAAGGTTGTAATGGTAGATTGCGCTTTATTCGCTGTTGAAGAATTAATGAAAAAGCATAAGGAATGTTTGTTGTACGGGCAAGATGTTGGTGGACGTTTAGGAGGCGTATTTAGAGAAGCAGCAACCTTAGCGCAAAAATTTGGAGACGATCGCGTATTTAATACGCCAATTCAAGAAGCTTTTATCGTTGGGTCTACGGTTGGAATGAGTGCCGTTGGTTTAAAACCAATTGTTGAGGTCCAGTTTGCCGATTATATTTGGCCTGGATTAAATCAGTTATTTACTGAAGTAAGTAGAAGTTGTTATTTAAGTAATGGAAAATGGCCAGTAAGCATGATTCTTAGAGTGCCAATTGGTGCTTATGGAAGTGGAGGTCCTTATCATTCATCTTCAGTAGAAAGTATCTTAACAAATATTAGAGGTATTAAAATTGCATATCCTAGTAATGGTGCCGATTTAAAAGGATTGTTAAAAGCAGCTTATTACGACCCTAATCCAGTAGTTTTTCTAGAACACAAAGGATTATATTGGAGTAAAGTGCCAGGTACTAAAGGAGCGACTTCTATAGAGCCTGCCGAAGATTACATGCTTCCTTTTGGAAAAGCAAACATACTGCAAGAAATATGGAAACAAGAGAATAAAGAAACATTAACCATTGTAAGTTATGGTATGGGAGTACATTGGGCAATGAATGCGACTAAAGGAATGAGAGATCAAGTGGAAGTCGTAGATTTGAGAACTTTATTTCCTCTAGATGAAGACATCATTATGAAATCGGTTAAAAAAACAGGAAAATGTCTTGTGGTAACAGAAGAGCCTAGCAATAACAGTTTTGCAAGAGCTTTAGCTAGTAAAATTCAGGAAGAATGTTTTAAATATTTGGATGCACCTGTAATGACTATTGGAAGCGAAAACATGCCAGCAATTCCTTTAAATTCGGTTTTAGAAGAGACGATGATTCCTTCAACTGAAAAAATTAAAGTAAAAATTGAGGAGTTACTTAATTATTAATCACATGAACGTTTTAACTTTATTGACTATATTGTAGGAAAACGCGTATCTATGCCTGGTTATTCAAGACCTATTAGTAAAGTACATTTTTCTTTTAATTTTTATAATTATCTCAAGGACAATTTAGATATAGATATAAGTACACTTGTAAAAGAAAAAGTTTTTAAAAAAGGAGATTACGTTTATCAAGTATCAACAAGGCATGATTCTATTTATGAAATTATACAGGGCAGTGTAAAGTTAGGCGGCTATTCCGAATTAGGAAAAGAGTATGTTTATGATGTTTTACAACACAAGGATTTCTTTGGAAATTTAAAATATCTTAGTAACGAATTTCAAGAATTTTCTAAAGCAATAGTAGATACACAAATGCGTATTTATGATCTTTCATTTTTTAAAAAAATGATTATCGAAAATCCAGTTGTTTCTGAATGGTTCATATCATACATTGTTCAAAGATGGTGTAATGCTGAAAAAAAGCTAGGCACAATAAATGAAAAAGGAACTATTGAGAAAATTAAGTATTTACAGCGTTTCTTTAATATTACGATTCAAGATATTAATGATGAAAGCTACCTGCTTTTCGACCTTCTCACTCAAAAAGATTTAGGTGATTTAATAGGTGCTTCGAGGCAAGCGATTTCAAAAGCATTGAAATCGCTATAATTTTGATTCATTAAGTTACAATTGAATTCTTATAATTTAATAACGAATAATTTTTTTAACTACAACTTCTTGAGGAGATACGATTTTTAAAGTGTACACTCCAGCTGCATTTAGATTCGTGTTTAATTGTTGTTTTTTTCCTGTTTCTAATACGCCTTCCGAAATTATAGCGCCTTTTATATCATAAATGAAATAATTTAAATCATCTTTAGTTAACGTTTTAATCAAGACATTTATTGGCCCATTAGTTGGATTAGGATAAACAAGAATTTGATCTTTTAAACTAAGTGCGTTCGTTATTTTAACATCGTCAGTTCCTAAAGTAGAATCGAAAGTAAACCTTGCCGATACCGGGATGTGATCTGAAGTTGTATCTGTATAATCAGACCCTACGAATTCTTTATGCACTTTTACTGAGCCAGGTATGAAATTATCAGTTAATTCATCAGTTATTGTAATATGATCGATAAAACGATTGTTTCCAACAAATGTGTTTTCTCCTGCAAGATCTAGAGGCCTAGTTACTATTTCATAATACCCGAGGTCATTTCCAGGATTACTAGCGGTATCAAAAATATAATCATCGTAAGTAGAACTTCCGTTTTTTGTATTATCGTTATAATCCCCTAAGAGGATAACATTTTCATTACCTAGGTCTGTATCTATATATTCTTTTAATTTTTCAACATCATAGGCTCTTCTAATTGGACCATTATTACTTCCTGCTTTAGCATGAATATTAATCACTTTAATATCTTCAGAAAATCCATTAATTAATGCCGTAGCAGATAACATGTAAGGCATTCTTCCGCTCGACCAAAATTGAGAGGGACTCGTTGGATAATCAGAAATTTCATCAGTATTGCCACCATTATATTTAGGGCTTAAATCAAGAAGTAAACCTTCAAAAGAGACATTTGTTATTCTGGCAGGTTTGTATATGAAAGCAACTTTTTGAGAAACTCCTGGAGAGTTATTGCCTGAACCAGAAGTATATATTGAGAATGACCATTCATATTCTGGTAGTTCATCAACTAATTCAGTCATTAAATTTTCATCTGCTATTTCTTGTAGTGCAAAAATATCGGCATCTATAGTTTGAATAATTGTTTTTACACGTTGTTTTTGTGTGTTTTCTGGAGATGGTCCATTTGTAGTGTTCCCAAACCATTCAACATTCCATGTTACTACTTTTAAACCTCCTGCTACAGGATCAGGATCATCATTACCATCATTTCCTGGAAAGTTACTTCCATCTATTTTTGTTCCTGGAGAGAATCTTAAGCTTCCATTTGTAGCTGTAAGGTGTTTCGTGAAGTCTCCAGTAATATCTGGACTTCTTGTAATAGATTGATTGTCGCTAGCTTCATTATTGTATTCGTAAGAAGCAACTTCTACATCATTATCATTTTTTAATATTACAGTATCTCCAGCATTAGAAAACCCTAGCGAACCAGAGATTGCCGTTCTTATTTTAGAATCTCCAAAATCACCATTAGGTGTACCGCCACCAAATACTACTATCGTACCTTGAGGAGGAATAGTTGTAGTCGCAGCAAAGGTATGACGTACTCCAAATTCATCTGAAATAGTCCATCCTGCAAGATTTATTGAGTTGGAACTTGTGTTGTATAGTTCTACAAATTCATCTTGTGAGGCATCTCTAATTCCATCTCCATTAGCATCTCCTTCAATTCCAGTTGCGGGGTCTGCATGGATTTCATTTATAATAATTTGTGATTGTACATGCAGGCTTAATATAAAAAATAAAAATAAAAGAAGCGTGTTTTTTGCAAAGGGAGTAGTTGTTTTCATAGCAGTATGTTGTTATTTATCAACAAATTTACTTACTCTAAAGGATAATTCGATGTTAAAAGTTAACATGCTTGTAAGTTACAACCTGTAAATGACTAGTTATTCGATAAGAGGTTTGTTTACTACGATTTTCGGATTGTTTAATGTGTAAAATGAAGACTAATTTTGTGTGTTATTTTTCATTTTATACATTAAAAGAGGTGTATTTATAAATTATTTAACTTTTTTTACTCTAAATAGTATAAAATTTTCATTTTTAATATCATTATAATTTGCAGAATAATGTAGGTGTAATTTTAGAATTAAAAAGCGCAACCATTAGGTTGTGGTTCTAATTCAGCTAATTCTAACGCAAAGTCATTTTGAAGTGTAATTTTAGAAAAGCCTGAAGAAACAGACCCTTTAAATGCTTTACCACCATAACCTGAATTATTCATATGCGCTCTAATAATTACAATTTGATCTTCAGAAATAGTTACAGATCCACCAGAACGGATAAATGGCTGCTCATTTACATGACTATGGCCTAAAATTCTACGATAAACTAAAGCACCATCTTCTGTAATAACTTCCCACCAATTTGCATATTGTTCGCAACCAGTATCTGGACTAGTAATACCAACATTAAAAGTATAATTATTACTGTTTCCAGAAGTGGTTACACTAACAATTTCTAAAATTTGATTAGAATTGTTATTTATAGTACCGTTGTTATTAGTATTGTCATCATTATCATTACAAGAAGTTAGTATAGACATTAAAAATATAAATATAAATTTCATTACTGTTTTTTTGAATCGATTTAATTAACTCAATAATTCTATGTATTTCTCTTTATAACCTACTAAAACAGCAATGTTTAATAATAACAATACTGCAGCTCCCCCAATTCCTCCAGGGTCTAAAACCGCATGAAATAATACTGCATTCACAGAAACGCTCATTAAAATAATTGCTAATAAAGCACCATATTTGTTTGAAATAAGTGCTAGTCCTGCAATAATTTCTACTAAAGCGACTAAAATCATTGTTTTAGAATTAATTAGTGCTCCAAAATAAGCACCTGCATCTGCAGAGAGTTCTGGCATCGGTAAAAAATTCAAGAACTTATTAATTCCGAAAACGATAACGAAAATTCCAAGAAGAATTCTTAGAACCATAAAGACTTTTGCATTCATAATTATTTGGTTTTGGTTAATGACTCTCAATTTAAGAATTAAATAATAATTCTTTTTAAACTTTGTCGACTTAAACTAAATTAACTAACATCATTAGATTTTACAATATTTCAGTAATTCTACTTTTCTATGCTATAAATAATAGTTCTTGTGTCAAACAGAAATACAACTTGTTGGAAATACTATGATAGATTAAAAATATATACTATATTTGAGTTTAATAAATTGAAAGTCAATACTATAGTGATTTTTTTTTAAAACACTATATTTAATATTAATTCATTTAATTCCCTCATTATTATGCAGTTTATCAAAATGTTTCTAAGGCCTATTCTAGTGCTTTTACTATTATTAAGTAACATATCAACAATCCATTCACAACAATCTAATAACCTATATAAATTAGGAGGTTTGGAAGAGGTTGTAAAACCTTTTGTTGAATCTCGTTTAAAATCAACTAAAAACCAAAAGTTCAATTTACAAGTTACAACTCAAAAATCATTTACTATTAATGTTCAATCGAATGATTGCAAAGAAGGGGCGTATTACCTTTTTGGAAAAGTAGATGGATTCCAAAATGCAACTTTCTTTTTTAAAGGTGATGAGAATGGAATAAAAGGAAAACTATTATTTTATAATGATAATGAAGCTTATTTAATTTCTACTAATGAACAAAAAGAAGTATTTATTGAGAAAGTAGATATTCATTCCCAAGTTTGTATTATAGAGAATACCTTTTCTGGGCTAGAACCACAAAAAGAAAACCATAGGTATAGAAGAGATTATAATTCGAGAAAAGAAGCAATACCAGAATTAGAAAGCTTCCCAGGAGCTCCAGGGGTTCTATATTTAGATTTTGATGGAGAAAATGTGTCAGGCGGATCTTGGGGTACTGTTAATGCAGAGCCGGCTGGCTTAACTAATGAAGAAATAGAAGAGGTTTTTTATATTGTGTCAGAAGATTATGCCCCGTTTAATATAAATGTCACAACAACTAGAAGTGTATATGATAATGCAAATAGAAATTCTAGGCAAATGGTTATATATAACAATACTTTTCCTGATAATCCTGGTGTAGCTATTTTGAATTCTTTTAATGATGGTAGTGATAATCCTTGCTGGGTAAAAATGGGAGGGCCTGTACAATCGCCTGTTAAAGCAGCAAATGTAGGCTCTCATGAAGCAGGACATACTTTCGGGTTAAGACATGATGGAAATGCATCTGCTGAATATTATCCAGGGCATAGTTTTTATCGTGTGATAATGGGAACAGTAACTAATGGTTATTCTCAGTTTAGCAAAGGAGAATATTCAGGTGCGAATAATCAAGAAAACGATCTTAGTATATTATCAGGTTCAACTAATGGCGTAGGATATAGAGAAGATGATTATGGTGATGATATAGCAAATAGTACTGATTTATTTATTGGAAATAATGGACAAGTATTAGAGACTGAAAATTTTGGTATTATAGGACAAACATTAGATGTAGATTTGTTTAAAATGGAAGTGGGCTCTGGAACAATAGACCTAGATGTCAGACCTGCTAATCAGTATGAGTATTCGCAAAATTTAGATTTGAAAGTGAGATTACTTGATGCTTCAGGTACAGAAATTGCAAATGCAGATGCAGATGGATTTGATGCTTCTACATTAAGTGAAACTGTTACTGATGGTATTTATTATTTAGAAGTCGATGGTGTAGGGTTTGGAGATGTTTCTGGTGAAGGTTATTCTGATTATGGGTCTTTAGGGCAGTACTTTATTTCTGGACAAGTGCCTCCTAAATCTTTGTCAGTTAGTGATTTTGATGATGAAACTATTCAAATATATCCTAACCCTACCAATGGAGAAATTAATATTAAGCATCATTTGATTGATGCGAATTATGAAATAATGACCCTACAAGGCGCTATGGTTGGTAAAGGTGAATTTAGTCGCAATCATGAAAAATTAGATGTTTCTTTTTTTGCGAAGGGCGTATACCTATTTAATGTAAAAACTAACAATCAAACCCACACATCAAAGATTATAATTAAGTAAGTTAAAAATGATGTTATAGTCAATTTGAAGAACTTCTTTAAGTTGTGTGATCGAGTTACAGAGAAAAAAAGCATTATTTTTTTAAAAAAAGAGGCTGTCTGAAAAGGATTTACAATCGTTATTCTAATATTTATTTCAGAATCTCACAATAGGATCTGTTAGCCTTTTGTGATACCCTGAATCAAGTTCAGGTTAACGAAACGAACCTTTTTAGACAGCCTCTTTTATTAAAAATTATTAATCACTAGTTATAAAAATGATGTAACTTCAAAAGAAACTAACTTATTATTTATATTTACTGTTGGGCTTTCTTGTAGAGAAAATACTCTTGTCTTGCTTAGATCTTTTATTGTAAGAGTACTAGCTTTTTTTGGATCTATATTGCTAGGATCACCTCCATTAATAATAAGATCAGCAAAAGCATCGCTTACAATAGGTCCATTAGCTATAGCTTTATTGTTTTTTGTATTAAGATCAAAATTTGCTAATAACCTTTGACAGCTATTGGTTGGATTATTTTCAGGTGTAATTTTTATAGCTCTAGTTTGTTTAATTTTTAAAGAAGAAATCCTTTTCTTCCAGTTTTTTGGTAACTTTATTTTAACAGTTCCCTTTTTAGTGACATTGATATTATTTTTAATGTATAATAAAAATTTCCCTTTAAGGTTTTTGTTTTCAAAAAGTTTGGCATTAAAAGACATGAATTTCTGACCATCGCAAATGTCTTCGATAGGAATGCTGTTACCTTTCATGCTATTACTCCTGTTATGTGTTATAGTTTCAGGATCAATAAAATCCTCATCAGATATTGATGCTGCAAAATTATCAGCTTCTTCAGCAGTGTCGAAAATAGAAATTTTTAGTGCTTCTTCATTATAAACTTGATATGAGTTTGTTAAAATGCTTTCATTTTCTTTTTCCAAATCAGCTTCACTGTAAAGTACACCTCTATACTCATAGTTTATTTCTGAAATTTCTTCAGTTTGAGGATCCGAATTACTGTCATCTTTAGAACAACTTTGTAAAAACGCTACAGATGCCATGAATGCTAAAAGATAAATTTTTGTTTTTTTAAATGTAATTTTCATAATTATTAAGTTTTAAATATTTCTTCAAAAGTAGCGCTGATTTGTAATTTAAAAATTTGATTGTTAGGTTTTTATGAGAAAGATAAATCTCATAAAAACCTCGTATATGAGGTCGATTTAAACGACAGGGATTTTCAAGTTTATACCAATTCTTGTTTGAAATTATTGTAAAAGAAACCACTTATTTTTTTCTTTATATGAATTACAAAAATAAGAGGTAGCAACCTGTACTGAGCGAAGTCGAAGTATAGTTACGTTTTCTTTTTTTAATAAAATAGAAAGTAAAAAAGAACGTTTTATTACGGTTATTTCAAATGAGAAATGGTATTATGATGTAGAGGTATGCATTAAGTTTGAAAATTCTTGATTTTTTATTTAATAAAAAATCAAGAAGATTGAAGAACTAAAGACGTTAATGTTGGATTTAAGAACTTCATAATAAAACCTGTTCTAACACTAAGATTCTCATTAAAATTTCTATTTTTATTAAAATAATTTTTACATCAGAATAGCTGTATAATGGAAAATTTAGTCTACTTTAATTCTAATCCCTTCACTATGGCTACTAAATTCTGGAGCATACATACTTTGAATCGTCGTAATACCATTACTCATATTTCCAGCATTATTAACTCTTAAATCATACTCGAATACAAAAACACCTTTTGGTAAATAATCAAAAAAGAAGTTTGTAGCAGCGTCTTTAGTACTTTCATAATACCCTAAACCATCTTGCCATTTATATTGAGACAATACATTTATAGGTTCTAATCCGGCAGCACGCATATCTTTCATGTGCACAAATTCCATAACTCTATCATTACGTAATTCTATACGAACGCGAACTAAATCGCCCACTTTTAAAGCTGTATTCTCTGTAATAGGAGTAATTTCTTCTCCTTTATCTGTATTGGATTTTAAAAACAACTGTTTCTTTAATTTTAAAGGTGTTTCCGCTGAAGTAATCTTATCTAGATCTTCAAAATATTGCCAATATAAACCACCCCAAGCAATACCTTTTCCTTTTTTAGTAATTTCTACACTAGCCATTTCTGGTTTAATTTCTGAAGTATTCCATGACGTTTTATAATAACCAGTACCAGCTTCAACTTTTACGGCTTCTAATTTTTTAGGTTCTATAGTTTTATTACCAATAGTCACATCAACAGCATCTGTAACGCTTAGCCAATCGCTACCTTGAAGTAATAAAGCGTAAACAGCATCTGTAGTTGCTTTTGTTGTTTTCCAGCGATTGGTTTGCTTGTTTTTAAGCAGCCAAATTTTAAGATTATCTATAGTGTTTGTGTCCTTTTGAATTTCAGAAAATGC
This sequence comes from uncultured Flavobacteriaceae bacterium, assembly GCA_937959395.1. GTDB lineage: Bacteria > Bacteroidota > Bacteroidia > Flavobacteriales > Flavobacteriaceae > JAHDGB01. The sequence continues at coordinate 55,187 of CALGLR010000011.1, read as the reverse complement.
TTCAATTAAAAGCGATTGCGTTTCTATTGGCGCCTGATACCAATACCATGAATTGGCGTTTTCTTTCCAGTACATTCCTAGTTCTTCTGAAGTAATACTTGTTTCTTTTAACGACCTTAATATTTTAGAAGCGGTAGTATTATCATTTAAGCGACGTGTAATTAAAGTCATCATCCCTTTAGCATATAAAGAGCGAGACAACCAATACTTTTTAATTTGTGTATGATAATAAGTAATAATCTCATTGACTTCTTTCGATTTTTTTATCTGCGGAAAAAAGCTTCGCATATACAAATAATGCAATTGGGTATGACTTAAATGGTTTGTAGTTAAATCGGTTTTTGCATCATATTTAGTAATGTCTTTATACTCTTTTATGAATTGGTTATCTAAATAACGAATCGCTTTTTCGATCATTTTGGTATTTTGATCTGTTTTTACATTAAGTTTATTTAAGTGACCAAAACCAGTAATAATATGCTGTGTAATGTAACGATTCTCTCTACCACCATTAAACCAAGACCAGGCTCCTGATGACATTTGACTATTAACTAGTTTCCGATTTGCAGCCGCCAGTTCGTTGGTCATTTTATTTAAATCGAACAGTAAAGCAATACGTTTTTTTTGTTCACTTTCGCTTTGTGCATCGCGTAACCAAGGTGTTTCTTGAATAAGGATAGATTTTAATTCCTCGTTTTTTTCTAAATTACTAACGAGTGCATTTTGAGAGGCCCATTGGTTAAACACATTTTGAATTCTAGGGTTTGAATTTGCAATATGGCTTGCCAAAGCATTCGCATAATAGCGCGAGAATGTTTGCTCGTTACAATCATGAGGATATTCCATTAAATAAGGAAGCGCCTGAACGGCATACCATGCAGGGTTAGAAGTAATCTCAAGAGTTAACTTATGATTACTTAGCGTGCCCGACTGGTTACTGAGCGCGCCAGATTGGTTGCTGAGCGTAGCCGAAGTAAGGTTTTTTAATTTATCTAAAGTAAACGTTCGTGTTTCATTACTTTTCACCCACATTGGTAACGTTTCTGTGACTAACATTCTATTCGTTAATACGGGTAATGCATTTTGTTCACCATCACTAAACGTATTCGATTTTGCGATTATTTTATATTGTACGGCTTGTATATTCTGCGGAATAGTTAACTGCCAAGTAGCTTGTGTATTACCATTTGCATCAACATTAAATTTTCTCTCTGCCTCTGGTATCTCTCCCTGAGGGAGAGAATTATTTGAGCTTGATAGTAATTTTTTACTAATGTCTTCACCAGTTAAGGCATCAAACAGTTGAAGCGTAGCCGTACCGGATAGATTTTTATTAGAAAGGTTTGCAATTTTAGTGCTTATTTTAATTTGATCGCCTTCACGTAAAAAACGCGGTGCATTTGGAATAACCATCAATTCTTTTTGAGTCACCGTTTCTAAACTTTTTGTAGTGCTTTCTAAGGACTTTGTATGCGCTAATAATTGCAAGTTCCATTTGGTTAAGGCCTCTGGTGTTGTAAAACTAAAAGAAACCGTGCCGTCTTTATCGGTTTGCAATTGTGGAAAGAAAAATGCTGTTTCTTGAAGGTTTTTTCGAATTTGTACTGCTGTAGATTTAGATTCTTTTTTATTAGTATTTGTTTCTTCTTCGTCAAAAGCATCTTTATTAGTACTTGAATTTTTAGAATCAGCTAAACTTGCTCCATAGTATGCAGCATTAGATGATACTGCACTTTCTTCCAGTTCTAGATTATCTTCTACAACTTGAATCGACATTGGAGCTGCTTCAATTCCAACACCCATTCTTCTTCTGGATTTCATTGCATAATTTCCCCCACCACCAAGATATAAACCAAACCAATTTAACTGATCATATTGCTGTGGCTGTTCGTAATAGTTATTTTGATTTTTACGATGTACACTAAAACTATTAATTGAAAAACTGCGTTGCGCATCTCTATTAGTTCTGCTTCTATAAATTGGTTTTTGTATAGGATTAAATTGCCAAGAATGCGGTTTGAATTGATCTAAAGACGCGTCGTACATACTAGCTAATAATTCAGCAGAAACTTGATCGCTTTTTGGGCCTTTAATTTTAAAGGTCCAAGTCTCGTCTGTTCCTGGTTTTAGTCGATCTCTAAAAGTTAAGGTTTCTATTTCTAAATTGGTTTTTTCGTAAGGCACATTAATAGGTAAAGCGCCACCATTAAAACCATTAAAAGCTGAAAAACTATAATGCACTACAAAACCTCCAACATCATCTTTTGTTACAGGAACAGAGATGCTTTTCGTGTTTTTATTCAATTTTATGATTTGCTCGTCGATCACTTTATTATCTTTTTCAACAACTACAGTTACAAAAAGTGTTTCAGCTGAAGACCCTAAAGTTAATTCTGCATTATCACCAGGTTTGTAACTGTCCTGCGAAGCCCTAATAGTAAATAATTCATTATCAAATAGCTCCACATCTTTAAAAAGTGTAGTTTGTGCCTCATCTTTCACTAACTGTCCAAATTGATCTTTGCCTTCAAGAACGACTATATAGCGTCCAGAATACCATTTTTTGATAGTGCCTAACTTTAAAGTTTTCGATTTATTAGTATCAAATGTTTCATTAAAAACAAGATCGCCTTTTTCCCAATTTTCAGGTTGGTCTTCGTTTTTATAAGCATCGTGCGGAAAATGTGCTTTAAATTGAGTTTCACTATAGGTTTGATAATCTGGAGCAGCCCACGGCCGTTTACGTAAAACAGTTTTTGGTGCTTTTAGTTTGTATATTTTTATAACGCCAGTTGCTGGAACAAATTCGTCATTCAAATTTTTAGTCCCTATAGCAATTTCATGATCTTTTTTTGTTTTATCTAATGTTTCATTTATGGTAATCTTTGCCGTTAATGCATGATAACCCACATTAACAATAGTAGTTGCGCTTCTCGTTTCTCCATTAATATCAGTCACATCTGCAGTCACTTCATATTTAAATACTGGCAATCCTTTTTTATCAACACTTTGGTCTGGAATGGCTTTAAAATCAATTTCGAAACTACCTTTATTATTAGTTACTGTTTCGCCATGTGCTATTTCTTGTGGTTCACTAAAAAAGTTAGGTCTAGACCAATAATACCAATGCGGATAATTTACTTTGCGAGTCACACGATAAACAACTTTGGCATCAGTAATGTTACTTCCAGCAAAAGCTAGAGCTTCTCCTTTTAAAGTAATGACATCATTGATTTTATAGGTTTCAGTCACTGGTTTGAATTTTGTTTCGAATTTTGGACGTTTATATTCTTCAACAGAAAAATAAGAAGAGCTTCTGTAATTGGCTTCTCCTTTTAATTCAATTCTATAGTCTCCCATTAATCCGCCATTAGGCAAAATAAATTCACCATGAATCGAACCATATTCGTTGGTTTTAAAGGTTTGATTCTTAATAGTTTCTCCATTAGTATTATATAAAATGACCTCACACTTTTCATTAGCTATAACTTGAGACGTATTGTCTTCAGTTTTCATTAAAATACTTTTGAAATAAAGCGTTTGCCCTGGCCTATATATACTTCGATCTGTGAATAAAAACGAATTATAATAGCTATTTGTTTTTTCTTGGTTTGAATAATAGTTCCTTAAATAATAATTGTCAAAATAAGCCGTATCATTTTTATGATTAACTTCCATGGATAAATTATAGTGTCGTTCTTTTACCTTAGATAAGGTTATAATACCTTTTAAATCGCTGGTTTTTTGTTCTGTATTTGTTTTATTACGAGACTTAAAATGTAATTTTACTTTTGCATTAGCAATGGGTTCACCAGAATTTCTATTAATAAGCTGAAATTGTTTTTTTTCACCATTATTGTATTCAACTACTGCTATATCTGTGATTTGTATGGTGGTGTAGGCAAAGAAATTTGTATCTAAATCTAAACTTTTACCAGTAATTAGGTAACGTCCTCCCAATAATTCGGAAATCAAAATTTCTGAAGCATGTTGTTGGTAGTCATTCTCATTTTTAAGTGTAGTCTTCCAGTTTTTTTCTACTGAAAGTTTTTCAATGAACGCTTCTTTTTCATTTTCTCGATAAATTTTTATAAAATTTTGGTATTCGTCATTTGAGAGTTTATAAATTGAAAAAGAGAGGGCGTTTATATTTTTATAGGTTAATAATAGTTTTGCCTTTTTTTGAATGGGTAAAAAAGCTTCAGACTGAATCGATAAACTTGGTGCTTCTATTTGAGATTTTAAGCGCTGGCATTTTTTTGCACCAATACTTTCTGGGAATTTGGTTATTGCCCGATCACACAAGGCTATTGCTTCTTTTAGTTTCCATTGTATCGCGGCATCTTTTTTAGTGCTATAATTATTACCTTGAGTGGTATATAAAGTTGCTAATTCAAAATTATAAAGTGCAGAAACTTCATTTGAATCGTAGGCTTCACTTTCTGTTTTAAAAGCGTTTTCTAATAGCTTGTCTTTATTAGTAAAGCGTCCATTTTCATAAACAAATTTTAAGCGCTGAATATTAACATCGGTTAGTGCTATAGGGTTTTTATCTTTTAAATGAAAAGCAATTAGGTCTTGATAAATCTTTAATGCTTTGAATTCTAAAGACGCGGTATCTTTTGAAATGAGTTGTAAAGTAGAATAGTCCTTGGCATTAGAAAGGTAATTCGTATCGTTAATCTCAAATTTATAAGCGGGTTTAGTAATATTATATTCTTTCGTTACATAAAAATTTAAGGCATTGTGACTCAGGAAATCATATAAAGTAGGTCTAAACAATTTAGAGCCTTCTCCTTTATTAATAATAACATCGAATGGATCTAAAGACGTTTTTTGAAGTATAAGACCATTCTGCAATGAGGCATCAAAATAGGTGTGAATTTCGCTAAAAAGTGTTTGTAAATCCCAAGTTCTAAAATCGCTAGGATCAACTTTACTTTCTGTTTTGGTACGGTTGTAAAATTTATAACGGTTTTGTTGAAAGTACTGCCAATATAAATTAGCCAATACATTTTGTAAAAGATTTTTTGTAGGCGTAGCGCTTTTATCTATTTCTGTTTTAAAATCGGTAATAATTTTAAGTTGCGCATCTTCTTCTAGGGTTAATGATAACTTACTTTTAAAGAGTAGCACTTTCACTATTTGTGAAGAATGGTTTGCACTTCTGGCCTTAGATTCTATAGTTTGAACAACTTTTAAAGCCGATTTAGGCAAGCCTTGGTTTTCAAATTGCTCAACTTCAGACCATAATTTAGAATAATTATCATTTTGAGAAGCTGCTATGTTGGCGAAAAATATAAGCATTAGTACTAAAAGTGAACGGGTCATGTTTTTAAACGTTTGTAATTAATCTTCGTAAGATACGGTTCTGGTCCACTTTTTGAAACACTAAATGTGTAAACGATGTATTTCGTTGAGGGAACATAATAAAGATTAAAGTTAATGATTCTTTTTTGTATACTATATTTATAGAAATCAAAAACAATACCAGAAGAAAGTTTAGCTTTGTAATTACGACAGAAGAACTATGAGATTATTTTTATTGCTTTTATTCTTTCCATTATTAATGCCAGCTCAAACTATTTTTGAGGAAGTAGAAGTGCTTTTTAATAAGAAAAATTATTCTAAAGCAGAAATGCTACTATCTACATATGTAACAAATAATCAAAAAGATTTAAAAGCGATTGAATTATTAGGAGATGCTTATGGGTATCAAAAAAATTGGGATGGAGCTATAATGAATTATAAAACATTAACCGAGGTTAATGATAATGATGCGAATTATCATTATAAATATGGAGGTGCTTTAGGAATGAAAGCATTGCAAATAAATAAAATGAAAGCGTTAACGATTATAGGAGATGTAAAAGAAGCCTTTTTACGAGCAGCAGAGTTAGATCCTAAACATATAGAAACCCGTTGGGCACTTGTTGAATTATACATGCAATTACCAGGAATTATTGGTGGAAGTAAAAGTAAATCTCTTAAATATGCTAATGAGCTTGAAGCACTTTCTAAGGTCGATGGTTATTTAGCAAAAGGATATATTAATGAGTACGATGACGAACCAGAGCAAGCAGAAGCTTATTATAAAAAAGCGATAAATATAGGTGGATCTGTAACTTGCTACGATAAACTTACGGCGCTTTATGAAAAAGAAAAGCAACCAGAGAAGGCTGTAGCGACAATTGAAGCTTCCCAAGAGAAAAAAGAACGTAATGCGATGCATTACCAAATAGGAAAAGTTTGTGCTGAATATAATATTAAGCTTAATAAAGGCGAGCAATGTTTACAACGTTATATCCAAAATTATTCTGCAAAAGATGGCGTACCTAAGGCTTGGGCTTATTACAGATTGGCTCAAATTTATAAACATAAAAAAGACAAAGTAGAAGCACTTAAATGGATTGATATGGCGATTTTTGAGCTTCCTAAAATAGAAGTGTTTAAAACAGAAAAGGCGCAAATCAATACACTTTAAGAATCCCCTCTAACTCCCCAAAGGGGAGAATAATTCCTCCCTAGCCCTCCAAAGGAGGAAACTCTTACTCGGATGAGTTTCTGGACCTTAAATGTTTAATTTTTCTCGTCTCTGAATACATATAATTCTAAAGTGATAGTGAGTCCAAATGAGTGTTCCCTCCTTTGGAGGGCTAGGGAGGAATTACTATATTTGATCATCTTCAAAATAAACAAATGAACGTACATTTTATAGCAATAGGAGGCAGCGCAATGCACAATTTAGCCCTAGCCTTACATAATAAAGGATACCAAGTTACTGGAAGCGACGATACCATTTTTGAACCCTCAAAATCTCGTTTAGCAGCTAAAGGTTTACTCCCAGAAGCATTTGGATGGTTTCCAGAAAAAGTAACTTCAGATTTAGATGCTATTGTTTTAGGGATGCACGCCAAAGAAGATAATCCAGAATTATTAAAAGCACAAGCACTAGAACTCAAAATTTATTCTTACCCAGAATTTTTATATGAACAATCTAAGCACAAAACTAGAGTTGTAATTAGCGGAAGTCATGGAAAAACAACGATAACTTCTATGATTTTGCATGTGATGCATTATCATGATAGAGATGTCGATTATATGGTTGGTGCTCAGCTTGAAGGATTTGATGTTATGGTTAAACTAACAAAGGATAATGATTTTATAGTACTAGAAGGTGATGAATATCTAAGTTCTCCAATAGATAGACGGCCTAAATTTCATTTATATAAACCAAATATCGCTTTATTGAGTGGTATTGCTTGGGATCATATTAATGTATTTCCTACTTATGAAAACTATGTAAAACAGTTTGATATTTTCATAGATTCTATAGTAAACGGTGGAAGTATTAATTACAATGAAGAAGACGCAGAAGTGAAACGTGTTGTAGAAGCTAGCGAAAATACCATTCGAAAACTCGCTTATCATACACCTACTTATAAAGTTGAAAACGGACAAACATTACTAGAAACTCCTGAAGGCGATTTACCAATAGAAATATTTGGAAAACATAATTTAAATAATTTAGCAGGAGCCAAATGGATTTGCCAACATATGGGAATAGATGAAGATGATTTTTATGAAGCCATTGCAACTTTTAAAGGAGCGAGTAAGCGTTTAGAAAAAATAGCAGAAAGTAGTAATAGTGTTGCCTATAAAGATTTTGCACATTCACCGAGTAAGGTTGAAGCTACAACTAAGGCTGTGAAAGAGCAATACAATAATAGAACATTAGTAGCTTGTTTAGAATTGCATACCTATAGTAGTTTAAATGCAGAGTTTTTAAAAGAATATAAAGGCGCTTTAGATGCAGCAGATGAAGCAGTGGTATTTTATTCACCGCATGCCGTAGAAATTAAAAAATTAGAAGAAGTCACACACGAGCAAATTGCAACAGCTTTTCAACGAGATGATTTAATTATATACACCAACCCTAAAGAATTTAAAGCGTATTTATTTAATCAAAATTTTGATGATAAAGCATTGTTATTGATGAGCTCTGGTAATTATGGCGGATTAGATTTTGAGGAGGTACGTGGTCTAGTAGAATAATACGAGAAATAGGAGTTCAATCTAAGGAGTTTTAATAAGTAGTCGAATTAATATAGAGACTATAATGTAACACTTTTTGTATTATTAATACTTATTAGTTAGATACAACCTAATCATGAAATTCAAAAGGCTTTTTTACGATGATACTATAAATTTTAGATCGATTTCTAAAAAGCACATTATATGGTCTGTTTTAATTGGTTTATGTTCTTCTGTGTTAATTTATTTTACGTTTTCTTTTTTGAGGGAAATTTATAGAATAATGTCATTTGGTTTTGGTTTACCTTTAGATGTAGTTATTGAGGAGCATAGAACAGTTTACAATTTCTTTTTTGCTGCTCTTTCCTTAATTTTTGGGAACTCCATAGCCATTAGTTTTTTAATGAGTATTTCTAGATCCATTTTTTCGAAAAAGAATAATAAGCGACATCGTATTATTAATGATCAAGCATTTCTTAATTTCAGTTTTATGTCCTGGTTTGGTAAAATTGCTCTTATGATGGGTATATTTTCAATTTGGTGGGTCGATTTTCAATATCTTCCAGTATTGGGAATCCCAATGATTTTATTGATTATAACTTTGTACTTAGAAACTTGGAAAACTATAATTTTGGTTCTTCCTAAAAAGAAATATAAAATTTTGTTGCTCCATTTTTTAATAATAGCTGTTTTAGTTACAGGATTGGCACAAATTAACATTTTGGATTATAAGAAAATGGACCAATCTTTGTTAACGCAAAGACCAGTTTATGATTTGCCTCGATCTTATTTTTCTCAAAATGAGAACTACCAAAGGTATCCTATGATAAGACTAAAACTAGTAGAAAATAAAGAGAATATTGTTTTTATACAAGGAGAGGATAATATAAAGTTTCCATTAAGTAAGCTTTCCGAAATTATAAACGCTGAAAAAAAGTATATACGACAAGAATTGTTACCTAGAACAACAACTAAACTTACTGCAAATAGAAAAATCGATTTAAAAGTTATAAAAAAAGTTGAAGCAGAAATTGTAGCAAACGGTGTTTATAAAGTATTATATGATTTACACCACGATGATAGATACTATAGCCGTCTTAATTATGTTACTTTAACTAAGAGATTGCACTATTCCGATATTAAATTTAGAGATTCAACTGCGGCAATAATTTCACCATCACCACCATCACCATTTTCTTGGCCCAGATTTGATAATGAAAAGGAGTATGACACGTTAAGAATCAAAGTAAATAACACGTATAGTGTAGATGGAATGAAAATACCGAAAGTAAAGTTGATACGTTATCTAAAAAATAGAATTAATGCTGAAACTATTTTTGAATATCACTATGCTGAACAAACAAGCTATCAAGAATATATTACATTACTTTCTGCACATGCTAAGGCTGCGGATGAGTTACGGAAAGAAAACCAGATAAAGTTTAAAGAATATGGTACCAATGTTCGAGAAGCACGAAATCGCTTACGGTATGAAGAGTTTGAAAAATACAGAGAAGAGCTTAGTAAGCTTAAATCAAAATATCCAATAAACGTTATAGAAGAGTTTGATTAATACTATTTCTAAAACACTTTCCCTAAAAATAACTTTATACTTTCTTGATTAGCGCGAACGAGTTCTTCTCTCGCATTTTTAATATCTCTAGGATGTTTGTCTTGTGAGAGTTTAAATTTTCCTTCCCAATTAGTAATTTCAATTTCAAATAGTTTTATGTAACTAAGATTAGGATCTATCTTTGGATTATCTGGTTCTAAAACATATTTATGATCTGGTGCTTCTAAAAACTCAGTCATTGTAATTAACGATTGCTTCAAAGTGGCATCATTTTCAATACGCTTCACTTTGCCTTTTAAGTGTACTTTAATATAATTCCAAGTTGGTAATTGTTTTGTTGTATATATACTTGGCGAAATATAACATTGAGGACCAGAAAATATAATGGTTAAATCATTATCGTCTTTTAATAACTCGGTTTGTGGGTTATATATATCGATATGCCCAATGAGTTTTCCATCTTCGTAAATTAGAGGTAAATGTGTTACTAAAGGGCTATTTTCTTTAACTGAAATAATAGTAGCTAAAGGATATGTTTTAATAACATCAATCATGTGATTAATGTCAGTATCTTGATGATGTTTTGGAGGATATTTCAAGAGAGAAATTTTAGATTTTTGAATTACGGTTAACGATTTTTGAATTTTATAACTAAAACTCCAATCTTTAAAGCCAATTTTTTAATTTTGCTAAAGGCTAAAGGCTAAAGGCTAAAGGCTAAAGGCTAAAGGCTAAAGGCTAAAGGCTAAAGGCTAAAGGCTAAAGGCTAAAGGCTAAAGGCTAAAGGCTAAAGGCTAAAGGCTAAAGGCTAAAGGCTACACTCCAAATTGTGATAAATGATGATTTAAATGCTTGTATTGCATTTGCCCCCATTGATTTTTAGTGAACTCACCAAAAACAGGATGCGGTTGCCAATTGGTTTTATCTTTATGGTTATGTAGTTCTTCAAGCAAATTAACAAGCTCTTCTTTTTCTACATTAAAATCTTTTTGTTCTGTAACTTGAAAACGCTTAGGTGTAGGCATGTTTTTTCGCCATGGTTTATCATTATACATCGATTTTTTAAAGAACGTTTTTACGAGCCAATTCGGTTTTAACCCATAATCTTGTTTTTGAAGCATAACATTTAAGGGCGGTTGGCAATGGTTCGCCATTTGTCCTACTGTCATTTTCCCCCAACTGGGTTGCGAATTTTCGTTAAGATTCTTAATGCGATTAAGAACCTCTTGATGTGTTTCAGGAGTAAATATCGATTTCATGTGCTTATTTTTATTGTTTTTTATTGGTCACACGTAGCATTCATATAGTCATTGCTCTTGCGATTAATTTTTTAGTTATGAATGTTTCATTTTTTAGAGTTTAGAATCGCCATGAAATGTACAAATTTTAAAGGTTTGATAAAAGTGTTTTTTTCTTAAATCAAAAAAATGATGTAGGTTTATCGCATGGAATTAAAAACACCTACTTTTTCGATAAAAAATTGGTCGCAAGACGATCAACCTAGAGAAAAACTGCTCTACAAAGGAAAGCAAGTGCTAAGTGATGCAGAACTTGTTGCAATTTTAATAGGTTCAGGTAATAGGGAAGAAAGTGCAGTTGGTTTATGTAAGCGTATTTTGGCTTCAGTAAATAATAACTTAACCGAATTAGGAAAACTATCTATTAAACAACTGATGGAATTTAAAGGGATTGGTGAAGCAAAAGCAATAACTATTATAGCAGCATTAGAGTTAGGTAGAAGAAGAGGAGGGGAGGCCGCTTTAGAGCGTGAAGATATAACATCAAGTAGATCTGTTTTTGAGTTAATGTTACCAATTATTGGCGAATTACCACATGAAGAGTTTTGGGTTATTTACTTAAATAACTCTAATAAAATAATTCAAAAAAAACAAATAAGTAAAGGAGGAATTACTGGTACATTAGTCGACGTAAGATTGGTTTTGAAAACAGCATTAGAATTGAATGCTGTAGGTTTAGTATTGGCTCATAATCATCCTTCTCAATCATTAAAACCAAGTAAAGCTGATAAAGAAATAACTCAAAAACTTAAAATAGGAGCGCAAAGTTTAGATATAAAAGTGCTAGATCACTTAATCATTACCGAAAAGAGTTATTTTAGTTTTGCAGATGAGGAATTACTTTAATGTAACCCTACATTTTATAAATTTATTCTAATCTCATTTTTGAATAGAATTTATTGTAAAACATATTGATGATTTTATACTTTATATGAAATACAAAAATAAAGCATAGCAATAGTTACGATTTCTTTTTTTATTGAAATAGAAAGAAGAAAAGGGCGATTTATTGCAGTAAATTCTATTTAGAAAAGAGATAGTACTTATGGAGACAGAAGAATCTGGGTTTATGACCTGTATGTTACGTTCATACAATGAAACATTAAGTAAAGATATTTATGCAAAACTTTGGCATAATGAAAAACGAGAGACTTTAACTAAAGAGTACCTCAATGCGATTTCATCTGAAGAAACAAATGCTCACTGTTTAAGAAATCGATACTTTTTGGAGACTATTAAAACACTAGTAGCAAATAATGATATCGAGGTTTTAATAAATTTTGGAAGTGGTTTTAGTATGTATCCTTTTCTTTTAGATCAATCCATTATAAATATTGAAATTGATAAGCCCGAAATTGTTGATTATAAGGAAGTCAAAGTGATGCAATGGCAGGCGAAAAAGATATTGCCAAAAAGAAAAATACATTTTCTAGGTGTTGATTTTAGTAAAGATTATGAAGATCAATTACATTCTGAAATTCACTCAATCGTAAAAAATAAATCCTCATTAATTCTTATTGAAGGTGTGTTGTTCTTCCTAAAAATGGAAGAATGCGTCAAATTATTTAATTTTTTTGAAAGCATTCAAAAAACTGGAGATTTTATTGGGAGTGTATCATTTAATGATACTGTAAAAGAAACAACAGCTTTTCAAAAATTGTTAGATTTTATAAATAAAAAAGGAGGAGGTGTAGTCGCTTCAGATTGTTTGTCTTTACCAGATCACTTCTATAAAAATATAGAGGCTTATAAATTAATTGACCAACAAGATTATTATAGTCTTTCAAAGACTTATGATAATAGCATAAAACTAAGTAAAGACTTAACTTTAAATGAAATTTTTTATTTATTACAGAAGAATTAAAATTCAATTGGTATAAGTAATACCAATTATAACTTAAAATAAGCCATGTAATTGGTTTCTATATTGCTCATATTTCAACATAAAATAAAAACGTAGCTAATGCTATGCTTGTATTTTAGTTCGTATCGATCATATTTAAAATTAAAGAACTCATGAATCTAAAGATTTCTATTTCATCTGAACAAAATATAACTTAAATTAATAATGTCTCATTTTAAATCATAATTGGTATAATCTAAATTCAAGCTTAGATTTGTTATTTTTGAAGAGAAACCGGTATCGTCCTATATTAAATATATGCTATTAGTATACACCCATAAAATAACACCAAGAGTAAAGTATGCTTTTAAGCAAATATGCACTAGAATTATAGGCTTACCAGTATCTTTTACTACAAAAATTGAAGAGTTTATAGCACATGATTCTTTAAAAATATCTTATACAAGGCAGCCTTTAAGTAATGAAATTTTTATACAGTCGCATGAACTACTTTTTGAACAAGGTATTACAGATTTTGAACTTATTGTAAGCGATTGGGAGAAAACGAGCTGTTTTTTTCCTAGTGTAGAAAAGAGTGCTTTACCTTTCGATATTTTTGCTGCTTCTTTTTATTTATTAAGTCGTTATGAAGAGTATTTACCGCATGTGAAAGATGAATATGGTCGTTTTACTGCCGAAGAAAGTTTGGCCTATCAAAATGGGTTTTTACACGAGCCAGTTGTAGATATATGGGCCTATAAATTTAAAAGTTTATTAGAAGTTAATTATCCGGAATTTAAGTTTGAAACTAAAAGTTATAGTATAAAACCAGTTATAGACGTGCCTTGTGCTTATAAATATAAATCTAAAGGGATAATGAGATCTCTTGGAGGAACGTTAAAAGATTTGTTACGTTTTAGATTAAAGAATTTATATGAACGCTATTCGGTTTTACTAGGATTTGAAAGGGATCCATTCGACACTTTTAAATATATTATAAATAGACAAAAACAGTCACAGTTTAAATTTGTTGTATTTTTTTTAATAGGCGATTATTCTACATACGATAAGAATATTAATGTCCAAAAAAGAAGCTTTACAAGTTTAATTAAACAAGTTGGAGATTATTGTAAAATAGGATTAAAAACTAGTTATTTCGCTCTTGAAAATTTTAAAACACTTAAAATTGAAAAATTGAGAATGGAAGCGATAATAAATACCGATTTACAAGCCTCTAGACAATCTTTTTCTAAATTAAATTTACCAGAGTCTTACCGAAATTTAATAGATCTAGAAATTAAAGAAGATTTTACAATGGGATATATAAATCATATTGGTTTTAGAGCAGGAACCTGTACGCCATTCTTTTTTTATGATTTAGATTATGAAATACAAACGCCCTTAAAAGTTAATTCGTATCATGTCTTAGATAATGCCTTATTAAAGAAACAATCGTTACTAGATAAAAAACAAATTTTACAAAATATGATGAATAGAGTAAAGGCTGTAAATGGCGAGTTTGTCTCTGTTTTCCATAACTACACATTTACTAATAACCCTAAGTGGAAAGGATATAAAGAATTATTTAATATGATATTAAATTCGGTTAATGAGTAATATAGAACACGTGTTTTTTGATTTAGATCATACCCTTTGGGATTTTGATAAAAATTCAAAATTAGCTTTTGAAAAAATTTTAAAACTGAATGTTGTTAATGTTGATTTAGATCATTTTTTAGAACATTATGTTCCTATTAATTTAAAATATTGGAAACTTTATCGAGAAGAAAAAGTGAACCAAACTAATTTAAGATATAATAGATTGAAAGATACATTTAATGCCGTATCTGTTTCTGTTTCAGATGAAAAAATAAATAAATTGTCTCAAGATTATATGACTTATTTAACTCATTTTAATTATTTACTTGAAGGCACTCAAGAGATTTTAGAGTATTTAAAACCGAGATATAAATTACATATTATTACTAACGGATTTCAAGAAGCTCAGGATAAAAAAATAGAAAAATCAAAACTATCCCATTACTTTGAAACGATTACCAATTCTGAAATGGCTGGAGTTAAGAAACCTAACCCTAAAATTTTTAATATGGCCTTAGAATTTGCCAAAACAAATCCCGAAAAAAGTATTATGATTGGAGACAATTTTGAGGCAGATGTTCAAGGCGCGTTAGATGTTGGTATGGCTGCAATTTGTTATAATTATCATAATATTAAACTAGAAGAAAATATTAAATCGATAAGTCATCTTTTAGAATTAAAACACATTTTGTAACAATAACTTTTTAGTTTTTACCGTTTTTAATGTAAATTACTAATAATGAGAATGAAATGATATAAAAACGTTTTCAATTAAATCATTATTATGATAATACCAAATGAATTTCAAAAGTTATTGGTTTAAATTTGAATTATTTTTCATTTTCAGATGAAATAGAAAATATAAGCATAGCCTTAATTACGGTTCTATTTTATATTGAAATATGAATGAAAAAGAAACCGATTTAACCAATGATTATGATGTTTATTTGGTATAACAACTAAAACCTAAGCGTTTGAAATTTATAAAACCACTATTATTGTTGTTAATTACTACATCTTGTGTTAAAGATGTCGATTTTGAACAGGCTGAGAACTTCTCCTTAAATCCAGTTTTAGAAACGAGTGTTATTTATTTTAATGAACCAGCTAGCACTTTTTTTGTAAATAATGCAGGAGATGAAGTTGCTGAAGCTCAAGATGCAACTGTAATTGATGTTTTTGATGACGATTTTGTAATTGATAATCTTGTTAAAGCCGTATTTACTTTTAAAATAACAAATAGTATTGAACGTGCTTTTCAAACCAGAATTGATTTTTTAAACCCTGAAGAAGAAGTGCAACATACTTTTACAGTTAATACTGTGGCTTCAATTAATAATCAAGATGTAATTACAGATTATATTGAAGTTTTTGAAGGTGACGACCTCGTTAATTTAAAAGCTACAAATAAAATTGTTTTTACAGCAATATTATTTCCAAGTACAGATGGATCTGTTATTAATGAAAATACAATAGGTCGCATAGAATTAAAATCTAAAGCGACATTCTATCTTAATATAAATACTGGTGAATGAGAAAAATAAGCTTGTTATTATTACTAATAACTTGTTTTTCATTTTCACAGAATAAGCAAGTATTATATGGCCTTTCGCAAACCCCGCAATCTCTTCTAATAAACCCTGGTGGAAAAATAGAAAACGATTGGTATTTTGGGATTCCTTTTTTATCACACATTCATGCTAGTGTAGGATTGTCTGGTGTGACTGCATATGATCTTTTCGCAGATAATGCTGTTCCTTTTGGAGAGAAAGTGTCTAATGTTATCTACAGTTTAGATGAAAATGATTTCTTTGGAGTAAATCAACAAATTGAACTACTATCTGGTGGTTTTGCATTAGGTAAAAATTTAGGAAGAAAGAAGTATATATCTTTTGGGGTTTATCTAGAAACAGATGTTATTGCTTATTTTCCTAAGGATATTGCAGAGCTAGGAATAGAGGGTAATGCTAGTAATATTGGTCGTGTTTTTAATTTAAATCAAGTTAAAGCTTCAGGTGAATCTTTATTGGTATTTCATGCTGGGTATACAAAAAAAGTGAGTAAAAAATTAAATTATGGTATTAGAGGTAAAGTTTATTATAGTCTTATAAATATGAGTTCTATAAACAATAAAGGATCTTTTACAACAAGAGCAGGCAGTGATAATTTTTATGATCATATTTTTGATCTTGATTTAGAGCTTAGAACTTCGGGAATAAAGGGATTAGATGAAGCTGAAGGAGCAGGAGCGCTATTAAAAAGAGGGAATTTAGGATTAGGTGTTGATTTTGGATTCACTTACACATTAACTAAACAAACAACGATAGATGCAAGTATACAGGATATAGGTTTTATTAGACATTCTAGGAATGTTGAAAATTATATTATTAAAGATCAATACACATTCTCAGGAATTAACCCTCTTTTTCCAGATGGGAGTACAGCTGAAACAGCTCAAGAATACTGGGATGTCGTTGAAGATAACTTTGATGAGTTATTTCAAGAAACAAAAACAGATAATTCATATACGACTTTTAGACCTGTTAAATTAAATGCTGCTTTACGCTATGCCTTTGGTAATAGTTATAATGAGACTTGTGATTGTCTTGATAATAGTGAAGGGTATTTAAACGAAATAGGTGTGCAGTTATATAGCATCACTCGACCTAGAAAAATACAAAACGCACTTACGGTTTATTACTATAGGGAATTATTTAATGCATTACGATTTAAAGGAACCTATACTATAGATTCTTATTCTTTTAAAAATTTAGGAGTAGGAGTTTCTACTCAAATGGGCCCTGTTAATTTTTATTTAATGGCAGATAATTTACTAAGTTTCCAAAATTTGGCCAAAGCAAAAAGTACTTCTGTGCAATTGGGTTTTAATTATATTTTTAATCAAAAATAAAGGTATATTTATCAAAAAAAATAAAGAAATGATTAGAAATAGCATTATTGTTTTATTATTCTTAGTCTTTGTTTCAGGTTTTTCGCAAACTAATTTAAATAAATATAAATATGTGATAGTTCCTAATCAATATGATTTCTTAAATAAAGCAGATCAGTTCCAACTTAATTCTCTTTCAGAATTTCTATTTAATAAATATGGATTTGTTGCTTTAATGGAAGGATCTGAATTTCCTGAGGATTTAAAAAACGACAGATGCTTGGCCTTAACTTCTAATGTTATAAATGACAAGAAATTATTCAAAACCATACTTACTATAATCTTAAAAGATTGTAATAATAAAGAGGTTTACAAATCTAAAGAAGGAGAATCTAGAGAGAAAGAATATAAAATAGCGTATAATCAGGCTTTAAGAGGGGCCTTTAAATCACTCTCTACTTTAAATCATAAATATGAACCAACAACAAAAAATAGTGTTGCGTCTTCTCAATTACCAACGGTAATAGAACAAAAGAATCTGGATAAAGTAAAAGAGGAAAAGATTGATCAGCCTATTAAAACAATCAATACCCCAATAGTAACTAATAATTCAAATATATTATATGCGCAAGCTATAGATAATGGATTTCAATTAGTCGATAGTAAACCTAAAGTTGTATACAGAATGTTAAAAACAAGTAAAAACAGTGTTTTTTTAGTTGAAGGAAAAGCTGCTATTATTTATGAATCTAATGGAAAGTGGCTATTAGAATTCTATGAAAATGGAAACCAAAAACAAGAAGTTCTAAATATTAAATTTTAATTTTGCTAAAGGCTAAAGGCTAAAGGCTAAAGGCTAAAGGCTAAAGGCTAATATCCATATTTCTCTTTCCAACGTTGTTTTAAAAACTCACGTTGTGCATTTTCTCTTTGATTATTTCCTGGATTATATAAATTAGTGCCTTTAATTTCTGAAGGTAAAAATTCTTGTTCAGCAAAATTGTTTTCATAGTTATGAGAGTATTTATAGTTTTCTCCATAACCAATTTCTTTCATTAATTGGGTTGGTGCATTTCTAATGGCTAGCGGAACACTTAAATCTCCCGTTTCTTTAACTAGTTTTTGAGCTTTACCAATAGCTTCGTATGCAGCATTACTTTTAGGGGAGCAAGCTAAATAAGTTGCACATTGACTTAATATAATTCGAGATTCTGGATAACCAATCGTTGCAACAGCTTGAAACGTCGTATTAGCCATTACTAGAGCTGTTGGGTTTGCATTTCCTATATCTTCACTGGCTAAAATAAGTAAGCGTCTTGCAATAAATTTCACATCCTCACCACCTTCAACCATTCTAGCCAGATAATATACAGCAGCATTAGGATCACTGCCTCTAATCGATTTTATAAAAGCTGAAACAATATCGTAATGTTGTTCTCCTGTTTTATCATAACGTACCGTGTTGTTTTGAACTTTATCTAAAACAGTTTCATTGGTAATTGTAATAGTATCAGACGTTTCCGAGTTTACTATCAATTCAAAAATATTAAGGAGTTTTCTTGCATCTCCTCCCGAAAGGCGTAATAAAGCTTCAGTTTCTTTTAGGTTTATTGTTTTTTTAGAAAGGTAGTCGTCTTTTTTTATAGCACGTTGTAAAAGACTTTCTAAGTCCTTTTTATCAAAGGGTTTTAATATGTAGACTTGGCAACGAGATAATAAGGCAGGTATGACTTCAAAACTAGGGTTTTCAGTTGTTGCTCCTATAAGTGTTACCCATCCTTTTTCAACAGCTTGTAATAATGAGTCTTGTTGAGATTTACTAAAACGATGAATCTCATCAATAAATAATATAGGATTTTTAGTTGAAAATAAGCCTCCGCTTTGTTTTGCTTTTTCAATAACTTCTCTCACATCTTTTACGCCAGAACTAATAGCACTTAAAGTATAAAATGGGCGCCCAGACTCTGCAGCAATGATATTTGCTAATGTCGTTTTTCCAATACCTGGTGGTCCCCAAAATAGCATTGAAGGGATTAATCCTTGAGCAATTTGTTTCGTTAAAGATCCATTATCTCCAACTAAGTGAGTCTGACTAATATAGTCTGCAAGTGTTTTTGGTCTTAAACGTTCAGCTAAAGGCGTATTCATGCGATAAAATTAGTTTAATTCTTCTTAAATAGAATACCTATTAGCACAATTTTATTAACTAGAAAGCCTTTTTTTGTTTTAATTACTCTTAATTAAAAGTTGTATATTATACATTAGGTTGAAACCTCAGTTCGACATAAAGATGTTAGTGATCAAAAGCCGTCAATTCGAGTGATTTTTTGGAACAAAGTGGAAAGAAATAGTATAGAGAATAGATTTTTGATATGAAAACCACTATTCTCGATACACTTCCCCTAAAGTCGAAGTACTCGAACTGACGCGATTTTCTTATGTCGAACTTGCGTTTAAAATAATAATAACCCTTTTTGTAACTGACAATATTTCAGATGAGTTAGTTTGGAGAGTTATTTGCGACTTTCATTAGTATATGGTTAAAGACGAGCAATTTAAATTTTCCTTAGATGTAATTATTTTCCCCCTTTCATTTGTAATGTTATTGTGGTTAATTTTTGCTTTAGAAATCCGTTTTGGTTTTCGTTTAAATAAATATGGAGTGCGACCTCAAAGCTTAGTAGGTTTACGAGGTATTTTATTTAGCCCTTTTATCCATTCAGGAATTACGCATTTATATCATAATTCTATTCCGTTAGCGGTTTTGTCTGCAGCGTTATTCTATTTTTATCATAAAATAGCATGGAAAGTATTACTATATGGTATTTTATTATCTGGATTTTTAACCTGGTGTATTGGCAGACCATCTACCCACATTGGTGCTAGCGGATTAATATATGTATTAGTAAGTTTTATTTTCTTTAAAGGTGTAATTGCTAAACATTTTAGATTAATTGCTTTATCATTATTAGTTGTTTTTCTTTACGGAAGTATGATTTGGTATACATTACCAATTGAAGAAGGCATATCATGGGAAGGTCACCTTTCTGGTATGATTACAGGAATTATCTTTGCTTATATTTTTAAGAAAGAAATAGCAAAACCTAAAGTGTATGCTTGGGAAGATCCTAATTACAATGAAGAAGGCGATTTCTTTTTACAGCATTTTGATGAAGATGGTAATTTTATAGAAAATCGTTTTGACCAAGATGAAGAAGAAATTATGGAGATTGAAGAAAGTATACTATCTAAAGTTAAATACACTTTTAAACCCAATAAAGAAAGTGATGATTTATAGACGTTGCCTGACTGCTTCGTAAAGAAATGCACCGCAAGCAACAGAAACGTTAAGCGATTCAATTTCTCCATATAAAGGCAATTTTGCTTTTGCGTCTACTAATTTTAAAACTGAAGGATTTATTCCACGACCTTCAGATCCCATAATAATAGCACAAGGTTCTTTAAAAGAAATATCATAAACAGTATTCTCTGTTTTTTCGGTAGCAGCAATTACTTTAACTCCAGAACCTTGAAGATAAAATAAAGCATCTTTTATATGATCTACTTTACAAATTGGTATTTTAAACACAGCTCCTGCACTCGTTTTTATAGTATCACCGTTTATTGGCGCGCCTCCTTTTTTTTGTATAATTATACCATCAACACCTGTACATTCTGCAGTTCTAATTATAGCTCCAAAATTACGTACATCACTTAATTGATCCAATAATAGAAATAAAGGTGCTTTCTTTATTTCTAAGACATTATTTACGAGGTCTTCAAAATCATAAAAAGCAATTGGAGAAATTTGAGCAACGGCACCTTGGTGGTTATTCCTAGTTAATTTATTTAGTTTTTCAATAGGAACATATGAAACATTTGTACCAGATGTTCTTATAGTTTGCTCTAATTCACCAAAAAGATCACCTTTAAGGCCTTTTTGTAAAAAAACTTTATCTATAGTCTCATTTGCATTTATAGCTTCAATTATTGCTCTTAAACCATAAATTTGTGTTTCTTTTTCCATAGGGGTAAAGGTATAAAAAAAGAAGCTGTCTTTTAAGACAGCTTCTAGCTTTTTAAGTGTGTAAAAAATACCGTTAATTTAAAATAACATCAGCAGTAAAAGGGTTATTAAATACTCCTTGTGTTAAATTTAGAGTAAAAGTATCTGTTATAGGGTCATAAGTTCCTTCTCCGCCAGTTGCATAAGCTTCAGTAGAAGTAATAGTAACTGTTAAATCATCATTTAAGGTTAATGTAGAAGGATAAGGGAAAGAGCCTGGAGGTGCACCACCTCCACTAAGAAGATTTACAAAATCGGGTCCCCATGTTGTATCTAAAGTCCACATATTTATTTCACCATCTACAGCTGTGAAAGTAGATGTGAAAGCTGGGAATGTTCCAGCAGGCAAACTTATATCTACTGAAGAAGTATCTCCAGTATAAGATGTTTTAACATCAAAAACAGTAACAATATGTTTTGTTACTTTACTACCATCAGATAATCCAATAAGGTAATCAGGATTGCTAGATTTAGTTAACGTATATAATAATTGATAATATTCACCATTGTTAACAGGAGTTACTAAAATCGAGCCAGTGTCTTCACTTGCATTAAGTTTGGTTGTAAATGTACCCAACAAAGATGCAGGAGCATTACCTACTAAAGCAGTAACTTGATATGTAATAGTTAAACCTTCTTTATTAATACCATAAGGTAAAGAAATCGGAAGTTCTATTGGATCTGAATCTGCCTCAAGATTTGTAGCTTCTGTGTCATATTGAATCCATCCAGAATCGGCATTGCCTCCAGATAATTTATCATCAGATTCACAACCCATTAAGAAAATGCTAATTGCAAATAAATATATTATTTTTTTCATAATCATTTGTTTTATTGTTTAGTAAGTCTAAATGTTACTTGATATGGAGAGGCAGAACAAGCATCTCCTCCAGTTTCATATTCGGTAAGAGTAAGTTCAAAAACACTATCATCTGTAGCATCATAATTAGAAGGAACGTCACCAGGACCAAGTGTAATTACTGGTTCTCCAGCTGCACATACTAAGCGAGTTTCAATACCAGAATCAACAATTATATTATTACAAACTAAGCTAAAAGTTACAGTAGTAGCGGGTTGTCCGATGTTTAAAGCTTCTAAATAAATAGCTTCAAATTGTCTACTAGTTTCTGCACCGTCTTCTGGTATAGTTATAGCTAAGATTTGATTTTCAAAAACTTGAACACCATCTGCTGGGTTTATAACTGTAAGCTGTTCCATGGCATAATTTCCTAGAAAGGCTCCACTAGGAATAGGACAAACTTCAAAAATACTTACTACATGAAGAGTTGGATCTACTATTCCACCAGATATACCTTCTAATTTTAAAGTTATTAGTTTTGCCGCTGTATCAACATTATTATCTACACCATTTATAGTTAAAACTCCAAAGTATTCATTGGCAGGTATTGTAACAGTACTAGAAGCTAAAGAATACGTATCTGGCAACGCAGTCGTTTCATCATCTACTACTGAAACGTTTATAGTTCTTGCAGATGTAGAAATTGTAGTAACACCAATTCTTACATCAACTGATCCTGAATCGTCAATTACAACTGGAAGGTTTGAACTTTCTACTTCAAAGAAGGCTAAAGTCTGGCCATTTTCATTATCGAATTGTAAATTCTCATTTTTTTCACAGCTAACAAATATGCTTACTGCGATTAATAAAATTGCTATTTTTTTCATAATCTTTTTTTTTAGTAACCAGGGTTTTGAGTTAGTAAAGAATTTACATCTAATTCTGCTAAAGGAATTGGCATAGTAAAACGTTTGTCAGTATTACTCATAGTACATACTCCCACCTCAGCACAATCAAGAGGCTCTCTTTCCAAAGTTTTACCAGCTTTAGAACCAATTCTTTTTATGTCAACCCATCTATGACCTTCTAAAGCTAATTCTTTTCTTCTTTCATCTAATATATCAGCAAAAGCAGCAGTTTGATCGGCATAAGTTGGTAAAGGTTGCGGTGTTGTAAATCTTGAATCTCTCAATTGCTTTATTAGAGTGGCTACATTTCCTAGTTGATTGTTTGCAGCTTCAGCTTCGGCCATTATAAATAACATTTCTGAAGATCTAAATATTTTTAAATCATTTAATAGATTTATACCACCAGATCCAGGATATTTTCTAATAACTAAAACATCTGTGTTTTTATAATCTATACTATTTTGATAATCTGTATCAATAAGAGAACTAGGATCTATATAAGTACTTAGTCTTACATCAGCAGGATCAAATGAATTGTATAAGTTTCTATCCATTTCCATAAAAGGAGAGCCAGATAAAGTACTGTTACCAAAAGCAAATAAACTTCCAGCAGTTCCACCGCCAGCAAGACCTTGGCCACTGTATGGATCGTTTTCTACTCTCTCTAATTTAAATATAATTTCCCCGTTTGAGTCATCAGTCCAAATATTTGGAAAAACAGATGAATTAGCTAATGGATAATTAGTTAATAAAGAAGAAGCAAGAGTGCTTGCTAAAGTATAATCTTCTCTGTAAAGTGCCATTCTTGCCCTTAAAGCAGTTACAAAATCTTTGTTAATAAAAGTAGGATCAGATGTGTCATCAGATAATAAACTATTAGCTAAAACTAAATCACTATTTATAAAATCAAAAACTTCTCCGTTAGTATTTCTTGCTACTTCTTGACCAATTTCTGGAACAAAATTAAGAGCAATAACTCCAGTTGTTGAGTCATCAGTATAATCTGTAGAGAAATAGGTTTGCAATTGGAAATGTGCATAAGCTCTTAATGCATATGCCTGACCTAATATGCTATTGTATTGATCTACTTCAGTACTTTCAGGAGTTAAGAAACTAGCTCCTTTTATTAGTCTATTTATATTTGCTAGTGCAATATAATATTTAGTCCACATCGTAAAAGGTGTTGGGCTAGCTGAAGTTAATATTAAACCATAACTGTTTCTATTTTGACCACCATTAACTAAACCTAAGGTTATTTCATCCGTAAAGATCGCGTTCAATAGTATTTCTTGAGTATTATCGAAACCTCCATATACACCAATTAAACCATCATTTAAATCACTTACCGAACCAAATGCATTCTCAGAAAGCAATAATCCTGGTTGATCAATATCAATAGCATCATTACATGAAAATGTAACAGATACTAAAATACATACAAATAATTTTTTTATATTTTTCATTTTTATTTTTTTTATTATAATCCTATTTCTAAACCAAATGATACTGATCTTGGTGTAGGATAATTTCTTGATCCATTTGCAATTGTACTTTCTGCATCATAACCTCTCCAACCCGATAGCGTAACAAGGTTTTCTGCATTAACGAAAATTTTAACTGAATTTAGTTTAAAAGCATCTAATTGTTCTCTTGAGAAACTATACCCAAAATTAACAAATCGAAGTCTTAAATAATCTGCACTTTGTAAAAACCTAGTGCCTGCTAAATCTAAATTTGTAGCATCTAAAGATGGAATGTCAGTTACGCGGTTATCAGGCGTCCAAGCTCTTAAAATATCTCTTGAATGTCTAAAATTCCCAATGTTATCAGGATCGATGAACCCAGCATAATCATTATCAAATCTATCTACTCCAATAATGTAGTTAAATTGTGTTGTTACGAAAAAACCTTTGTAATCTACATCAAATCCAAAACTTCCTTGATAATCTGGAAATCTATTCTTATCAGTAAATTTACGGTCGGTATCTGGATCAGGGTTTTCAGTTAAATTACCGTTTATATCTACAAATAATATGTTACCAGTTGCAGGATTAACACCCGCATAATCTAAAGAGTAATATTGGAATAATTTACCACCTTCTTCAATAGTTGAATCGTTAGCTCCAAAACGTTCTGATTTATTATAATTGCCTACAAAATTAACTTTAAGGTTTAATCCTTTATCAGATTTTAATACATCATATCTTAAAGTTAAATCAACACCTTTATTGATAAGCTCACCACTATTTACAAATAAACCAGTAGTTCCAGTATATGCTGCAGTTGGTTGAAATTGAAACACATCTGACGTTTCTTTATTATAAAAATCTAAAGAACCAGAAAAACGGCTATTGAAGACTTCCCAGTCTAAACCTATATTACCTTGAGTAATGGTTTCCCACTTTAAGTTCGAATTACCAATTTGACTAGTTACGATTGAGTTTTGATTTCCATAACCAGACCCAGTTATGAACGTGTCTAAGGTTAAATTAGCACCTCCAAATGGAGCAAATTGTCCCGTAGACCCAACTATATCTTGATTACCTGTTGTACCATATGAAGCTCTCAATTTAAGTAAACTAAAAGGAGAGGTAGCCATAAAAGATTCTTTATCAATATTCCATCGACCAGAAACAGAATAGAAAGTACCCCATCTATTTGTACTACTAAACCTATAAGAAGCATCTCTTCTAATAGTTGCTCCAAAACCGTATTTTTTGTCATAATCATAGTTTGCATTTGCAAAATAAGAAAAGAGACCGGCATTGTTAATATTGGCGTTAGCAAGATCTATATAAAAATCGTTATCACCATTATCATCTACAAAACCTCCACCATCACCTGGAAAAAATGTCCTAGGATCTAAACCTTGAGCTCTAAAACCAAAAGTTCTTAAATGAGCTTTAAAATATTCAGTATAAATACCTGCATCTAGAGTATGTAAGTCATTAAAAGTATTTGCATAAATTAATGAATTCACAACATTAAGACCTATGGTTCTTGTCATTTGTTGATCTTGTGTTCCAGGTAAATCTTCACCAACACCTGCAAAAAATACAGAGTTAAAAGAATCTGGACCTTCAGTTCTTAATCTTTGTTCTTCAGTAAAATCTGCGCCTAGACTAGTATTTGCAGTTACATAATCTGATAATTTGTAGCTAAAATTTATGTTTGCTAACATTTTAATTTCATTTTCAGTCCGTTCATAAGTTGCAAGTCTGTCTAATAACAAAAGTGGAGTAAGAGAAAATTGAGGAGGAATAGATCCTCCTTCACCAGGAACATATTCTTCTGGAGCTATATATGGTAATGATTGATATGCACCTAGAACAAAATTTCTATTTACAGCTCCTCCCCCAATAGCGTTAGGTTCATTATTTTTTGAAAAATTTAAAGATAAAGAAGTTCCATAATTAAATCGTTCATCTTTAGATTTTCCTGAAACATTAGATCTAAAATTAAAACGTTGTAATCCACTTTGAACTAAAATACCTTTTTGTTCAAAATAACCTAATGAAGTGAAAGTATTCACATTTTTACCTCCATTAGAAAAATTTAAGGTATGGTTTTGAGTTAATGATTGTCTAAAGAACACATTTACCCAATCTGTATTTGCATACCTTGCTATTGCAGCAATTTCTGCATCTCCAAGTCCAGCACCTCTTCCAGTCCCATCTGTTCTTTCTAATTGTAATTGTTCTGTTGAGTTCATCAGGTTATAATCATTAGCCTGTAAATTTGATATACTGGTAATACTAGTATAATTTACTTTAAATTCAGAGTTGTATTTACCTCTTTTTGTAGTTATAATAACTACACCATTAGCTCCTCTGTTTCCATAAATTGCGGTAGCACCTGCATCTTTAAGAATACTTACAGAAGAAATTTCAGAAGGGTTTAAACTTCTAAAGTTATCTTGATCTATAGGTATACCATCCATAATGAATAGAGGTTCTGTATTACCATTTATAGATCCAACTCCTCTAAGATTAATTTCACTATTTGCACCTGGTTGTCCAGATCCAGTAGTAATATTTAAACCAGAAGCTTGACCTTGTAAAGTTTGAATTAGGGATGCATTAGGTCTTGTTTCTATAGTCTGTGATGAAACGGATTGTACGGCGACATTACTTGTTGGCTTTGTACTTGTAGCTCCATAAGCAACAATGACAACTTCTTCAATGGCGGCAACATCAACTTCCATTGCAAAGCTAATATTATTTGCTCCACCAACTGTCTTTTCAATTGTTTTGTATCCTACAAATGAGTAAGTAATTGTAGATCCTATAGGCGCACCAATGGAGTAATTTCCATCAAAATCTGTTTGTGCTCCAGCATTAGTTCCACTAACTACAACATTAACCCCAGGTAAGGGCAGATTGTTCTCATCAGCAATAGTACCTGCAATTGTTTTTTGTTGTGCAAATGAGATTTGCACAACAAACGCTAGGAATAGCGTTAGAATTCCACTAAACTTTGTTTTCATATTTAAATTTTATTTGAATTAGTCTTAATCAAAAATCACAATAAAAAGTTAATAAAGCAACTTTTTTGTCATAATATTTAAGATGTACAGCTTATTTTTTTGGATGTATGGCTAAATATTGAAAAAACACTAAGGTTTTTGGTGTTTTTTAATAGAAAAATAAAACGAAATAGTTATAGCTATTACAGTAAGCTTAATGTATTTGTTAAATTATTGTAGAATATATGAAGTCTAATTTCTTATTAATATTTTATGATTTTCCTTATATATTTCTTTTCATTCGTTTGAATTCGAATAAAATAAATTCCAGAGTTTAAGTGTTTCAGTTGAAAATAATCTATTCCTTTATTTGATAGAATTAGGCTACCCAAAGCATTATATATATCAATTTTTAATATCGTATCGTTGGTTTTTATAAATAATTCATTTGTAGTTGGGTTTGGATAAATTTTAAATCCAATAAATTCTTCATCACTAACTCCCACATTGTCGCAGACATCTGTATTAAAATCTAATTCAATAGGATCCCCTGGTGATAAATCTTTTCCTACAAAAGCTGGGTAATCAACAGCATATTTTAAAGCTCTAAAAGTTATATTTATGAAACTTGTCGTTTCATCTCCTTGTGTTGCAATGTTTCCATTATTATTATTTACAGGGGAAACATATTCCCAAACTATATTTTCTTGATTATCTATTTCAAAAATATCTCCTTTGAAACCTGCACAAATAAGAGTATTGCCATTAGGTAGTCTTTGAGCACTACTAACGATTCGTGAGTAAAAACGATTTTCATCTGAATAGATATAATCAGGAGCTATTGGTCCAAAGCTTGATCCATTTACATATTCATATATTCCAGGACTAGATTCTGGTAATTCTAATGTGTAAACCTCTGAAAATTCTGGAGTTCTTCTATCTCCGTTATTAAATAATATTATTTTTCCTCCATCTTCGAATCCTGAGGGTATCCAATGCGGAAAATGTTGCCCGTATAATTGTCTATTAGCTTCAGTTCCTTGTTTATAAGATTGTGGATTTCCCCAACGATATAATAAATCACCACCTTTTCCATAGATGCCTCCTGAATTGCTAGCAGCTTGTATAGTCGTTGTAGAATGATCAATAATGAAAATTTCACTTAAAGCTCTTCCGCTTAATATAATTTGATCTAAATCCGCATTATATTGTACAGAGTTCATATGAATCCAATTTGCATTTCCATTTCCTCCATTAAGAAAGTTTATATCTAATAATTGTGGGTTGTTAGCAATATCTCCAAAATTATCTTTTGTGTTATCAAAATCTTGAATTAAATGGTCTTTAAAATTCCATTCCCAGACAATATTTCCATCGTTAGCACCAACTGGTTCTACTTCGATTACTTGTTCGTTAAATAAGCGATTTTCTATTAACAAAGCTGGGTTTCTTCCTGCTTGAATTGCTTCGGACTCTGTCATAACTTCTGCCGCTAGAATAAGTACATTTCCATTAGGCATAGGAAATATATCATGGTGTTGTCTGTGAAGTGGCGTGTCGTATAAATAACTCCAAATTAAGTCCCCATCCCAGTTGTACAATTCTATAATTCCTCCTTGCCCACCAAAAGTAATATCTGTACTAGGAGTTCTTCCTGCTCTTAGCAAATTGCCATTCTCTAATAAATAAACAGCATTCCCAGGCGGGAAAGAACTAGACCATTCATTAATCAATTTTCCACAATTATCTATAAGATAAGTTTTAGTATGTAATGTAAGCAATGTATAACCCTCAAAAGCATTTTCAGTTAAAGAAATTGTGCCTACTGTATTTTGTGCTTTTACAATGTAAGAGTTTATTAAAAAAAGCAATATTAATATTGATTTACAATTCATTTGTATAAATTATTATAGAGAAATTAAACACGATTATTTCTTCAATTCAAAAGTCTGCGATTTATTATTATTAGTCGTAAAAAGAACAAAAACTTTATCTTGTTTGTCATGTTTCAAAATTCTCACATCTTTTACATCTCCATTAAGATACAAGCCTGATTCGTCTGGTTTTATAATAGTGTATTTTTCTTTTTTATTTGATTTTAGAATAAGCGCAAAAGGGTTATCTAATCTTGGGGTTTCAACTTCTGTATTATAGATGTTACCAGCAATAATAATTTCTTTAATTCCATCATTGTTAAAATCATAGCTATCTATACCCAATATAGGTAGTGTTTGAGCTAATTTGGGTAATTCAACACTTTTAAAGTCTATACCTCCTTTATTAATTAATACCACAGATTTAAATTGAGTTGCGTCTTTTTTATAGATATTATTTATTTCTGTACCATAAATATCTACTAAGCTTGAGTTAGCAAATTCATTATAGGTTGGAATTTTTTTTGAAATGAAAGGCATTTGTTGAGAAGAACATTCTCTTCCTCTAACCGGTACAGAAATATCATTATATACTTGACTAAGTATAACATCATGGGTCCCATTATAATCAACATCATCTGCATGAATACTTAATGGTTTTTCATTTGAAGCTTTAAATTTGATATTAGTACCTATGTTTCCTATAATATAATCTTTAAAACCATCATTGTTTATATCTGTTTCATGTATAGAAAGCCACCATCCTTTTTGCTTGTCTAAATTACTTCTGGATGAAACATCTTCAAAAACACCTTTATTATTAAGAAATAAACCAATTGTTGTCCATTCACCTACTGCTATAAAATCTTCCCAACCGTCATTATTAAAATCTGTAGTAATGACTTTATTTATCATTCCAAAATTCTCAAAACTTGGAGCAATTAGCTTCGTTACATTTGTTAGTTTTCCGTTGTCATTTCTGTATATAATTGAGGGTTCATGTAGTGGGTATTTTTGAGGTTGAATTCGATTACCTATAATAATGTCATAATCGCCATCCTTGTCATAATCGATTTTTGAAATAGTTTTTCCATTCAATAAATTATAAGAAAGTTGGTCATATTCTTTTTTAGATAAAACACCATTACCATCATTAATATATATTTGGTCTTTCAAATTGGACGATTTTTCTCTAAATTCACTTCCTCCTCTAACGACGTATAAATCATTATCATTGTCATTATCTATGTCAATGAAAAGTGCTTGCATATCTTCATAGCCAGAATCTTTTTCAAATAGTGAAACATTAGATTTTTTATAACCCGTTTTAGTTTGAATGAATAGGGCAGAAGCTTGACCTGATGCGCCACCAATAAATAAATCGTCTTTAGAATCGCCATTTAAATCACCTTTACTAATTATGGGGCCAAGAGTTGATTGTTTATAAGGTAAAAGAATCTCTTTTTCGAAGTCGTTATATTTATTCTCTTTATGAGTGTAATTAATTATAGTTTCAACTTTATTAAACCATTTGTTTTTTGAAGAGATAGAGCTTTTTAATAGTGCGTCCTTTTCATTTAATGTAAGTGTTGTATTACTTTTTATATTATATAATTCTTGATATTTTCCGCTTTGCCAAGTTATTTTTAATGTATCTATTAATTTGGACTTCCCTAAACCAAAGTGTATTGTTTTATCTACAGATGATAAATAACCTCTTACACGTTTAGATTCTTTAGTCTTAGTTTTTCCGTTAAATGTTATTTTAACTTTTGCGAAGTCTTCACTAAGAGTTCCTTTAGGAATTACTTTCAAATAATTATTTTCATTATTTATATTTGAATTATTTTCAAAAAGAAAAGCTTCATCATCCATATTATTAACCACAAGATCGAGATCTCCATCGTTGTCTAAATCTGAATAAGCAGCGCCATTTGAAAATGAAGGTTCATTAAGGTCAGATAAATCGGTAATATTTTTAAAGTTTAAGTTTCCAGAATTTTCATATAGGATATTTGGAAGTTTTTCTGAAGGTAAGCTATTGTATAATTTCTCTTTAATAGTCAAAGGGACTTTACCATTATAAGCCCTTTGCATTTTAATAATATTATTTTGCGAATCATTATCTAAAGCATATCTTCTATAACCATTTGTGATATATAAATCTTCATTAGAATTATTGTTAGTATCAAATATTAACGCAGACCAACTCCAGTCCGTCTTGGCCATATTTGTAGACTGAATAATATTATGAAAGGTATTATTATCTAGGTTTAATTGTAATGAATTGAACATGTATTGATGTTGAAAGTCTAGTTTATCTACTAATAAATTAAACTTAGAAACATTCATAGAAGCCATTAATGTTTTAGATCTTACATGATCACTTGCTGCCATATCTAAAACAAAAATATCATTCAAATTATCATTATTAATATCTTCGATATCTAAGCCCATTCCATAGAATGAAATTTGTTTGGTAGTCTCTTTAATTTTATCAGTAAAACTTCCGTTTTTATTGTTTAAATACATCGCATCGGGAAGATAATAATCATTAGAAATATAAATGTCTAACCAATTATCATTATTAATATCACTAACGCAGAGTCCTAAACCAAAAGAAGGTTTAAGGAGACCTGCTTTTTCTGTAATATCATAGAACTTGCCATTATCATTTGTATAAAAATGACTTGAATTGTCTTTTAGAAGTTGTTTGTTTTTAAGAAGATTATGAAATGTTATAGGATCTGTACCGTAAAGTTCATTCTCATTCATTACAATACAATCTAGATCACCATCTTTATCAAAATCGAAAAAAGCAGATTGCGTACTAATTCCATGATCATCTAGTCCATATTTGGCCGACTCTTCTTTAAACGTTAAGTTTTTCTGATTTATATAAAGTAGGTTTTTACGATTCTTTTTTTCAAAAGGACCGCCTTGGGAAACATAAATATCCATCCACCCATCATTATTGATATCAACAAAAGTAACACCATTAGACCAATATTTATTGATATTAATATTAGCTGTTTTTGAGATATCTTCAAAAACTAAATTGCCTTTATTGATGTATAATTTATTTTCAACTTGATTCCCAGTGAAGAAAATATCTTTTAAGCCATCATTATTTAAGTCTTCAATACCAACGCCAGCTCCATTATAAAAATAATCATAATCGAATAAGTTAAATTTAGTTGAAATATCATGATTTAATTGGTTATTAAAAGTAATTCCACTTTTAGAAGATGGCACTTTACTAAAACTAGATAATTTAGAAGACTTTTTTTTAACTAATATCGTATTTGCGTTGTCATTACCAGGTTTATTATTACATGATATTATAAATATGAATAATAGGGATATAAGGTATATAGGCTTCACAAAAGATAAAAATAATTAATAGTCAAAAATAAAAAAAAGAGCTTTATAAATAAAGCTCTTTTTGTATTGTTATTAGATTTTTTGTTTTATAAACATAAAAGAACAGGAAGTATTCCAACAGAAGGATTACTAAAGTTTCCTAATTCTTCACCACCAGGACCAAGAATATCAAATGAAACTTCTCCTGGAAAAGAATCTCCAGTATAAGTCCATTTTAATTCTTGAGTTCCAGCAGGAACAGTTAACGTAAATGTTCCTTCACTACCACTAGCAAGTAATATATCAGTTTCAACACCATCAATAGAAGCTACAATACCTCTATCACTTTGCCATCCATCACCATATGAGTCTTTCATTTTTATAACATAATCACCTGGTTCAGGAGGGCACCCAATAATTAAGCCACTATAGGTATAAGGAGAATTAAAAAAACCACCAGTGATAGAACCTCCGGCATTAGAAGCATCAAATTTTCTACCGTCCGTTAATTCTAGCTCTAAATCAAAAATAGCAATATCTGCGGGAGAAAATTCCGTATTTGATAAACCCATTGCAGCTATAGCTTCAGCTAGAGTAGCAGAGACTGTCCCTCTAGGTAAATTAACAGGGCCAGGAGAAAAATTAGAAGCAGGAATAGATCTTATCAATGATTTTGAAGGAGGAGTCATTCCATTATCAGGCGTTTGATCTCTCAATGATACAAATAAGTTCACTTGCTTAAATAAAGCACCATCTTCTCTATCTTGTTCTTCTACTTCAACAGAAAATGCGATAGAAGGGTCATTAGCGTCTAAGGTTGTATTATTTATATTAATTGTTCTTAATACGGCACCAGATTCAATATCTAATACCTCATCAATGGTCTTATCTTCATCACTACAAGAATTCATAGTAAAGATAAAAGTTGATATAAATAAAATATTTATTATTTTTTTCATAATATCAGTTTTTTTAAATTAGTTTGCTGGACTTGTTACACCACTATCCCAAAATACACGAGTATCTAAATTAGTTCTTTGATTTACATTTGGATTAGTAGAAACTTCAACATTAGGATATAAGAACGTTCTAGGAAAAGTTCCAGGAGCAGGATCTATATTTCTAGACATTGTTCTTGGGTATCCAGTTCTTCTTATAAAATTAAAAGCATCGGCAGCACCACCATATATAGTTGTAAAATAAAGCTCACTTAAAATATCCATTTTATCTCTAACAGTTGGGTAGCCATTAGTATCAACAGTAGAAGACATAGGTGCCGCATCAAATTCTGCTATTTTAACATCAATCCATGCAGTTACTTGTGCATTAGTAGGAGCGTTAGTTAAATTGGCTAAAGGATCATTAGCTGCGAAAGTTTGTACTTTTGCAATTGATTTTTCTAATCCTGATCTTATTAAAGCAGATGGATTACCTATACCTGCAGCTAAAGCAGCTTCAGCTTTCATAAAATCGACATAAGAAGCTAAATAGATTGGCTCAATACCAAAGCCACCAGCTCCAGCTCCTAAATTAAGTCTAGAAGTGTATCCTACAACATCACCATTAGCATTAGTTGTTGAGTAATCGTTATGATCATCAAAAGCACCGCCTGCAGGATATACTCCTGAGGCAGTTCTAAGATTGCCATCTGGAGGAGTTCCTCTTGAATTACCATGATCTCTTCCCCAATACCCATATCGAGTAGAGCACCAATAATTTTCTTGTTCTGTAAATGCCAAATGTGGAGGAGTTTGCTCTAAAGAACATTGCAAAGTTTCTGCTGTTCCTGAAGTAGTTTCTAAAGAAAAAGTTCCAGTTGCAGATTGAACAAATGATCTGTTATTTGGTGTATTAGCATTCTGTCTGTAAAAATAGTAACGTCTTCTAGGGTCTGAATTTACATCTAGATCACTTGGAGTACTAGAATTTGGTCCAATCATTAAGTTTATTAACCAGTTTGATTGATAAATATTAGCTCCAGATGTAGTATAGTCAGTAATATAATCAGGGTGACGTGTGTCAGGATTTTGAACATTTGTTCCATAAGCGAAAGCAAAATCATCAGTAGTATCGGTTATTACATTTGTTGCATTAACTACACTTGGGTAATTACCAATAGTTAAATCGGCACGCATTTTTAAGGTATTTGCTAATTTTATCCATTTATCACTATCACCACTATAGTAAAGATCTTGAAAGGAAATATTAGTTCCACCAGCATTCAATAAAGTAATAGCTTCATCAATTAATGCAATAGCTGAATTATAAACAGCTTGGTCATCATCTAAAGATGGATTTGGAAATTCTTCAGGTTGATTAGTTTCAGAGAAAGGAATATCCCCTAAGAAATCTACCATAAGCATCATTAAATGTGCTTGCATAATTTTAGAAATACCGACATGAAAATTTAAATTATTTTCTGTAGTATTCAAATCTTCAATAGCTTTAATATCAGGTATCATTCCGCTATATAACCTATTCCATGGATTATTAAGAGTTGCATCAACTAATCCATTTAAGTAATTTCCAGCATTGGCTCTGTTAAAATTATCAATTCGCCCAAGATCTGCACCTTGATCATTAAATGTTGTTATAGCAGATCTATAATCAGTTTGTACTCTATTTAAAAGGAACGTTGGGTCTGCTTGATCTGGTGATAAGGCATTAGGGTTTATTACTTGCTCCAATTCAAATGTTTCACAAGAGTAAAACAATACACTTGATGCAATTAAAGCAGCAAATAAGTATTTATATAAATTTTTCATAATCTTTAATTATTTATTTGTAGACGCGTTTATATAGCTATGGTTGCGTCTACATAATGGTTAAACTTTAAAATGATGCTTTGAGGCTAACTCCAAATCGTCTTGAACTAGGACCATTTAAGAAATCAAAACCTCTACCATTTCCAATACCAGTTCCTGCAACATTAGGGTCAAAGTTAGCAGCTTCTGGTGTATTATATGCATCATACCATAAATTAAACCCACTAGCTGTTAAAGATAATGAACCAAATGGTGTTTTATCTAAATACCTTTTTGGGAATGAATATCCAAATGATAATTCTTGTAAACGAATTACAGAAGCATCATATATTTGTAATTCATTAGGGCCAAACAAAACATTAGTGAAATAATAGGTAGAGTTATTTATCTGCGTTTGATTTGGAGTTGTAGTCCCTTGCTGAACACCTGGTAAGATAAAAGTGTTTTTTCTATCTTCAACTATTAATCCACGACCTAAAAGAGTAGATATTGTAGACGAGTAAACATCTCCTCCAACAGTATGGTTTATTTGAAAACCTAAATTCCAGTTTTTGTATGATAATGAATTGGAGTAGTTCATCACGAAATCAGGATTTGGGTTACCAATAATGGGCGTAATTGAACGACCATCATTTAAAATAATATTAGTTTGATCAATATAGTTACCTGCACTATTCACAACAAAATTCCCATTATCATCTCTTAATATTTGAGTACCTACAATAACACCTAATTGCTCCCCTTCAATAGCTGCATTACCTAAATTGTTAAAGCCAGAATAAATTATTTGGTCCGTATCTTGCTCAGTAACAATTTGTTTACTTTGTGTAAAGTTTACTCTTGAATTCCAATTAAAGCCATTGTTTTCATTTTTAAAAATATCAAATCCTAAGTCTGCTTCCCAACCAGAACCTTCAACTTTACCAATATTTGTAGTTTTACTGGTAAATCCAGAGGATGGAGCTAGAGGAGTATTAACAATTAAGTTTTTTGTTTGTCTATCGAAATAAGAAACACTTATGTTTATTCTATTGTCTAGAAATCTAGAATCAAAACCAACTTCAACTTCAGTTATTAGTTCAGGTTTTAAACCTTCATTAGAATTAGTATCGGAAGATGTATTAGTTACTATTGTGCCAGCATTACCACCATTTTGTTGTGTAGCTTGGATGACTACAGGAGAAACAGGGTAACCAGTTGGAAAACCAGCAGATTGTCCTAAACCAGCTCTCAATTTTAAATAATTTAATCCTTTACCGCTTTCAGATCTCAACCCTTCAATTGCAGCAGTTGGCAAGAAAGAACCACTAACACTAGCATAAAATTGAGAGTTGTTTTCTACAGGTAAGTTTGAAACCCAATCATTTCTAGCCGATAGGGTAAGGAAAGTATGATTTCCATAATCTAGAGTAGTTTCTCCTAATAAACCAACAATATTTCTAATTTGTTCAAACTCTATTTGTGTGGTTCCATCAGCATAAGTTGTGCTTTGGTTTTCAAAATTAAAATGTTTTTTAACTCCAAATACAATTTGTCCAGTACTTCTTAGACCTTGTCTTCTAAATTGTGTAGAACGACTTGTTAAACCAGTTACGAAACTTAAACCAATATCATCGGTTAAATCATAATCTCCGTTTAAGGATGCGAAATGATCCCATATAGTATTGTTTACTTCAGTTGTTTGAAGAAAACCAAAAACGGCGTCATCAAAATTAACTCCATTTTTGTTTGATGATTCGGTTGTTCTTTCGTTATAAAAATCGATACCAGCTCTATAGGTTGCACTTAAATTTTCATTAAAATCATATGTTAAACTAGTCGTTCCAAATGCTCTATTTGTAATTTGTTTAGTACCAGCATTTTTTAAAGTCCATCTTGGATTAATAATATCATTACCATTACGATAATATATACTACCACCAGTTTCAGGAATTTCAAAAGGTAAACCATTTAAATCAACATTTCTTGGAGTAAAGAAAACATTGCCAAAAACAGAGAATCCCGTTGTTCCATTACCTAAACTAGCAGATACAGGAGGAGACTTAAAATTCGTTAACGCATAATTAAATGTGCCATTTACAGTAAATTTATTATTCAATTTAGCAACACCACCAACAGAGATGTTAGTTCTTCTTAATCCATTACCTGGAGTAAAACCTGTTTCATCTAAATGACCAAAGTTAGTATTGAAAGAAACATCTCCATCTTTAGAACCCCCTTTAATATTAACCGAATTACTTTTTACAGCACCGCTTTGAAAGAAGCCTGAGACATTATCATACGGTCTGTATTCATAGCGCTGCCCTCTAAATTGATCACTCAATATATTATTTCCATTGTTTCCATTAGGGCCATTAAGGAAAGCAGAAGTCGCATAAGGGTGTCTAACCGTCCCTTCTGCATCAATTAAACCTGCAGGGTCATTTAAATAACCATCTACACCTTCTGGACTAAAAGCAGGTCCCCAGTTACTAAAGAACCAACCAAATGATTGATTAAACCCCCCACCATAACTGTCTTGATAATCTGGTAAAGAGGCAATTTCATTAACAAAATAAGAAGAAGCTACTGTTACTTCTGTTTTGCTTACTTTTTTTGCATTACTTCCAGATTTGGTTGTAATTAATATAACACCGTTACTACCTTGAGTACCATATAAGTTTGCAGCAGCAAGACCTTTAAGTACACTAACACTTTCAATACTGTTAGGATCCAAATCTAGAAAACGACTAGATCCAACGTTACCTGAAGCAAAACTACCTGACGTATTATTATCACTACTAAAAGGGACACCGTCTACAACAAATAACGCTTGGTTACTTCCATTAATAGAGTTAAATCCTCTAATGATTACATTTGTTGCAGATCCAGAAGTTCCAGATTGCGCAGTAATTTGAACACCAGAAGCTTTTCCATCAAGTACTCTTGCTACATCTGCAACAGCTCTTTGTTCTAATTCTTCAGATTTTACTTTAGCAACAGAATAACCTAATGCTTTTTCTTCTTTCTTAATACCAAGGGCAGTTACAATTACTTCATCAATTGCTTCTACATCGGGTAACATTCCAAAACTGATCGTGTTTGAAGCACCTATCACTTTTTCTTCAGTTTTATAGCCAACGAAAGAATATACTAAAGTTGAGCCGGTACTTGAAGTAATAGAATAGTTTCCATCAAAATCTGTCTGTGTTCCAGTGCTTGTGCCTTTAACGACAATATTTACTCCCGGAAGGGGTAAAGAACTCTCGTCGGTTATAGTACCCGAAATTGTTTTTTCTTGTGCAAACGACAATTGCACAATTAACGCCAGAAACAGCGTTAAAATCGTGTTTAACTTTGAATTCATTTTTTATGATTTGTTTTTATTAGATCTTCAAAAATCATAATAAAAAGTTAATAAACCAACAATAAATGGTTAAATTTTTAACATCAACAGCGTGTTTTGTCGTTGAAACGCTTATAAACGCTTAAAACAAAGCGATTAAACTTAAATGTATTTTTGAATTAGAAAATTTAAATTGTTGCTCTTGAGTTCTTCCATTAGCAAAATTAAATTTTAATAAGCCAGATTTTGTTATTAGTCCAAAACCGAAACCAAAACCATATAAGTTTTCTTGTTGCTTAGAAATTGAATTGTCAAAGTATCCTAAATCAATTATGCTATGTATATATATATTAGAATTTAACTTGTAGCGGTATTCTGTATTTAAAGTAGTAAACAAATTTGCTGTTAAACTATTTTCTTCAAAACCCCTAATAGAATTAATACCTCCAAATCGATATAGCTCGTTTTCTAAAAAAGAGTCTGATGTTAACCAACTCCCATTGAGTCTTCCATAAATACTATTTTTTGTGTTTAAATTGAAAATATGAAAGATATCGGTCGATATTTTTGTTTGATTTTCGGTAGTGTTCGATTTAACACGATTACCAAAACCTGTTTCCAAAATAAAACTAGATTGTATTGGAAATAAAGAGTAAGCCCTATTTCTTCTTTCAAAGCTAAAACTTAATGTGTAAAAATTAGATTTATAATCTTGTATCTCTATACTATCATCCTGATTTAATAAATTAGTAGATTCCGAAAAATCTACTCCAGAATAAACTTTTGTTTTACTATTTAATTGATAATATAGCTTTGCTTGTTGACTAACAGTGCTAAAAGTTGAATCTTTTTTAAAAAGATTTAATTCTAATTCGGCTCCAATGGGAGAGCCTAATATATAAGGTGTATTTAGGTTGGCTTGAAAAGTGGTTTGTTCATTTTCATCGCTTTTATAAATTATACCTAAGGATTCGCCGTAATTGAAATTATTATTAAGGTCAAGATTAAGATACCCATTAAATTCTAACTTATTATTTTCCTCATTAGTATTAAATCCAAGAAAACCATCAAACGAATTACTTTGTTTTTTTTCTACATATATATATAGTATGGTAGAATCTTTTGTAAAAAGTGCTTCAGGAGGTCTAATTTGATTAGCAAATTTAAGATTATTTAAAGTTTCAATCTTTTTATTAATAGAAGAGATGTTGAATGTTTTTTCAGGTTTTATTTTTAAATAACGCTTTAAAAAAGATTTTGGAAATTTTTCATAACCTTTAAGTATTATTTTATCTAAGCTTCTTTGGGTTTTATTTTTTAATACAATCAACGAAGCTTTTAAAGTGTTTTTATCTTTGATTCCTATTTTTGATAATTTAATTTTTGTAAAGGGGTAACCATTCTCAGTAAGTTTCTCATTGATATAATTTAAAATAGATTCCGTTTTATTAAAAGGTATAGTAAATAAAGTGTCATTATTTTTTATGTTTTGCGTAATATCATTAATGACACTTGGATTAATAAATTCTGGCGAATATTTAATCTGAATGTATTTGTATTTATTATTTAATTGAAAAGCGACATTGAAAATAGAGTCGTTTTTCTTTTGAAATTGAACTAGTTTATTGTTTATGTAGCCTGCAGTATGCAATCTTATTTGAAACGAATCAACTTCTTTCTTAATAGAATTATAATCTTTAAAACGATTAGAATAGCTTAAGCTGTCAATAATAGCATTCTTTGTGCTATCTATACTCGTAATTTTTAATTGTAATTCTTGCCCAATTATTTCCGAAGAAAAAAAGAATAGTAGGATAATTATCGAAGTAGAAAATCTAAGCACTCTATATATTACAAATTTATTATGTAAAGCTAACGGAAAAAGGGAAGATATAATATGGTTGTTAAACGAATTTTTGTGCAGTTCAAAAAATTAATGCGGTATGATTTGAATTATTGATTTTAATTCCTACATTTGCACCCCTCTTAAGAAGAGGTTATAAAATATTATATATACAATATATGCCAACAATTTCACAATTAGTAAGAAAAGGAAGAGCCAAAATAACTAAGAAGAGTAAATCGGCTGCTTTAGATTCTTGTCCTCAGAGACGTGGTGTATGTACTCGTGTTTATACAACGACACCAAAAAAACCAAACTCAGCAATGCGTAAGGTAGCAAGGGTTCGTTTAACAAACGGTAACGAGGTTAATGCATACATTGGCGGAGAAGGACATAATCTTCAAGAGCACTCGATAGTATTAGTTAGAGGTGGAAGGGTAAAAGATTTGCCAGGAGTTAGATATCATATCGTTCGTGGAGCATTAGACACCGCAGGTGTAGATGGTCGTACACAACGTAGATCTAAGTATGGTGCAAAACGCCCAAAGAAGTAATTAAAAACTTTTAAAGAAAAGACATGAGAAAAAGAGCAGCGAAAAAAAGACCGCTTTTGCCGGATCCACGTTTTAACGATCAGTTAGTAACTCGTTTCGTTAACATGATGATGTGGGATGGAAAAAAGTCGGTAGCTTTCAAAGTTTTCTACGATGCGATTGATATTGTAGATTCAAAAAAAACAGACGAAGAAAAAACAGCATTAGAAGTGTGGAAAGATGCATTGTCTAACGTTATGCCTCACGTAGAAGTACGTAGTCGTAGAGTTGGTGGTGCTACATTTCAAATTCCTAACCCAATCCGTGCAGATCGTAAGGTTTCTACAGCTATGAAATGGTTAATTAGCTATTCTCGTAAAAGAAACGAAAAATCTATGGCACAACGTTTAGCGTCTGAGGTTTTAGCAGCAGCTAAAGAAGAAGGAGCAGCGGTTAAGAAAAGAGTTGATACTCACAAAATGGCTGAAGCAAATAAAGCATTCTCTCACTTTAGATTTTAATAAGAAATGGCAAGAGATTTAAAATTCACAAGAAATATTGGAATTGCTGCTCATATTGATGCTGGTAAAACAACAACAACAGAGCGTGTTCTTTATTATACAGGAGTTTCTCACAAAATTGGAGAGGTGCATGATGGTGCTGCTACAATGGATTGGATGGAGCAGGAGCAGGAGCGTGGTATTACTATCACATCTGCAGCTACAACATGCGAATGGAAATTTCCAACAGAAAATGGAGAAGCAATAGCGGATACAAAAGGATATCATTTTAATATAATTGATACTCCTGGCCACGTAGATTTTACTGTAGAGGTAAATAGATCTTTACGTGTTTTAGATGGTTTAGTATTCTTGTTTAGTGCAGTTGATGGTGTAGAGCCACAATCTGAAACCAACTGGAGATTGGCTGACAACTATAAAGTACCAAGAATTGGTTTCGTTAATAAAATGGACCGTCAAGGATCTGACTTTTTAGGGGTTTGTCAACAAGTAAAAGACATGTTGAAATCTAACGCCGTGCCAATCGTTTTAAACATTGGTGACGAAGAAGATTTTAAAGGTGTTATAGATTTAGTAAAAAACCGTGCTATTGTATGGCATGATGAAACTCAAGGAGCAACATTCGATATTATCGAAATTCCTGAGGATATGAAAGAAGAAGCTCGTAAATATCGTGCACTTTTAATTGAAGAAGTAGCAAGTTATGATGAAGATCTTTTGGAGAAATTTATGGAGGACGAAGATTCTATTACAGAAGATGAAGTGCACGCTGCGCTTAGAGCTGCTGTAATGGATATGGCTATCATTCCTATGATTTGTGGTTCTGCTTTCAAAAATAAAGGTGTACAATTCTTATTAGATGCTGTATGTCGTTACCTACCTTCTCCAATGGATAAGGAAGGTATTGTTGGAACTAATCCAGATACAGATAAAGAAGAAATCCGTAAACCAAGCGTAGACGAACCATTTGCTGCTTTAGCATTTAAAATTGCTACTGATCCTTTCGTAGGGCGTTTAGCATTTTTTAGAGCATATTCTGGTCGTTTAGATGCAGGTTCTTATGTGTTAAATAATCGTTCTGGAAAAAAAGAACGTATTTCACGTATCTATCAAATGCATGCTAACAAGCAAAATGCAATTGACTATATAGAAGCTGGGGATATTGGAGCTGCTGTTGGTTTTAAATCTATAAAAACAGGAGATACACTTTCAGCAGAAAAGCATCCTATTGTTTTAGAATCTATGGACTTTCCAGATCCAGTAATTGGTATCGCGGTTGAACCAAAAACTAAAGCAGATGTTGATAAATTAGGTATTGGTTTAGCTAAGCTAGCTGAAGAAGATCCAACATTTACAGTGCGTTCTGATGAAGCTTCTGGACAGACTATTAT
The DNA here is from genome assembly GCA_937959395.1 of uncultured Flavobacteriaceae bacterium. Lineage (GTDB taxonomy): Bacteria > Bacteroidota > Bacteroidia > Flavobacteriales > Flavobacteriaceae > JAHDGB01. The sequence goes on along the minus strand of CALGLR010000011.1, from coordinate 12,097 downwards.
ATCTGGAATGGGTGAGCTTCACCTTGACGTTATTGTAGATCGTTTAAAGCGTGAATTTAAAGTAGAAGTAAACCAAGGGCAACCTCAGGTTGAGTATAAGGAAGCTATTACTGCTTCTGCAGATCATAGAGAGGTTTACAAAAAGCAATCTGGTGGTCGTGGTAAATTCGCAGATATTGTATTTACTATTGAGCCAGCAGATGAAGGTGAAGTAGGTCTTCAATTTACTTCTGTAATTAAAGGTGGTAATGTTCCTAAGGAATTTATACCTTCAATTGAAAAAGGATTTAAAATGGCAATGGTAAATGGACCTTTAGCAGGTTTCGAAGTTGATGCTATGAAGATTACTTTAAGAGATGGTTCTTATCACGACGTGGATTCGGATCAATTATCTTTCGAATTAGCTGCCAAACTTGGTTTTAAAAATGTTGCAAAAGCAGCCAAAGCTGTAATTATGGAACCTATAATGAAGTTGGAAGTTATTACTCCAGAGGAAAACATGGGTGATATCGTAGGTGATTTAAATAGAAGAAGAGGTCAAGTAAGTGATATGGGAGATAGAGCTGGTGCAAAAACTGTAAAAGCCACTGTACCATTATCTGAAATGTTTGGATATGTAACAACATTAAGAACATTATCATCAGGTAGAGCAACATCTACTATGGAATTTTCGCACTATGCTGAAACACCTTCTAATATTTCAGAAGAAGTAATAAAAGCAGCTAAAGGAGAACAATCTTAAAAGTTAAGAAAATGAGTCAAAAAATTAGAATTAAATTAAAGTCTTACGATCATAGCTTAGTAGATAAGTCTGCAGATAAGATTGTAAAAACAGTAAAAAGTACAGGAGCTGTTGTAACTGGGCCAATCCCATTACCAACACACAAGAAAATTTTTACTGTATTACGTTCACCACACGTAAATAAGAAGTCAAGAGAACAATTTCAATTAAGCTCTTATAAGAGATTACTTGATATTTACTCTTCATCTTCTAAAACTATTGATGCTTTAATGAAGCTTGAATTACCAAGTGGTGTTGAAGTGGAGATAAAAGTATAATTTACTTTTATTGAACATTCCCACGAAGGTGGGAATCTCATGAAGTAATTACATGTCCTAAACGAGGGTTTAGGAAAAACGGTAAAAATACAATTCAAGGCTGAAACGTATTTTTCAGCCTTGTATGTTTTTAATAAATGAATAATAACAAATAATAATAATTATGTCTGGGTTAATTGGAAAAAAAATCGGTATGACCAGCATCTTCGATGAAAATGGTAAGAATATGCCATGTACAGTAATCGAAGCTGGGCCATGTATCGTTACCCAAGTCAGAACTGAAGAAGTTGACGGCTATAAAGCTATTCAACTTGGTTTCGATGACGCGACAGAAAAAAGTGCTACTAAAGCGGACTTAGGTCACGCTAAAAAAGCAGGAACTTCTGTAAAACGCAAAATCGTAGAATTTCAAGGTTTTGATGAGGAGTACAAGTTAGGTGATGCTATCACTGTAGAGCACTTTGTAGAAGGTGAATTTGTAGATGTTTCTGGAACATCAAAAGGAAAAGGATTCCAAGGGGTTGTAAAACGTCATGGTTTTGGAGGTGTAGGTCAAGCGACTCACGGTCAACATAACCGTTTAAGAGCACCAGGTTCTATTGGAGCGGCATCTTATCCAGCAAGAGTTTTCAAAGGAATGAAAATGGCAGGAAGAATGGGTGGAGACACTATAAAAGTTCAAAATTTAAGAGTTTTAAAAGTAGTTGCTGAAAAGAATCTACTTGTGGTTAAAGGATGTGTTCCTGGTCATAAAAACGCTTATGTAACGATTAGAAAATAATGAAAGTAGCAGTTTTAGATATAAACGGAAAAGAAACAGGTAGAAAGGCAGACCTTTCTAGCGATGTTTTTGCTATTGAGCCTAATAATCACGCCGTGTATTTGGATGTTAAACAATATTTAGCAAACCAAAGACAAGGAACGCACAAATCTAAAGAGCGTGCAGAGATTACAGGTAGTACACGTAAAATCAAAAAACAAAAAGGAACAGGTACAGCTAGAGCAGGTAGTATTAAGTCTGGTGTTTTTAGAGGTGGTGGACGTATGTTTGGACCAAGACCAAGAAGTTATAATATTAAACTTAATAAAAATGTAAAGCGTTTAGCGCGTAGATCTGCATTAAGTATTAAAGCTAGTGAAAAGTCTATAGTTGTGTTGGAAGACTTTAATTTTGACACTCCAAAAACTAAAAATTTCACGGGAGTTTTAAAGGCTTTAGGCCTTGAAAGTAAAAAATCTCTCTTTGTATTGGGGGCTTCGAATAATAATGTATATTTGTCGTCACGTAATTTAAAAGGTTCAGAAGTTATAATGGCCTCAGAAATAAGCACTTACAAGATTTTGAATGCAAATCAAGTAGTGCTTTTAGAAGGAGCTTTAGAAGGAATTGAAACGAATTTAAGTAAATAGAAAGACAATGAATATCTTAATTAAACCGATAATCACAGAAAAAGCGACTGCAAACAGTGAATTAAACAACTGTTTTAGCTTCTTCGTGAATACAAAGGCGAACAAGGTGGAAATTAAAAAAGCGGTTGAAGCTGCTTATGGTGTTTCTGTTGAAAAAGTTCGAACTATAAATGTCCGTCCAGATCGTAGTACTAAGTTTACAAAAACTGGTATACAACATGGTAAAACAAATGCTCGTAAAAAAGCAATTGTACAACTGGCGGAAGGTGAGATAATTGATTTATACACTAACATGTAATTAAAAGACAAATGTCAGTAAGAAAATTAAAACCAATCACACCAGGACAGCGATTTAGAGTTGTAAATGGATATGACGCCATTACAACTGATAAGCCGGAGAAGAGTTTATTAGCTCCGAAAAAACGTTCAGGTGGTAGAAACAGTCAAGGTCGTATGACGATGCGCTATAAAGGTGGTGGTCATAAGAAAAGGTATCGTATTATCGATTTTAAAAGAAACAAGACAGGTATTCCTGCCGAAGTAAAATCTATAGAATATGATCCAAACAGAACAGCATTTATTGCTTTACTTAACTATCAAGATGGAGAGAAAACTTATATCATTGCTCAAAATGGTTTAAAAGTTGGTCAAAATGTTGTGTCAGGAGATCAAGTAGATCCAGAAATAGGTAATGCAATGAAACTGGCTAACATTCCTTTAGGAACAATCGTTTCTTGTTTAGAGTTACGTCCAGGACAGGGAGCTGTTATGGCTCGTAGTGCAGGTGCTTTTGCTCAGTTAATGGCAAGAGATGGTAAGTTTGCAACAATCAAATTGCCATCAGGTGAAACGAGATTGTTATTAGCAGAATGTATGGCAACAATCGGAGTTGTTTCTAACTCAGATCACCAGTTATTAGTTGGTGGTAAAGCAGGTAGAACAAGATGGTTAGGAAGAAGACCAAGAACAAGACCAGTAGTAATGAATCCAGTTGATCACCCAATGGGTGGTGGTGAAGGTAAATCATCAGGTGGACATCCTCGTTCTAGAAATGGTATACCAGCTAAAGGATTTAGAACACGTTCTAAGACAAAAGCAAGTAATAAATATATTGTAGAACGTAGAAAGAAATAAGATATGGCAAGATCGTTAAAAAAAGGACCTTACGTTCATTATAAATTAGAAAGAAAAGTGGCAGCAAACGTTGACTCTAATAAAAAAACAGTAATTAAAACTTGGTCTAGAGCAAGTATGATTACTCCGGATTTTGTTGGGCAAACTATAGCAGTTCACAATGGCCGCCAATTTGTACCAGTATATGTTACTGAAAATATGGTAGGACATAAATTAGGAGAATTTTCACCGACAAGATCTTTTAGGGGTCATGCAGGTGCTAAAAATAAAGGTAAAAAGTAGTAGCTATGGGAAGTCGTAAAAAACAAATGGCAGACGCTATTAAGGAAGGTAAAAAGCAAGTTGCTTTTGCTAAGCTTAATAACTGTCCTACATCACCGAGAAAAATGCGTTTAGTAGCCGATTTAGTAAGAGGTGAACGCGTAGAAAAAGCACTTAACATTTTAAAGTTTAATTCTAAAGAAGCGTCTAAACGTTTAGAAACGTTGTTAGTATCTGCAATAGCAAACTGGCAAGCTAAAAACGAAGATGCTAGTATAGAAGAAGCTGAACTTATTGTTAAAGAAATTAGAGTTGACGGAGGATCTATGTTAAAAAGATTACGTCCAGCACCTCAAGGTCGTGCACACAGAATAAGAAAACGTTCTAACCACGTAACAATCGTAGTTGGAGCTAATAATAATACACAAAGCTAAGATAGATATGGGACAAAAGACAAATCCAATCGGAAATCGCTTAGGAATTATCAGAGGATGGGAATCTAACTGGTACGGAGGAAACGATTATGGTGATAAACTTGCCGAAGACGATAAGATTAGAAAATACGTTCATGCGCGTTTATCTAAAGCTAGTGTAAGTAGAGTAATTATTGAAAGAACTTTAAAACTTGTAACCGTTACTATCACAACGGCTCGTCCTGGTATCATTATTGGTAAAGGCGGTCAAGAGGTAGACAAGTTAAAAGAAGAACTTAAGAAAATTACTGGTAAAGAAGTTCAGATTAATATCTTTGAAATAAAGAGACCTGAACTTGATGCATTTTTAGTAGGATCAAGCATTGCACGTCAAATAGAAAATAGAATTTCTTACAGACGAGCTATAAAAATGGCTATTGCTGCTACAATGCGTATGAACGCTGAAGGAATTAAAATTCAAATTAGTGGTCGTTTAAATGGTGCTGAAATGGCACGTAGCGAACACTATAAAGAAGGACGTATTCCTTTATCAACTTTTAGAGCCGATATTGACTATGCTTTAGTTGAGGCACATACTACTTATGGTAGATTGGGTGTTAAAGTATGGATCATGAAAGGTGAAGTATATGGTAAAAGAGAACTTTCTCCTCTTGTTGGATTATCTAAGAAGCAAGGAAAAGGTGGACGAGGACAAGGTGGTGGAAATAACAAGAACCAATCTCGTCGTAGAAAGTAATTTTTTAAAGAAAAGAAAAAATGTTACAGCCTAAAAGAACAAAATTTCGTAAACAACAGAAAGGACGTATGAAAGGGATCTCTGGTAGAGGTCATGAACTTTCAAACGGTACTTTCGGAATAAAATCATTAGATTCGAATTTTTTAACTTCGCGTCAAATAGAAGCTGCTCGTATTGCCGCTACACGTCACATGAAAAGAGAAGGTCAACTTTGGATTAAAATATTTCCAGACAAGCCTATTACAAAGAAACCTCTTGAAGTACGTATGGGTAAAGGTAAAGGAGCTGTTGAATATTGGGCTGCAGTAGTTAAACCAGGTAGAATACTTTTCGAAGTAGGAGGAGTGCCATTAGATATAGCTAAAGAAGCTTTACGTTTAGCAGCACAAAAATTACCTGTAAAAACTAAGTTTGTAATCGCAAGAGATTACCAAGCATAATTTATTTGATATGAAACAATCAGAGATTAAAGAACTATCAATAGCTGAGTTACAAGAGAAACTTGGTGAGACAAAGAAGAGTTATTCAGATTTAAAAATGGCTCATGCAGTATCTCCTTTAGAGAACCCAATTCAATTACGTGCAGCTAGAAGAACTGTTGCTAGAATTGCGACTGAATTAACTAAAAGAGATTTACAATAATTCTGCAAAGACATGGAAAAAAGAAACTTAAGAAAAGAACGTATAGGTGTTGTTACTAGTAACAAAATGCAGAAATCAATTGTGGTTGCTGAAGTTAAAAAAGTAAAACACCCTATGTATGGTAAATTCGTTTTGAAAACAAAGAAATATGTTGCTCATGACGAAACAAACGATTGTAACATTGGAGATACAGTAAAGATCATGGAAACAAGACCTTTAAGTAAATCTAAGTGTTGGAGATTAGTTGAAATAATTGAAAGAGCTAAGTAATTATGGTACAACAAGAATCAAGACTAAGAGTAGCAGATAACACTGGAGCAAAAGAAGTATTAACAATACGTGTTCTAGGTGGTACTAAAAGAAGATACGCTTCTGTAGGTGACAAAATCGTTGTTACCGTAAAAGATGCAACACCTAATGGAAACATTAAAAAAGGTGCTGTTTCTACTGCAGTAGTTGTACGTACTAAAAAAGAAGTAAGACGTCCAGACGGATCTTATATAAGATTTGACGATAACGCTTGTGTCCTTTTAAACCCAACGGGTGAAATGAGGGGAACACGTGTTTTTGGACCTGTTGCTAGAGAACTTCGTGATAAATCATTCATGAAAATTGTATCATTGGCACCAGAAGTGCTTTAATTGATAAAGAAGATGACAAAGCTTAAAATTAAATCAGGAGATACTGTAAAAGTAATAGCTGGAGATCATAAAGGATCAGAAGGTAAAGTACTTAAGGTATTAATAGATAAGAACAAAGCGATCGTTGAGGGCGTAAACATGGTTAAGAAACATACTAAACCAAGTGCACAGAGCCCTCAAGGTGGAATCGTAGAAAAAGAAGCGCCAATGCAGATATCTAATTTGTCGTTGTTGAACTCAAAAGGGGAAACAACACGAGTAGGTTTCAGAATGGAAGGCGATAAGAAAGTAAGATTTTCAAAAAAATCTAATGAAGTAATATAGTTATGGCATATTCACCTAGACTTAAAGAAGAGTATAAAAGCAAAGTAGTTGCAGCTCTTACAGAAGAATTTGGTTATAGTAATGTAATGCAAGTACCTAAACTTAAAAAGATAGTTTTATCTAAAGGAGTTGGTGCTGCGGTTGCAGACAAAAAGTTAATAGACTACGCAGTAGACGAATTAACTACTATAACAGGACAAAAAGCTATTTCAACATTGTCTAAAAAAGATGTTGCAACTTTCAAATTACGTAAAGGAATGCCAATTGGCGCTAAGGTTACGTTAAGAGGAGAAAGAATGTACGAATTTTTAGATCGTCTTATTACATCTGCCTTACCGCGTGTAAGAGATTTTAATGGAATAAAAGCTAAAGGTTTCGACGGAAGAGGAAATTATAATTTAGGAGTTACTGAACAGATTATTTTTCCTGAAATAGATATTGATAAAATCAATAAAATATCAGGAATGGATATTACATTTGTAACTTCTGCTCCTACTGATAAAGAAGCAAAATCATTATTAACAGAATTAGGGTTACCTTTTCAAAAAAACTAAGTTATGGCTAAAGAATCAATGAAAGCCCGCGAGGTGAAAAGAGCTAAAACAGTAGCTAAATATGCTGAAAAACGTAAGGCTTTAAAAGAAGCTGGAGATTATCAAGCATTACAAAAGTTACCAAAAAATGCATCTCCAGTGCGTATGCACAATCGTTGTAAATTAACTGGAAGACCAAAAGGTTATATGCGTAACTTTGGTATTTCTCGTGTAACATTCAGAGAAATGGCAAATCAGGGTTTAATTCCTGGTGTTAGAAAAGCAAGTTGGTAAAATTATAAATTGGTCTAAGGTTCGATATCATTATATTTGAAATTGAAAACCCAGACCGCAAATTAATACATATGTATACAGATCCAATTGCAGATTATTTGACTCGTATTAGAAACGCAGTGCGTGCTAATCATAGAGTAGTTGAAATACCTGCATCAAATTTAAAAAAGAACATAACTAAAATATTATTCGATCAAGGATATATATTAAGTTATAAGTTCGACGATTCTTCAGTACAAGGCACTATTAAAATAGCGCTTAAGTACAATAAAGAAACAAAAGAACCCGTAATTCACAAGATTCAAAGAATAAGTAAACCAGGTTTACGTATGTATTCTAATTCTAAGGAATTACCAAGAATCCTTAATGGACTTGGAATTGCTATCGTCTCAACATCTCATGGTGTTATGACAGGTAAACAAGCGAAGAGAGATAATGTTGGTGGGGAAGTTTTATGTTACGTTTACTAATCTATAAAGGGAGAAAGAAATGTCAAGAATAGGAAATAACCCTGTTGCAATTCCTGAAGGAGTTACAGTAGAAGTAAAAGATAACGTAATTACAGTTAAAGGTAAAATGGGAGAATTATCTCAACCTTATGATACTGTAACAGTTAAAGTTGAAGATGCAAATGTGTTAGTAACACGTCCATCTGATAATAAAGAAAGTAAAGCAAAGCACGGTTTATACAGATCACTAGTCAATAATATGATTGCAGGTGTTTCTAAAGGATGGACTAAAGAGCTTGAGCTTGTAGGAGTAGGATACAGAGCAAGTAACCAAGGAAACAAATTAGAATTAGCATTAGGATTTTCTCACAATATAGTGATGAGTATAGCTCCTGAAGTTAAAGTAGAAACTGTTTCAGATAAAGGTAAAAACCCTATCATTAAGTTAACATCACATGACAAACAACTTGTAGGACAAGTTGCTGCGAAAATACGTGGATTTAGAAGACCTGAACCTTATAAAGGAAAAGGAATCAAGTTTGTAGGTGAAGAAATAAGAAGAAAAGCAGGTAAATCAGCTTAATAAGTTAGTTATGGCGTTAACAAAGAACCAAAGAAGAATAAGAATTAAAAACAGAATCCGTAAGGTTGTTTCAGGAACTGGAGAGAGACCAAGATTAGCTGTTTTTAGAAGTAATAAAGAAATTTATGCTCAAGTAGTAGATGATGTTTCAGGTAAAACTTTAGCAGCAGCTTCTTCAAGAGATAAAGATATTAGTTCTGCTAAAGGAAATAAGTCTGAAGTAGCTACATTAGTAGGTAAGGCTTTAGCTGAAAAAGCCCTTAAAGCAGGTGTGTCAACTATCGCTTTCGATAGAGGTGGTTATTTATATCACGGTAGAGTAAAATCATTAGCTGAAGGAGCTAGAGAAGCAGGACTTAAATTCTAAGAAATTATGTATCAAAAATACAAAAGCGCAGAGTTAGTAAAACCAAGTGGGTTAGATCTTAAAGATCGTTTAGTTGGTGTACAAAGAGTTACTAAAGTAACAAAAGGAGGTAGAGCATTTGGTTTCTCGGCAATCGTTGTGGTTGGAGATGAAGCTGGTGTTGTAGGACATGGTTTAGGAAAGTCTAAAGATGTTGCTAGTGCAATAGCAAAAGCAATTGAAGATGCTAAAAAGAACCTTGTTCGTATTCCTATAATCAAAGGAACTTTACCTCATGAACAAAAGGGTAAATATGGTGGAGCAAGAGTAAACATTATTCCTGCAGCTCCTGGTACAGGAGTTATTGCTGGTGGTGCTGTAAGAACAGTATTGGAAGCAGTAGGAGTACATGATGTACTTTCTAAATCTCAAGGATCATCAAATCCTCATAATGTTGTAAAAGCAACTTTTGACGCATTATTGCAGTTAAGAAGTGCTAAAACAATTGCTCGTGAGAGAGGAGTTTCATTAGAAAAAGTTTTTAACGGATAATAGTTTAGAGATGGCAAAGATAAAAGTAACCAAAGTTAAAAGCGCGATTAATCGTACTAAAAGGCAAAAGCTAACATTACTAGCTTTAGGTCTTAAAAAGATTGGTCAAACCGTAGAGCACGAAAACACTCCTAACATTTTAGGAATGGTAAGAAAAGTAAATCACTTAGTTTCTGTTGAAGAAGCTTAATAATATAATACTGAAAAATGGATTTAAGTAATTTAAAACCCGCAGAAGGTTCAGTTAAAAACCAAGGTAAAAGAATAGGTAGAGGACAAGGTTCTGGTAAAGGGGGCACAGCAACACGTGGTCACAAAGGAGCAAAGTCTCGTTCTGGTTATTCTAAGAAAGTTGGTTTTGAAGGAGGGCAAATGCCACTTCAAAGACGTGTGCCTAAGTTTGGCTTTACAAACATCAACCGTAAAGAATACCAAGGAATTAACTTGGATACTATTCAGCAATTAGTTGATGAAAAGAAAATTAAAGATACTCTAGATTTAGAAGCGATCATCACTTTAGGTTTAGCTGGCAAAAATGAGCTAGTTAAAATACTTGGAAGAGGTGAATTAAAATCTAAATTAAACATTACAGCTCATAAATTTACTGCTACTGCAAAGTCTGCTATTGAGGCTGCAGGAGGAGAAGCTGCAACTTTATAAGACTAATCGAAGCACATGAAATTTATAGAAACGTTAAAAAATGTTTGGAAAATAGAGGAGTTAAGAAACAGGATTCTTGTAACTCTTAGCTTACTCTTAGTTTACCGTTTTGGTGCTCAGGTAGTATTACCAGGTATCGACGCTGCACAACTTGGTGGTTTGCAAAATAGTACAGATGGAGGAATTTTAGGTTTATTAAATGCTTTTACAGGAGGTGCATTTGCTAATGCATCTGTATTCGCTTTAGGAATAATGCCTTATATATCAGCATCAATTGTAGTTCAATTAATGGGAATAGCTATTCCTTATTTACAGAAGCTACAAAAGGAAGGGGCTAGTGGCCAGAAAAAAATTACTCAAATAACGAGATGGTTAACCATAGGTATTTGTTTAGTTCAAGCTCCTGGTTATTTAGCAAGTTTACCTAGTTTAGGTATACCACAATCTGCTTTCTTATTAGGAACAGGTGGTTTATTCTATTTTTCTTCTATAATTATATTGGTAACAGGTTGTGTTTTTGCAATGTGGTTAGGTGAGAAAATTACTGATAAAGGTATTGGTAATGGTATTTCATTATTAATTATGGTAGGTATTATAGCTACTATGCCATTATCATTTGTACAAAATGTCGAATCGAGATTGGTAGAAAATAAAGTGATGTTAATCCTTTTTGAAATTGTAATTTGGTTTGGTATCATTCTAGCATCTATAATGTTAGTAATGGCTGTTAGAAAAATTGCAGTACAGTATGCGCGTCGTTCTGCTACTGGAGGTTATGAGAAAAATGTATTTGGATCTAGACAATATATTCCTTTAAAATTAAATGCATCTGGTGTGATGCCAATTATCTTTGCACAAGCTATCATGTTTGTTCCTGGTTTAATAGGAAAGGCTTCTTTTTTAGAGAATACTACAGCAGGACAATGGTTGCAAGCTAATTTTCAAGATATGTTTGGTTTATGGTACAACATCGTATTCGCTTTATTAATTATAATATTTACGTATTTCTATACAGCAATTACAGTGCCTACAAATAAAATGGCAGATGATTTAAAGCGAAGTGGAGGCTTTATTCCTGGTATTCGTCCTGGAACAGAAACTTCTGAATACTTAGATAAAATCATGTCACAAATAACATTACCAGGTTCTATATTTTTAGCACTAATTGCTATATTTCCAGCATTTGTAGTTAAGCTTTTAGATGTACAACAAGGTTGGGCCTTATTTTTTGGTGGAACATCACTATTAATTATGGTTGGAGTTGCAATAGATACTATGCAGCAAGTAAATTCTTACTTGTTAAATAGGCACTATGATGGCTTGATGAAAACAGGTAAAAATAGAAAAGCAGTCGCTTAAAATTAGACGATAGTAACTAGTAATTAGTTAATAGAAAATAAAAGAGATTAAATTATAAAGTTCTATAGACTATATACTAAGAACTAATAACTAAAATATGGCAAAACAAGCAGCAATAGAACAGGATGGTACGATAATAGAAGCATTATCAAATGCTATGTTTCGTGTTGAATTAGAAAATGGTCACATTGTGACAGCACATATCTCTGGTAAAATGAGAATGCATTACATTAAATTATTACCAGGAGATAAAGTGAAATTAGAAATGAGTCCTTACGATTTATCTAAGGCTCGAATAACTTATAGATACTAACTACGATGAAAGTAAGAGCATCAGTAAAAAAGAGAAGTGTAGATTGTAAAATCGTACGCAGAAAAGGGAGACTTTATGTGATTAACAAAAAGAACCCTAGATTTAAACAAAGACAAGGATAAATTAAGACTTGAGTCATTAGAGTTTAGACGTTAGACGAATCTGATTGAAATAGAAATGTTTAGGATTCTAACAACTAAAAACTAACAACTAGAAACTAAAAAAATATGGCAAGAATTGCAGGTGTAGACATACCAAAACAAAAAAGAGGCATAATCTCTTTAACTTATATCTATGGAATAGGTAGAAGTAGAGCAGGAGAAATTCTAGATTCAGCTAAGGTTGACGGAAACATTAAAGTTCAAGA
>CALGLR010000010.1 GCA_937959395.1 uncultured Flavobacteriaceae bacterium | reverse complement strand
GATTTTAACCCTGAATATATTACCAAAAACAAAGAAGAATATTTAAGGAATAGATTAATACAACTTGAAAAATTAAAAGAAAAAACAGAAATATTACTTGCTAATTATAATAATGTGGCTTAGTTAGTTATATGATAGGTTACAAATCGTTAATAACATTCCTTACAAAGGGATCTTTTTTATGAAAACTAAATTGATCCATAGCACTTTACAGCATTAAAAACAATGTTTATAATATTCATAAAATAGCCTCATTTACTTTAGCAAGCTTAAAAAAATAATGTAAATTTGCGTTTTGGATTATGAGTGATAAAGCAGATATTAAGAGTCAAGAAGTTGTAAAAAATGTATTTACAAAGTTTTTAGAAGACAATAGTCATCGAAAAACCCCGGAACGATACGCCATACTTCAGGAAATATACAATAACGATGAGCATTTCGATATTGAGTCCCTTTATCTTAACATGAAAAACAAAAAATATCGTGTAAGTCGTGCAACACTTTATAATACTATTGAATTACTTTTAGAATGTAGCTTGGTTAGGAAACACCAATTTGGTCAAAATCAAGCACATTACGAAAAATCTTATTTCGATAAACAGCATGACCATGTCATTCTTACAGACACTGGTGAAGTTATAGAGTTTTGTGATCCAAGAATTCAAACTATAAAAAAGACTATTGAAGAAGTATTTGATATCGAAATCACTAATCATTCATTATACTTTTACGGTAACCGAAAAAAAACAACCAAAAATAATTAACATACAATGGCAGTAGATTTACTACTAGGTTTACAATGGGGAGATGAAGGCAAAGGGAAAATTGTCGATGTATTAACCTCTAAATACGATATTATTGCGCGTTTTCAAGGTGGCCCAAATGCAGGACACACTTTAGAATTCGACGGTATTAAACATGTTTTAAGAACAATTCCATCTGGTATTTTTCACGAAAAATCAACAAACATTATTGGAAACGGTGTGGTTATCGATCCTGTAGTTTTTGTAAAAGAATTGGAAGGTTTAGAGCAATTTAAAATAGATTATAAGTCTAAACTTATTATTTCTAGAAAAGCTCATGTCATTTTACCAACCCATCGTTTATTAGATGCAGCAAGTGAAGCGTCTAAAGGAAAAGCAAAAATTGGCTCTACTTTAAAAGGTATTGGTCCAACTTATATGGATAAAACGGGTCGTAATGGTATTCGTATTGGCGATTTAGAATTAAGCGATTGGAAAGAAAAATACCGTGCTTTAGCAAATAAACATGAAGCAATGATTAGCTTCTACAATGTAGATGTGCAATATGATTTAGCCGATTTAGAAGCTGAATTTTTTGCTGCTGTAGAAACTCTTAAAGAATTAACATTTATAGATTCTGAAGAATACATTTACCAAGCACATAAATCTGGAAAATCTATTTTAGCAGAAGGCGCTCAAGGATCGCTTTTAGATATCGATTTTGGAACCTATCCATTTGTTACCTCTAGTAACACAACAGCGGCTGGTGCTTGTACTGGTTTAGGTGTTGCGCCAAATAAAATTGGTGATGTCTATGGTATTTTTAAAGCTTACACCACAAGAGTTGGTTCTGGCCCCTTCCCTACCGAGTTATTTGACAAAGTTGGAGAAGATATGGCAAGAATTGGTCATGAGTTTGGAGCTGTTACTGGTCGTGCAAGACGTTGTGGTTGGTTAGATTTGGTCGCTTTAAGATATGCTTGCCAAGTAAATGGTGTTACGAAATTAATGATGATGAAGGGCGATGTGCTTTCAGGTTTTAAAACCTTAAAAATAGCAACATCTTATAAATATAAAGGTGAAGAAATTACACATTTGCCTTATAATATTGAACCAGAAAATGTAACTCCTGTATATACAGAATTTAGCGGCTGGAAAGAAGATTTAACAAAAATGACAGAAGCTAGTCAATTACCAAAAGAATTAAACGACTATATCGATTTTCTAGAAAAAGAATTAGAAATTCCTATTGAAGTTGTCTCTGTTGGTCCAGATAGAAAACAGACTATTTTTAAATAGATTATAATAAAATTATTTACAGACCTGTTGGTATTAAAAAACCAACAGGTCTTTTTTTTGTTATTCCTTAGCAGGCAGAAATCCACTCATAATAACGAAATCATTCAGAATTAGCCTGTAAATCATCTTTTGTCTGTTCGAGCGCAGTCGAGAACTTCTGAACTATAATTTTTAATTCACAGACTTAACGACCTCTCGACTGCGCTCGAGGAGACATCTATTTTGTCATTCCTGAGCAGACAGAAATCCACTCATAATAACAAAATCATTCAGAATTAGCCTGCAAATCATTATTATGTTAGTTCCTCCCAATAATCATAATTAACTCCATCAAAACTTAATTGGCCCATTTTTTGGTCTTAAAATAATGATAAACTATGATACAAAGTCATATTAATCATTATTTTTGCCCAAATTCATGGTATTGAAATTATATAAATACATTATACTCTTGTTTTTAGCTTTTACAGCACTAACTGTAAATGCACAAAAGAAAACTATAGAAATTCGCCCAACTGGAGCGTTTGGAGATGTCGATGAAGAAAAGTACCCCGGTGCAAAAATTCTAACACGTAGTGAATCTGGACAAGTTCATATTTTTCATGATGGTATCGATGTGTGGTGCGACCAAGCTGTTATTTATAGTAAAGAAGATTTCGTAGAAGCCTATGGCAATGTATTAATGAAACAAGGTGATACGATAAGTATGGTTTCAAAATATGCCGAGTATAGTGGCAAAACACAATTGGCTTATGCAAAAGGTGAAGTCGTTTTAACCGAGCCTAGCTCCATTTTAAAAACAGATAAACTTTATTTTGATCGTGTAAAGCAAGAATCTTATTATAATACAGATGGTGAAGTGGTTCGCGATTCTTCAGGAACCATTACCAGTACGATTGGCCGTTATTACATGAAAACAAAAAAATACCGTTTTTTAGATAAAGTGATATTGGTTAATCCAGAATACACCCTTAATACCAAACAACTCGATTTTTATTCTGAAAGCGGACATGCCTACATGTACGGCCCTTCAACAATTAAAGATGAAACGAGTACCATATATTGCGAACGTGGGTTTTACAACACCAATAACGATACAGGTTATTTTATTAAAAACTCAAAAATAGATTACGAAAATCGAATTTTTGAAGGCGATAGCATGTATTTTGATCGTAACACCAGTTTTGCTTCAGCTACTAATAATATAACAGTAACCGATACCATAAACAACAGTATCATTAGAGGGCATTATGCTGAAGTGTTTAGAGAAAAAGATTCCGTTTTTATTACCAAGCGGGCGTTAGCAATTTCGGTTCAAGAAAAAGATTCGGTGTATTTACATGCCGATACGCTAATGGTAACCGGAAAAGATGATAACCGTATTACGCGTGCCTATCGTAACGGGAAAATCTATAAATCGGATATGAGCGGAAAAGCAGATTCTATTCATGTTAATCATAAAACAGGGTTAACAAAGTTTATTAACCTATCTAAATTAGAAGATAAAGATGCATTTTCGGTAAGTAGAAAACCCATACTCTGGAATGTTGGTAACCAAATGACAGGAGATACTATTCATTTAAAATCCAATCCAGAAACCGAAAAACTCGACTCACTTATCGTTTTTAACAATGCGTTCTTAATTAGTAAAGACAGTTTAAGCCAAGATGGTTATAATCAAATTTCTGGCAAGCGACTCGTAGGGCTCTTTGATGGAGAAAACCAATTAAAGCAAGTCAACATTTATAAGAATTCAGAATCTATAATTTATGCCAGAAACGATGTTGATGAACTTATTGGTATTGATAAAGCAAAATCTGCGAATATAGAAATCTATTTTGAAGATGGTGACATTTTAGAATACAGACGTCTTATTCAACCTGAAGGCCAAACGTATCCTGAAGACATGCTCCCCGCTAAAGAACGAAAATTACGTGGTTTCGATTGGAGAGATGATGAGCGCCCAAAAAGCATAGAAGACTTATTTAGTGACGATCTTCCTTTTGTACCTGTAAAAATAAAAGGCCTCGATCCTTTTGTTCCTGAAGAAGAATTCTTTGATGAAGCCTTATTAAAACGTGTTGAAGAAGCCGATAAAGATCTTAAACCCAAAATACGGGTTGGAGACGAGGAAGAAGAACCTTCGAGAGCGTCAAGGCAAATTCCTAAAGACACTTTAAAAATAAAACCTAACATTAAGGGGAAACCACCAAGAAAGCGATCTAAATTAGGAAAACCTATTACCGATGAAGATGACGGATGATTTCTTTAAATACCAAGCGCAAACCACACCTCATCCTTTAGCTTTAGAAATTTCTCACTCCAAAGGCTCTTATATTTATGACACCAATGGCAGAGCATATTTAGATTTCGTTGCAGGAGTTTCAGCTTGTACATTAGGTCATGGACATCCTAAGGTCATTTCAGCAGTAAAAGAACAAATCGATCGTTATATGCACGTTATGGTATATGGAGAATACATTCAAAAACCAGCCGTTGCACTTACTAAGCTTTTAGCAGAATACTTACCGCAACCACTTGAGAAAACCTATTTGGTAAATTCGGGAACCGAAGCCATTGAAGGTGCTTTAAAACTCGCAAGACGGGTTACTGGTCGTAGTCAAATTATAGCAGCACATAATGCCTATCATGGCAATACTATGGGATCGCTTAGTTTAATGGATTTGGAAGAACGTAAAAGCGTTTTCAGACCTTTATTACCAGATATTAGCCATATTACGTTTAATTACGAGCCGCATTTAAAACACATTACCACAAAAACGGCTTGTGTTATTTTAGAAACCATTCAAGGCGGTGCTGGTTTTATAGAACCACAAAACAATTATTTACAAAAAATAAGACAGCGTTGTAACGAAACTGGAGCCTTACTTATTTTAGATGAAATACAACCTGGTATGGGAAGAACAGGAAAACTCTTTGGTTTCGAAAACTATAATGTGATCCCAGATATTTTAGTAACAGGTAAAGGTTTGGGGGGCGGACTCCCAATTGGAGCATTTACGGCTTCAAAAGCGCACATGGATTTACTACAAGATCAACCTAAACTAGGACACATTACTACATTTGGAGGTAACCCTGTCATTGCTTCAGCAGCTTTAGCAACACTTCAAGAAGTTGTAGAAAGTGACTTAATGTCACAAACATTAGAAAAAGAAGTCCTTGTAAGGAAACACCTTAAACACCCACTAATTAAAGAAATTAGAGGGAAAGGATTAATGCTTGCAGCAATCCTAAACTCCTCAGAAACAGTTAATAAACTAATACTAGATGTTCAAAATGAGGGACTTATTCTATTTTGGTTACTTTTTGAACCTAAAGCCTTAAGAATAACCCCGCCACTTACCATTAGCAATGAAGAAATCATAAAGGGCTGTGGCATTATTATTGCATATTTAAATAGAATTTAGTATATTGATTGGAGTGACACCTAAGTCTATTGTCGAACATAATGAATGTTCATTCTATTTTAAGCTGTTAATTACTTTGTTAAAAACATTTGATTAACACGACGTCAAAAGCGTTATAGTAACCTTACATTTATTACAAAGTAATCTTATTTGTGCCTATGGAATTTAGTCGAGAAGAGAATAACAAATTGCCAGTAAAGAAATTTGAATCTATGTTAAAAACAAACCATGTTTTGTTTTTTGATTCAGTGGAGTTTGAAAGTATTATTCATCATTATCTTAATCAAGGAAAAGTAGCGCTTGCAAAAAAGGCTATAAAACTTGGACTAGACCAACACCCTACTTCCACCAATTTAAGACTCTTTAAAGTTGAAGTTTTCGTTTTTGAAAACAAGCTCGATAAAGCCAATAAACTTTTAGAAGAGTTGCATACTATTGAGCCTAATAATGAAGAAGTTTACATTCAAAAAGCAAATATATTATCTAAAGAAGATGAGCATGAGCAAGCCATAGTAGTTTTGAAAAAAGCCCTAAGTCTTACTGAAGAAAAATCTGATTTGTATTCGCTTATAGGTATGGAATACTTGTTCTTAGATAAATTTGGAGAAGCAAAAAAGAATTTTATAAAATGCCTTGAAGAAGAACCTCAAGATTATTCGGCACTCTATAATATTGTATACTGTTTCGATTTTTTAGATGAAAACGAAGAAGCTATAGAGTTTCTAAACGAGTATCTAGACGAAAACCCATACTGTGAAGTCGCATGGCACCAACTAGGAAAACAATATTTTACATTAAAATTATACGAAAAAGCCTTAACCGCTTTTGAATTCGCAATCATATCAGACGATACGTTTATTGGGGCTTATCTTGAAAAAGGGAAAGTACTAGAAAAACTAAAACGTAATGAAGAAGCGATAGAAAATTATAGCATTACGTTAACTCTAGACGATCCTACCTCGTTTGCCTTATTAAGAATTGGGCTTTGCCACGAGAAGTTAGGGCAAGACGATTTAGCAGTACAATACTTTTATAAAACCGTACATGAAGACCCGTTATTAGATAAAGGTTGGATAGCTATTACTAAGTTTTTCTGCAGAAAAAAAGAATACCAAAAAGCGCTTTATTACATTAATAAAGCTATAAATATAGATACCGAAAATGTGGTATATTGGAAACTTTACGCACAAATTAACCACCGTCTTAATTTTCTTGAAGAAGCAGAGCGTGGTCACAAACGGTCTTTAGAACTCGGGAATTACGAATTAGAAACTTGGTTGGTTCGTGGCGATTTATTAGCCGAATTAGGAGAACCGGAAGCTGCATCGTTTAATTTTATTCAAGCGGCTGAGTTTTATCCTGAAAATGCCGAAATCGAATTTCGTTTAGCTGGCTTATATTTCCAGCTTTTAGAAACCGAAAAAGCAGCATACCACTTAAAAAACGCCATGCGTTTTGATGAAGAACACATTATGGTTATAGAAGAACTCTTCCCAGAAGTCTACAAATCTGAAGCTTTTAAAAGAATATTGGGGAGGTAAATTTTCTTCTCCTTTTGTAAATAAAAAACATCCAGAACCTTAGTTTATGGTAATGGGTTTTATTTGCGATTTGGTGTGGTTATATTAACTTTATTGAACTATTATATTGTGATAATGTAATTGTTAATTGTTATACAGAAATAAGTATTTATGAGTTCACTTTTAGTCGAAGCCGCAAAACGATTAGCGTCTGATAAAAAAATAATGGATTCGTATTGGGAGTATCACGAAGGAATACAAAATTGGTTTTTTTCACCTAATGCAAATTTAGATAATGCTGAACACAGACCTTATTCTTTTCCTAGTCCCAATTCATGGAAAAGATTGACTTCAAATGAAAGAAAGAAAAAATGGAATAATGCATTTAGTTTGAGACAAAAAATGACATTAACGACATTGGCTGGTTTTGGATATGAAGGAAAAAGAATTAATTTAGACAGCAGTAAACACTTTAATAGATTAAGAGAAGCTTATATGAATTGGTCTCCTAATTTATATAGTGTATTTTGGAAAGATGGTGGAAATGGTAAAAGCTGGCTTTGTAACGTTTTTGTTGGTGACGCAATATATCTATGCAATGGTAAGAGTTTTACTTCCTCGAATAATCATTATTATGATCCTAAACAAATTTATGCTGGCTCATCGTTTTTAAGCAAGAGAAATAGTTATAAAGATGTTAAAGCTGGAGATATTTGTGTTTTTGGTTCGCATCATGTAGAAATTATTACAAGTGTTCAAAAAAACTTGATCGCTGATGATGGATTTTGTTCAATTGGAGCTGGACGTGGAGGAAATAAAGGTGATATGGGGCTTATAAAATGTGACTCATTCTTTTCTTTGGAAATTCCGGTCAAAGTGAACCACCCATTCCGGTTTAAAGTGAGCAGTGTAAATGAGTTGTTTTAAATCGATTCATTTGTGGTTTAAAATTAGTGATTTTTTCTTAGTTTTTTTCTCATGGATTCTCCTTTTAAATTAATTCGATGTGCTGAGTGTACTAATCGATCTAAAATAGCATCCGCAATAGTTTGTTCTCCTATGATTTGATGCCAAGCATCTGTTGGTAGTTGTGAAGCTACTATTGTAGCGTGCTTTGCATGTCTGTCTTCTATTATTTCCATTAAAATATTCCTGCTTATATTATCGAGTACTCTAAGGCCAAAGTCATCTAAGATTAATAAGTCTTGTTTTTCTATTTTATTAATTTCCTTTAAGTAAGTGCCATCAGCTTTCGATACTTTTAGTTTTGTGAATAGTTTGTGTGCATTGAAATACATAACTTTATATCCTATAGAACAGGCTTGATAACCAATAGCCGAGGCGATGTAGCTTTTACCAACACCCGTGCTTCCTGTAATTAATATGCTTTCTTTATTTTTCACAAAATCGCAGGTCATAAAGCGTTGTATTTGGTTTCTATCAATATTTCTATCGGTTTGATAATTGATGTTTTCTAGTACCGCTTTGTACCTAAATTTAGCTGCTTTTGTTAAGCGTTCTATTTTTCTGTTGTGTCTATAATCCCATTCAGATTGTATTAAGTAGGCGATAAGCTCATCGCTGGTGTAATTGATAGTTGTGTTTTTTAATGATTCAGTAAAGGCGTTGTGCATTCCATGGAAACGCAGTAGCTTCATTTGTTCTAGTGTTTGTGTGTTCATTTTAATTTCTGTTTTTATTTATAATATTGATTACCTCGTATGTTTTTATGCATTGGTAGCTCTGTGTCTTGTGTAGGATTGTCTTCAATGGCGTCCCATCCTTTCTCTAAAATTCTAACAATAATATTGTAATTGTAGGCCTGATAATCTAATGCTCTTTTACAAGCGTTATTTAAACGGATATTGCCCACTTTTTTAGCTAATTGTAAAATACCAATGCAAGATTTATAGGATTGCTCAGGGTGTTGCTTTTTGTCTAAAATTTTAATGATATAGTCATAACAATACTCACCTATATTAGCAGACCAGTCCATAAACTTTTTTGGATTCCAATCGCTTACAAATTGGTGGTAAGAAGACATGTGTTCTTTTTTTGTAGTGTACCCATATTTCTTTTTGTTTCTAGTGTGTACAGCTATTTGCTGGTGCTTATAATGGATTTCTACTAAATTTTCAGAATATATAATACGCGTCTTTTTCCCTAAATAAGTATAAGGAACACTGTAGTAATGCTTGTCTTTACTCAAGTAAATATGTCCGTTTTTATGTACGGTTCCGTTAGCATATTGTTTGAGTTCGTAGCGTTTTGCAGGTAGTGCTTTTAAGGCGGGCTGTTCTATTTCTTTAAATAAAGAAGTTCGTGTGTAATCCCTTCCTCTGAAAGACATCGCATTATGAGCTTCTAATAATTCTAAAATACGCGTATTAATAGTGGCTATGGTATGGAACGTTTCTTTACGCAGTTTTGCAAAAATTCTAGTATAGATAATACGTACTGCATTTTCTACAATAGCTTTATCCCGTGGCTTGTAAGCTCGGGTAGGCAATACCGATGTTGCGTAATACTCTGCAAAATCAGCAAAAGTTTCATTTACTTTTGGCTCATAACGACTACTCTTAGTAACTGCAGCTCTAAGATTATCCGGAACTAATGCGTTAGGAACACCACCGTAAAACCATAAGGCATTTTCCGTGCAGCGTATAAAATCTTCTTTCTTCTGACTAGCAGAGGCTTCTACATAAGTGTAATGACTGTTACCTAAAACACAAACATACACTTCTAAATCTTGAAGTTCTCCTGTGTGCTCATCGACTATAGTGAGTTTTTGACCCGTGTAATCTATAAATAGTTTATCGCCTGGTTCGTAGGCAAAGTGCATCACTGGAGATACCGATTTACACCACACGTTATACCAATAATAAAATTGGGAGAGCATAAGACCATCTGGGTGTTTTTCTTTGTATTCTTCCCAAAGTAATTGTTGGGTAACCCCTGTTTTCTTTAGTTCTTTATCAAAATAAGGAAAGTAGTGCTCTAGAACCTGTAATCGCTCACTCTTCTGCTTTTCTTTTGAATGGAATAAAAGATGTAATTCCTCTAAATTCATCGCTTTAATCTCGCTGTATGTAAACTTATATTGCTGAAAAAAAACAATATATTTAGTTACTGTATTACGAGATATTCTTAGCTGAGAACTAATCTTTCGCTTGCTTACACCCTCGGTGTAGAGCTTAAATATCTTTTTTATTTTTCGCATTTCTATTTGGTGGTTTGACATAATCTTTTTGTTTAAAAGATTACGTATAAAACACTAATAGAATCGATTTAATAGTGGTTCACTTTAAACCGGAATGAAGTGGTTCACTTTAGACCGGAATGCTATGCTCAATTTGAACCGGAATGGGTGGTTCTCTTTGTTCCGGAATAGGTGGTATACTTTGACCGGGATTTGCATTTTCTTTTGGAAAACGAGAATTAGACAATAATAATCATACTTATTTTCATATTTAAACAATGAAAAAAAATATTAAATTTCATTTAACATGTACTATAATTAATTTTATACTAATTCTGCTTTTATTAAAAACCCATGAATACATTATAGATAAATTTATTGATAATTTATTTTTTATTAGGGTTGAGGAAAATTTCTATAAAATATACCTAATTTCCCTCTTTTTGTTTTCTTGGCTGGCAACGTTTGCAATTTATAAATTTATAAATTATAAAAAGCATTTTATTATTTTCCTCATTTCATTACTACTTTCTATCTTTTTATTTATCGCATATGATATATTTAATGATATTCAAAATGAGATTAAATATTATAATAGTTTCTTAGATTATTGTTATAGAAAAAGTTATTATATTTTATTTAAAGAAGAAACTCTAGTTGCTTCCATCTTAATTTCAATTTCAATTTATTTAAGCCAAATGATAATTGGAAAAAAACTATTGCCAAAAATGTATATAAAAAATAGTGACTTACTAACTAAAGTTTAAATAATATTTTAGAGCAACCTCTAGTCTTTAACTTGTATAAAATTATTCCTCTTAAAGTATAGAACACATTATGGTTATAGAAGAACTCTTCCCAGAAGTTTACAAATCTGAAGCCTTTAAAAGAATATTGAGGAAGTAAATTTTCTTCTCCATTTATAATATATTAGGCTGTTTACATTATTTGTGAATAGCCTTTTTTTGTGCCTTATACTCAAACCTTACTTTTGGTAATGGTTTCCATTCTCTTATTTTGGGTTTTGAATTTATCTTCACTGTTATTGTAAAGTGTTCTATTGTGTTTATATAATAGTTGTGAATAATTTAAAAGAGTATGACATCTAACAAAATCGAATATATAGACAAATTATTTTTGTCATATAATTATCAGTTAACAAATCAATCAAACCATAAAGTTAGAGTTTACACTTTAAGATATGGAATGTATCACGCAGCTGAATTTATATTGTTTGACAAAGATTATGATATTTCTAAAATCAAAAAAGAATATTCGGACTTAGGTTTTGCAACTGATGTTAGAATACTATCTAACATTGATGAAATAGAAGAATACTTGTTTGAAGGCTTTTTTATTAAAACACCATTAGGTAATGAATTAAAAAACAGATATAAGCATTTTGTAAATAGACAACTTCAAAATTTACCAGAAGGAAGCACTTATAAATATATAAATAGTTCATTTGATTTATTACTTCAAGATGAATCCAAAAATATTATTGAAAATAAATCATATGATTCTAACTTAGAAATAAATCTGATTGACAAAATAAATGGCTTACTAAGTGATATAAATGGTGCTGTTTTTATAATAATTGAAGCACCAGCAGGGTTTGGTAAAACTTGTACAGCCAATGAAATCCTTAATACATTTTCTCCTAGTGATTGCAAGCAACTTCCCTTTTTTACAGAACTTTCAAGAAACAGAGAAGCGAGAGTCTTCAAACACATTTTATTAAATGAAATTGATGAACAGTTTCCGAATGGAATCAAACAAAATATAGTTGTTGAGCAAATCACAAAAGGTAGAATCCCTCTTATTATTGATGGTTTTGATGAATTAATTTCAAAAGAAAGCAATAAAGAAGAAGTAGAGAGTATGCTTACCACTATAATAGAACTATTAAAAGGAGATGCAAAAATTATTATTACATCAAGAAAAACTGCCATATTTAATAGTGATGAATTTCTAAATTCAATTTATGATTCTAATAACGACTTTTCACTTGCTAGATTTGAAATAAAAGAACCAAAAATTGAAAATTGGTTAAGCAGTGACAGAATAGAACTAATCAATAATGCAAATTTTCCAGTAGCCCAAATAGCAAACCCGGTCTTACTATCTTATTTAAGAAATATTTCTTTAGATATTTTAAAAGATTATATCCACGAAACTAATGATGGTGCTTTGATAGATAAATATCTCGATTATTTGTTAAAAAGAGAACAGCAAAGACAAAACTTAAAGTTGAGTAATGAAGACCAATTAAGGATTTTTAGAAAACTAGTTAGATTTATGACTGAGTACAATATTACAGCCGAATCCAAAGAGACCATTAAAGATTTCATAAAAGATTATAACCAAAAATTATTACAAAGTAGCCTTAAACTATATATAGCTGAAGAAAAACCATCAATAGAAGATTTAATTGAAACTCTATCAAATCACGTATTCCTTGATAGAAAGCCTAATGGTGATGTTGGAATAATAAATGACTTCATTTTTGGATATCTCGTTGGCGAAAATTTAATTCTTGAAAAATATCAAGAGCATTATGAAGATTTTGAAAAAATAATCCCTCAAGATTTTGCAACAAAATCAATTGATTCATTTAAAATTCAAAACAAACAGAAAAAAGAGGATTTATGGTCAATTTTCAATAATGAAGATTTTGATTATGACATTGGTTTTTATTTTGATTTAGACTATACATTTTCAAAACAACCAAACCGCATATATAATAACCTTTTCGTTCTTGACAAAGAACTATCAGATTTGAATTTTAATGAAAACTGCAAATTCGATTCATCCGCTTTTTCTTCTGTGATATTTAATAATTGCCTTTTTGATATTGATATGTTTTTTGATACATCATTTCAAAATTGTTCTTTTTATAATTGTTCAATTATAAATACAAAAACTATTAAACCTTATAGCGATTTTGCACTATTTGCATGTAATTCAAATAATGATTTTGTTTCGAATACTCTTAATCTATTTGAAAATCAAATAAATAATACAAAAAAAGAAAAATTAGCTCTTTCTGAAAAAATGGTTTTAAAACAATTTTTTCAAGTTGATGGAATAAAACCAAGAGCTCGGAAATTCTCTTATATAAAAAAAACATTAAGTGATTATCATGATAAAGAAATTAATAAAGTCATTGAATCACTAAAAAGCAAAGATTATTTACATTTTAAAGATGATGTTGGTTTCATTACTAGAGAAGCTATTTATCACTTGAAACACAGTGATAAAAAATGATTGCAGGTTTTCAAATAATAGAAAAGCAAATTCATCAAAAAATAGTAGATGAATTAAACAAAATTGGATTGTTGTATAGAATTTTCGTTAGAACCAAAAACGAAAAATCCATAACTGAGAAAATACAAAGAAAAATTGAAGAAGGAAACCCTTATCAAAAAAGCGGTAAAAAAATTCAAGATGTAATTGGTGTGAGAATAGTTACTTACTTTAAAGATGATATTGAAGTTGTTAAAGATATTTTAAACAATAAATTTAAGTTTGTTGGCGAAGAAATTGACGAACACGAATTAACAGTTTTTAAACCAAAAAGAACAAATATTGTATGTCAATTTGACGATAATCAAATTCAGATTTTAAAAGAAGTTAATTCAGTTTCTGATAAATCAAATTTCAATTTAATAGATAATACTTTCGAACTTCAATTAAGAACTATGCTCTCAGAAGGATGGCACGAAATTGACCACAATTTGAGATATAAGTGTAAAAATGATTGGGTAGAACACAAAGAAAGCGAAAGGCTTCTAAATGGCATATATGCTAGTTTAGAGACTAATGACATTGCTCTCAAAAACCTATTTCATAAATTGTCTTATCAACATTTCAAAAGTAAAAATTGGGAAGCATTATTAAGAAATAAATTTAGATTGCAGTTTCAATTATCTAATCTCAATATTGATTTAATTGATACCCTAAACAATGACAATTCCATTGGTAAGCAAATTCTTAAAATAGATAGAAGTTCTTTTTTATTAAAAATTTCTGAATTAGATTTATCATTACCTGTGAATTTTAATAATTTATTATATCTAATAAATGTTATTGAAATAAAAAATAAAAAAATTTTAGAGTTAACACCAGAATTAATACAAACTATACTCAATAGCCCCTGCTAGCGCTCGCCCAATGTCATTAAGTTAAGCTTTAGAAGAACCTATTTTGTCACACTGAGCGCAGTCGAAGTGCAATCAAAACGAAAGCTATGATGGTCTTCGACTGCGCTCAGACTGACATTTATCTCTTAACTTAATGACATTGAGCGCTCGCCGTATTAGATTAGTCAAAACAGAATAAAAAACACATTTAAAGTTACTTATATCGTTGTAAATCTATTTTTAGGATTAAGTAAAACAGATTGTTTTTTTAGTATTAGACAGACAAAAACGGAGAATTAAAACATATAGAAATTTATTACAAATAAATAATCTATGTAAGTAGTTTTTAAATGCTAAAACTTCATTTATTACTCATAAACGGCACTCGTCAAAGACGAAGCGCTAACGAATACTAACACAATTGTTATTCAGCTAAAAAAGTTTGCAACATCCCAAAAAATCAATTTGGTGTATTTTTAATTTATCTTCACTCGTGTACAAAACATAGTCTATTGTGTTTACATAATAGTTGGCGATAATTACTTCAAAACCTAATCTTCCTATTACTAGTAAAACTATATTAATTTCTTTTCAAGAATAAATCAAACCTCATAGAAATATTAAGTCTACCTTCGATAAAAAATAATGTCAATAGAGCGAAAAGTTCAATTAGTAGAAAGCCTTTTTTCTAAATTAGAACAAGAAACCGCTCAATTTGAGCAATCATCTGGCCTTAGTTGTGTTTCTGGCTGTGGAAAATGTTGTACTTACCCTAATGTAGAAGCTTCTCCAATAGAGTTTTTGCCATGGGCATTTCACTTATTTTTAAATGGAGAGGCAGAAAAGACAATAATTCAACTTAATAAAACACAAAGTTCAACTTGCTTAATCTACAAGCCATTATCTATTATTAATCAAGGTCGTTGTAGTGATTACAAATACCGAGGTTTAATTTGCAGACTGTTTGGATTTGCAGCCAATACAGATAAATACGGAAATTTAAGATTAGCTACTTGTAAAATTATTAAAGAAGGCCAAGCCAACAATTATCGCTCAACTGTCGAAGCTATGACTAAAGGGCTTTATGTACCTGTATTTACAGAATACTACATGCAATTAAATCAGATAGATTTTAACTTAGGGAATATCATTTTGCCAATTAACAAAGCTCTTAAAATGGCTTTAGAAAACGTTTTACAATATTATACATACAGACCTTTTCTTCACTTAGGAAAAAAATGCGGTTAAAATAAAAAACTATTGTCAACAAGATGTATAGTTCATTGCTGCTGATTTCCTTATCTAAAAATCCTCTTGGCTTAACCTGTCTCGTACTAAAAAAATCTAAAAACATCCCAATCAACCTAAAAATCAATCTCTACTCACCTTAGAATACCACTTAACAACAGAACTCTTAGTGGTAATAAAAATCACAAATTATAAATCGTAGTATCCTTTATTGAATTCAATACAAACGAACTGTGTATTGTCAAAATCCCATCTGCTAACACAATTGTTATTCGGGTAAAAAAAGACTCCTTAAACATCTAATACTAACTCATCAAAGTTTGAATCACCCCTCTATTGCGTTTATACAATCGTTAGGTTTAATTTAAAAATGTTCTTATTAAGTAAACATATTTGTTTACTTTCTATTATATTTGTAAACAGTTAGGTTTACTTTTTAGTTCATTTGTAAACTTAATTCGATACAAAATTAAAGTAATGAGAAATAAAAAACAGCTTTTAATTGAGCAATTGGACCAAAAATTAAAACCTTTTCAAGAAACAGAAATGGTCCTGATCCCGGATAAAGGGTGGATAAATACAATCAGAACCACACTAAACATGACAATGGCCCAACTTGGAACCAAATTAGGTATAACTAAACAAGGTGTAAAAAGAATTGAAGAAAGTGAAGCAAAAGGTTCAATATCAATAAACTCCTTAAAAGAAGTAGGTAATGTTTTAGAATTAAAACTTGTTTATGGCTTTGTCCCAAAAGATGGTAGTATTAACAATTTAATTAATAATAAAGCTCAAACACTGGCAAGAAAAATTGTATTAAGAACTAATCAAAACATGAAACTAGAAGACCAGGGAATAAGTGAAGAAAAAATAAAACAATCAATAATAGACTTGGCCACAGAAATAAAAAGGGAAATGAGAAAATCACTATGGGAATAAGCTTAATATATAAAGAAGGACAAACTCCCTTAAATGAAGAAGAAAAAGATGGGCTTTTAATAAAAATGATAACCTTGCAAAACGAGTTAGATGAATTTGAACAAATGAACATTGAAAGAGCTATTGAGTGGACCATTAATACCAATTTGAAACAGGATAAAATATTATCTGAAAAATTCATAAAAGAATTACATAAAAGGATGTATGATCAAGTATGGAAATGGGCAGGAGAATTTAGAAAATTTGAAAAAAATATAGGAATAAAATGGCCTCAAATTAGAATCGAATTAAAAAACCTTATTGATGACATCAAATATTGGATTGAAAACAAAACTTATTCTCCTGAAGAAATAGCAATTAGATTTAAACATAGAATAGTTCAGATTCATTGTTTTCCAAACGGAAATGGTAGACATTCTAGAATAATGGCAGATATAATAATAGAATCCATTTTTAGAAAAGAAATATTTACCTGGAACAAATCGAATATGATAAAAGCAGATGAAACAAGAGAAAAATACATAACGACATTGAAAGAAGTTGATAATGGCAATATAGAACCTTTAATACAATTTGCTCTAAATTAAAAAGCCAAGCTCTGAGAAGTGTATAATTTCAAAAAAAAACTTGGATTCATACATAAAACTGTAACAAATTAATTTTCATTTTGTCTTTTTTAAAAAAACCCATGACAATTAAAAACCTATTAAAAAGAACTTTTACAATTTCACTATTGCTATTATTAGTATTTCTAATTTATATTTCAATACCAAGAGTTAACAATCCTGACCTTGAATTTCAAACTGAATTGATTTATGGTAAACCAGTCGGCAAAGAAATTAATGACATTTTAACACCTAAAAAAGAACCAGAAAGAACAAGATCAATAGTTATTCTTAAAAATGAAAAAATAGTATACGAATACGGTCCAACAGATAAAATAATGAATACGGCTTCCATACGTAAATCTATTCTTGGTCTATTATATGGAATAGCAGTTGATAAAGGATTGATTAATATAAATACAACTCTTGCTGAACTCAAAATTGATGAATTAACCCCATTAACAAATATAGAGAAGACAGCTACTATAAAACATTTGTTAATGTTTAAATCTGGAATTTATTTACCATCACAAGGGGAACACGATTCACAGATAACTGATAGACCTAGGAGAGAAAGTTATAAGCCTGGTGATTATTTTTTCTCAAATAATTTTGATGCCAATGCTTTAGGCACAATATTTATGCAAGAAACTGGAATGTCTATCGGGAAATTTATGGAAGAATATCTAGCCATACCTATGGGTCTTCAAGATTTTTCAGAACAAAATGTAATAATTGGAGATCCTTTATTTTGGCCAAAGAAAGAATCAAAACACAAACAATATTACATTTATTTGAGCACAAGAGATTTAGCTAGAATTGGTGCAATGGTTGCAAATGAAGGCCGTTGGAATAGAAAGCAAATAGTATCTAAAAAATGGATTATAGAAAGTACTACTTCATACAGTAATCTTAAGGAAAATCATATAAATTATGGACGTTATGATGGTTTCGGCTATCAATGGTGGATAGCATCAGATAGTAAAACTATATGGGCAGACGGTTACGGGGAGCGGTTTATGATAATTAATCCAAATGAAAATTTAACTTTAGTTGAGCAGAATTTTACAGGTAATTCTTTTTTAACTACTGGATTATGGTTAATTAATAGAAATATGGATTCTGGTTTAGGAAATTTAATAAAAGCACATCAAATGATTACACAAAAAGAGTAAAAACGACATCAAACCAGCTCTACGAAGTTTGCAACTTCATAGCAAACACCATATAAAACACAATCAATTAGTTTACTAACAATCCCTCTAATCGTAAACGTAAATCATCATACCCAACATATCCATTTGAAAGCACAGTTTGATTTCCTTCGTTTTCTAAAACAAGTGTTGGCATACCAGTAAATGGATTAGATTTAAAAACTTCAAATTCTTTTTCAGCTTTATTTTTATAATCAACACTTTTCATTTTTGTGATAAACTCTGTTTTTTCGAAACCCACTTTCGAGGTATATTCAGCTAAACCATTAACATTATCACTACTTAAACCACTTAAAAAATACTAGCGTCTATTAAATGTACAATAGGATCCACACCATAAATACATTTTTTAATGAATTCTATAAAAATCCTTTATAATTAGAGTGAGATTCTAACTTTAAAGCTCTAGTTGTTAAATAATTTATCTCAATGTTATTTTCAACACATTGCTTCACTAATTCACTTACAACTAAAACCTTAGCACCTGTAATTAAAATGCACATTATTATTTTTTTTATAAAAATATGTGGAGTACATGTTTTATATTCGTTGAATAAAATAAATTTTAAATAATATGAAAAAATTACTCTTAATTGCCCTAGCGATCAATTTCGTTGCGTGTTCAGATGATAGTATTGATGACATTGAAAATACTTCAAATGCTATTCCAGCAGCAAAAACCTACATTTTTAATCCTGATCCTACTCCAGAAGATTACTTAGCTGCTAAACATCCTAGTTTTATGGAAAATTTAGCCGAATTATCAAATATTAATAACTCCTTTAAAAGAAAAACTGCAGAAAGAATTAGTACTTATGTTCCAGATGCAGCCTTTAGAGCAAAATTAATAAGTCTTGGTGCAGCAGAAGATCCAGACCCTACAGACAACTACGTCACTATTGACAATACACGTGGAGGCTTAAACCTTAGTGGTGCTGGAATATCTGATTTAACAGGTATCAATAGTTTTACTTCTTTGTTTCAATTAGTAGTTAGTGGAAATAACTTAACAACTTTAGACGTTTCTGGACTTACTAATTTAGGATGGCTAAACTGTAGTTATAATCAATTAACTACACTGGATCTAAGTGCAAATACTAAGCTGCAACAGATTTGGTGTCACAAGAATAAACTAACTAATTTAACTATTCCATCTTCACCTAGGCTTTGGGGATTATGGTGCTATGGTAATAAATTAACTACTTTAGAACGTAACGGAAACAGGAATATAACACATCTATTTATTCAACAGAACAGACTGGAAATATTCGAATTTGAATATTTAACCAAGCTTAAACTGACAAATGTCTCGATAAATGGATGGCGTAACTTAAATCTGCGTCGTAATAGATCTTTAACGCGTTTGTGGTGTTATTTTAATAATAGACTGACTTTCATAGATCTTAAAAATGGTCACAATACTATTTTGGTTGATCCTGAATTTAGAAACAATGCACCAAACCTTAAAATACGTGTTGATGATATAATTTATTCTTATGGGAACTGGAAAAAGATAGGATCAGCCCGGTTTATTAGATAAAATGCTTTATCTAAAAATTAGGCAATATCTCATAAACTTGTTTAAGTTTTAAAATCTCAGGTAAATAATTTACTTGAGATTTTTTTATTTATTAATTTTAAATTTTACACATTTATGAAACCAGAATACTTATTAAACAACATTCTTATAAAATAATTTAGAACGACTCAGAACTTGCAAACTTTTTAAAGTAACATAGCAAACAGGGTATTGAAAAGATACTTTAAGACCAGCTCTACGAAGTGTGCAACTTCGTAGCAACCACTATGTATAATACAATCAATTAGTTTATTAACAATCCCTCTAACCGTGTACGTAAATCATCATATGTCACATATCCGTTTGAAAGTAATATTTGATTCCCCTCGTTTTCTAAAACAAGTGTTGGCATACCGCTAAACGAACTGGATTTAAAAACTTCAAATTCTTTTTCAGCTTTATTTTTATAATCTACACTTTTCATTTTTGTGATAAACTCTGTTTTTTCGAAACCCACTTTCGAGGCATATTCAGCTAAACCATTAACATTATCACTACTTAAACCATCATGATAAATCGCCTTTAAAAGTAGTTCTGCAAATTCAAGCTCGCGCTCTGGAAACTTTTCCTTAACAATACATAATGCAATAGATGGCAATAGTGAATTCAGTACCATTTTACCATCTCCTAGTAAGTCATCTAAAAAAGCAGTTCCAAATTTTACTCCAGTTAAAGATTCTACATTTTTATACGCTCCAGCTCTAATATAAGGTGCAATATCGTTTATAGGTCCTATTCTATCTCCTAGAAACAGACCTCCGCTAATCACTTCAAAATTAATTTGGTCTTTATAATTCTCTTTTAATTTAGTAATTACAGGACTAAAACCATAACACCAACCACAAAGTGCATCATAATAATAAATTAATTTAGGTTTAGAGGTTACAGTACTATTAATATCTTGCGAAATAGCTTCATTAGGAGAGCAAATACCAGTTTCTATATCGCAACTAAAATTTGTATTCGTTGTTTTATCCATTGTTATTATTTTAAAAAAAATGTATTCCAATGTTGGAATTATTAAACCATTTGGAATTATTTTCTTTAGTCTAAAAACTGTAGTGTAACTTACTGTAAGAAACGATTACATATGAGAACTATAAAATTCGTATAAATTTGGATGAAACTCAACTTAAAAATCGGCATCACTATTTTGTAAACGAATTCGATAATGCCATTTCTTAATTCATCAAAACCTTTCTTTCACCAAAGCATTATAACTAATTTTACATACCTTTGATTTCAGTAAAAAAAACAACGCATGCAAAGACGTTTTATTGATTATTTAATTATTGCTTTAAAAGGAATGGCAATGGGTGCAGCTGATGCTGTTCCTGGGGTTTCCGGAGGCACAATCGCTTTTATTTCTGGTATTTACGAAGAATTAATAACCAGTATTAGCAATATTAATTTATCGTTATTTAAAACTTTAAAAACTAAAGGTATTAGTGCCTTTTGGAAAGCTACAAACGGTAATTTTTTATTATCTCTTTTCTTAGGTATTATTATTAGTTTGTTTTCCTTTTTGAAATTGGCTAAATATTTATTAGAGCACCATCCCATATTAATATGGTCGTTCTTTTTTGGATTAATTGTCGCTAGTATCTTATTTATAGGAAAGCAAATAAATAAATGGAATGTAATTACAATTAGTACAGGTATAATTGGTGCTTTTGTTGCTTTTTACATTACAACCTTACCCCCTATGGGTAATACAGATAGTTCTTTTTTCTTATTCTTTGCTGGAGCATTGGCCATATGTGCAATGATACTTCCTGGAATTTCTGGGGCTTTTATTTTAGTTATTCTAGGCGCCTATAAAACGGTTTCAGATGCTGTTGATGATATGGACTTAAAAAAAATAATAATCTTTGGTATGGGAACCATCGTTGGTTTGCTTTCCTTTAGTCGTTTATTAAAATGGTTATTTAAAAACTATCAAGATATCACCTTAGCCTTATTAAGCGGATTTATTTTAGGGTCATTAAATAAAGTTTGGCCATGGAAACAAATATTAACCTTTCGCACCAATTCTAAAGGTCTTAAAGTACCTCTTGATCAACAAAGTATTTCACCTTTCTCTTTTGCCGAACTAAACCATGTAGAGCACCAATTAACCTCTGCTATCGTTTTAATGATTCTTGGTTTCTTAACGATCTTTATTTTAGAAAAAGTAGGCGCTAAAAAAACGGAATAATGGAAAGCACCAGAACATTCACCGATAAATTATTCCTAATCTTAAAAGGATTAGCAATGGGAGCGGCGAATAAAGTTCCTGGAGTTTCTGGTGGTGTAGTCGCTTTTGTTGCCGGGTTTTATGAAGAATTTATATATTCTCTAAAGCGTGTAAATTCTAAAGCTTTTAAACTGTTATTTAATGGGCGTTTTAAATCCTTTTTCAACTATATAAATGGGCGCTTCTTAAGCCTTCTTTTCTTTGGGATGCTAGTGAGTTATTTTAGTATTTCTAAATTACTCGATTACCTTATTGTAAATTTTGAGCTTTATGTATGGAGTGCTTTCTTTGGAATGATTTTAGGCTCTATCTATTACATTAGTAAAGATTTTAAAGATTGGAAACCGACGACATATTTAGCATTATTTGCCGGTGCTGCCATTGGTTTGGGAATTAGTTTCATGAATCCTGCAACACAAAACGACAATCTCTTTTTTGTGTTTTTTTGCGGAATAATAAGTGTGTCTGGAATGACTTTACCAGGGTTTTCTGGTTCTTTTATTTTAATTCTACTTGGTAATTATGTTTTGCTTTTAGTAGATTCAGTAAATGCGCTTTACGATACGTTTTCAGAATTAATTATTGGAGATTTTAGCTTTACTCAAAATATAGAACGTATGAGAATGCTAAAAGTATTAAGTGTATTCACTTTAGGATCTGTTGTAGGTTTAGTTACCTTTTCTCATGTGTTAAGTTATATTTTAAAACATTACAAGAGCGTTACAATAGCTTCAATTATTGGTTTTATTATTGGTTCTCTGGGTGTGGTTTGGCCTTGGAAAAAAACAACATTTAAAACCAATAGCGATGGTTCTTTTTTATTAGACTCTAACGGCGCACAAATTATAAAGAATTACAAACGCTATATGCCAGAACTTAATAACGAAACTTACTTAGCAATTGCATTTGCTGCTCTAGGAATTGTTTTGGTTTTAGCTTTAGAATTATACGGACAAAAAACACGAAAAACCAATGCCTAAATTCGGATTAATAGGAAAAAATATTAGCTATTCATTCTCCAGAAGTTATTTTAAAAATAAGTTTGAAAAAGAAAATATTATCGATTGTACTTATGTAAATTTCGATATCGATACTATCGAGGCTTTTAATACTAGCGTAAAAAAAACACCCCATTTAAAAGGTATTAATGTTACAATCCCTTATAAAGAAAGTATTATTCCGTTATTGGATAAGTTAAGTAAAAAAGCAAAAGCTATAGGAGCTGTTAACACTATTCGAATTACAAAAAAAGGAAAATTCGTTGGGTATAATACCGATTGTTACGGGTTCTCAAAATCGTTAAAACCGCATTTATTACCAGAACATCAAAAAGCATTAATATTAGGAACAGGAGGCGCAAGCAAAGCAATTGCTTTTAGCTTACAAGAACTTGGAATTAAATACGCTTTTGTATCTCGAAACTTAAAAACTGGAGTTACGTATTCTTACGACTCTTTAACGCCTTCAGTAATAAAAAAACATGGGTTAATTATAAATTGTACACCTCTTGGTACTCACCCCAATATTAATACCGCTCCAGATATTCCATACGAAGCCATTACAAAAAAGCACTTGCTTTTTGACTTAATTTACAACCCCGAAGAGAGCTTATTTTTAAGTCAAGGAAAAAAACGAGGAGCAAAAACGGTAAACGGCCTTAGAATGTTAGAATTACAAGCTGAAAAAGCATGGAAAATATGGAACCGCTAGCCCGCATCACAAGTTTTCTTTAAAATATGGAAAAGAGATAAAAGCGAGTATTTTTTGTAATTCCTTAACTTGTTAGTATCTTTAAAGTCTTACACAAATTATAACTAATATAATATATTATGTCACAGCCGGATAACCTGTTAAAAGCAGATGGAATAGAAAGTCAAGTTCAAGAAGTTATGTCTGAAACTCCTAATGAGAATTCAAACGAAAATACAACTGAAGGAAACGAAGTTGTTAATGAGGAAGTAACTGAAATAGAAACGGTTGCTGAAACTACCGAAGAAGAAATAGTTGTTGAAGAAATCATTGAAAGTGAAACAATTACTGAAACGACTGAAGAAGAAATAGTTATTAAGGAAGTCACTGAAAGTAAGACAATTGCCAAGGCCACTGAAGAAGAAGAAACCGTTCTTAATGAAATTGAAGAATCGAATGCGGAAGATGCAGAAGATGCAGGGAATCAAGAGCGACATACTATAGAACAAAAAGATTACCACGGTATGTCTTTAGACATACTTGTTTTAGAAATAGAAAAACTTGTTAAAAATGAAAAGGTACAGGCCATAAAAAAGCATGTCGATGAAATTAAAAATGAGTTTAATTTAAAATTTAATGCGCTTTTAGAAGAGAAAAAAGAAGACTTTATTAGTAAAGGCGGAAATGAAATTGATTTTCATTACAGTAGCCCATTACAACGTAGCTTTAAAGATGCTTATAATGATTACCGCTCAAGACTTAGTGCGCATTATAAAAATTTAGAAAAAAGTTTAAAAGATAATTTAGGTAATAGGCTTGAAATTATTGAGGAAATAAAAGCGTTAATGAATGATGCTGAAGACAGCATTAATACAAAATACAAGCAATTTAAAGACCTTCAAGATCGTTGGAAAAGTGCTGGCCCTATACCAAGAGACAAATACAATAATGCTTGGAACAGTTATCATTTTAATGTTGAAAAATTTTATGATTTACTGCACTTAGATCGTGATTTACGTGATAAAGATTTCGAACACAATCTAGATAAGAAAACCAAAATAATAGTGCGTGCCGAAGAGTTAGCTGAAGACGATAATACCAATCGTGCTTTTAGAGAACTTCAAGTACTTCATAAATTATGGAAAGAAGATTTAGGCCCAGTTGCTAAAGAATATCGCGAAGTAATTTGGGAGCGTTTTAAAGCAGCTACAAAAAAGATTAATGATAAAAGACAAGAGTACTTTTCTCAATTAGATTCGCTTTACGAACAAAACCTGGAACGCAAAAACGAAATCATTGCAGAAATAAAGGCTCAAGCTAATGAAACAATTACCTCTCATGGAGGTTGGCAAAATAAAATTAAAGAAATTGAAGCATTACGCGATCAATTCTTTAAAGCAGGTAAAGTACCTTTAAAAGTAAATGAGGAAACTTGGGCTAAATTTAAAGATGCTGTAAGAGAGTTTAATCATAATAAAAATGGATTCTATAAAGGTTTAAAAAAGGATCAATTTGATAATCTTAAAAAGAAACAAGCGCTTATTAAAATCGCTGAAGACAGTAAAGAC
This sequence comes from uncultured Flavobacteriaceae bacterium, assembly GCA_937959395.1. Lineage (GTDB taxonomy): Bacteria > Bacteroidota > Bacteroidia > Flavobacteriales > Flavobacteriaceae > JAHDGB01. Next base: position 1,602 of record CALGLR010000010.1, on the reverse strand, counting down.
AGTGATGATTTTGAAGCGACAACGCCGTTAATGAAGAAAATTCAAAACGACTGGAAACAAATAGGGCACGTACCACGAAAAGAGAGTGATAAGATCTGGAAACAGTTTAAAGCGGCATGTAATGGGTATTTCGATCGTATTAACGAACAACGAAATGCAGCTAGTGAAGAAGAAGAAAAAACATTAGTAGAAAAAGAAGCAGTTTTAGCTGAATTAAAGGAATTAAAATTATCTGGAGATCAAAAAGTAGATTTAGCGACTATAAAAGAATACATTAATAAATGGAAAAATTTAGGTCGTGTCCCTTTTAAAAAGCGTAAAGTTGAAGCTAATTTTAATAAAACTTTAGATGGTCTTTTTAAAGATTTAGATCTTAATAAATCTGAAGCAGAAATGATTAAGTTTGAAAACAAACTTCAAGACTTATCTAATACACAAGACTCTAGAGCATTAGATAATGAACGTTCGTTTATTAGAAAAAAGGTAGATGAAATTAAATCTGAAATAAATCAATTAGAAAATAATTTACAGTTCTTCAAACATGCCGATGATTCTAACCCGCTTGTTAAATCGGTTCATGTTAGTATACAAAAACACAAAGACGATTTAACAATTTGGCAAAACAAACTAAAAAAGATTAAAGAGCTTTATTAGTGAAACTTTATTTTGAAAAGTCTTAATGACGAATTATACCAATAATGACTTAAAAGTTGATCTCGATTATTATAAAGAAACCCCTCTTTTTTAGTGGGGTTTTTCATTTAATAGACTTTTAATAACTAGCAAAAACTTTTAAAGCATCTATTTCTCCACCAAAACTTGCCGAAAAAGCATCAGATGTATTAAGGCTAGTCACACCATCACTGGCATATACAGATCCATAAATATGAATACTATGAGTACCTGTGGGTAAAGACACAATTTCTAAAGCAGTATTGTAAAAGGGCCCTCTAACAACCTCTTCCCCCGGAAATGAAATATTTGCGTAGGTAGATGCTTTATTTCCATATGTAGCACCAAAATTTGGAGAAACACCGTCTCCAAGATACATATAATTACGAATTAATTTTGATTTTCCATCTTCTACTCTATCTATTCCCGTTACAGCTAGTACCTCATAACTCATAGCATAATATATGCGAACTACTGCTGGTTGAGTTAATGTAAATGAAACGGAATATAGTTGAGCAAAATTTTCTTCTCCATTTGCACCTGTAGCTATATTTATAGAACTGCTATTACTAATAGTATCAGCCGAATTTATAAGCACCTCAACACCTGTTTTATCACTTGGCAACACCATATCTCCATCTGCATTAACATGAATTTGTACTGTACTTATACCTGTATTACTTGTGTTATTTAAAGCATTTAACCCCTCTATTCTTAGTGTAGAAGTTGGGCCTGCAATATGCAGTTCTTTTTCTGGATTTGTAGTATTTATTCCTACTTGAGAAAACAGGATCAAGACAAAAAGTTGTGGAGTAACTAAAAATGGAAGAACTTTGCTATAAAAAATTCTATGTCCTCAGACGCTTTATTTTTAGCAGCTAATTTATTACTTCCCGAAGTATTGGTTAGCCATTTTGATTTAACCAAACA
>CALGLR010000009.1 GCA_937959395.1 uncultured Flavobacteriaceae bacterium | reverse complement strand
AAATCAAGAAAAAATATTTACAGTTATATCTCAATGAGTTTGTCTACAAGCTCAATCGAAGATATTTTGGAGAAAGAATATTCGATAGACTAGTAATAGCTAGTATTACAACTAATGGACATTAAGCGGATATACAATTAATTTAATTTTGGATGTTCGCATTCAGATGTAATTGTCAATTGAGTTGCTTTAATATCATTCATAATTGAATTCCAATTAGTTAAATCAATTTTGTGTTTTGCTTTAACATCAGTTAATAAGCCTTCTTTTTTTAAATTCGCTCGTAAGTTTTGTCATTCTTGTTATATCTGACGTGCTTAATCGTTTGTATTGGAATTATTTGATAGCCTAAAATTCGAAATTCATCCGTTTCTTGAAGTAAAATAAAGTCGGAAGATTTATCAAGAATAAAACCAGTAGTTATCCCTTCGAAATCACCTTTTTTTCTTGTCAGTCTAGCATACAGCTTTTCAGAATAATGCTTTTCTAATTTTTCTTTAACTTTTTCTTTTTTCAACGGTTAAGTTTTAATTGTAACTAATTAAGGACTATTATTAACTTACATTACCGCCTAAATGCGCACACTGTTTTAAGCTTTCCATACCATTAAACGGTACAAGTGTTTTATCATAACCATAAGTAGAATCTAACTCTTTTGAGAGGTTGTGATCGTCTACATTAATATCGACATCTGTCATTTTAAATTGGCAAGGATGTTCGTAACCTGCGGCATGTGTAATTTCGATAAATTCTTTTCTAAATGTTCTAAAATATTGTGCTAATCTAACCGATTTCAAAGTGGGATCAATACCATTTTGTAACCATTTACTTTGAGTTGCTATACCGGTAGGGCATTTATTAGTATGGCAAATTTGAGCTTGTATACAACCAATACTCATCATTGCTTCTCGTGCAACGTTTATACAATCTGCTCCCATGGCAAATGCCATGGCTGCTTTAGCGGGAAAACCAAGCCTTCCACTAGCCACAAAAACAATACGTTCACTTAATCCTTTTTTCTGAAACATTTTATATAAACCACTAAAGCCATAAACCCAAGGCAATGCAACGTGATCGGCAAAACTAGGAGGCGCAGCTCCAGTACCGCCTTCGCCACCATCAACAGTAATAAAATCGGGCCCTTTTCCAGTTTTCACCATAATATCGGCAAGTTCTTCCCATTGTTCTAACTTACCTATAGCAGCTTTTATTCCAACAGGAAGACCTGTTGCTTCAGCTATAGCTTCTACAAAATCCATTAATTCAGGAACATTAGAAAATGCCTTGTGATTTGGAGGAGATAATACATCTTTTCCAATTTCTACCCCTCTAATTTTAGCAATTTCAGGAGTGATTTTTGCACCTGGTAAAACACCGCCTTTTCCTGGTTTAGCTCCTTGGGATAATTTTACTTCTATAGCTCGTATAAATGGATTCTCTTCAACTAATTTCACCATTTTTTCCATAGAAAAACCACCATCATCTGCACGTACGCCAAAATAACCTGTACCAAAATGAAAAACAACATCTCCACCATTGCTATGGTAAGGGGATAAGCCACCTTCTCCTGTATTATGATACGCATTTGCCATTTTTACACCTTTGTTTAAGGATTCTACTGCTTTTGCAGAAAGTGATCCAAAACTCATAGCTGAAATATTTATTACAGAAGCTGGACGATAAGGTCTTTTACGATTATTAAATTCTCCCATTATTTTAGCACATGGCAGAAAACAATGATCTACAGTATTTGGATGGCCTTTTTCAACTTGATAGGGCATCATGGCATTATTAATAAAAATATGATGATGCGCATAAATATCGCGATCGGTACCAAAACCTTCATAATTATTTTCTTTTTTTGCTGAAGCATATATCCAGCCGCGCTCAATACGGTTAAAAGGCAATTCTTCTCTGTTATTAGCTACAAAATATTGACGAATTTCTGGACCTATACTTTCAAACCAATAACGAACATGTCCAACTATTGGGAAATTATGACTAATCGTGTGTTTTTTTTGAAAAACATCTCTAATTGCTATGATTGCTAATGCAATAATAATCCAAAGCCACCACGAAATGCTAGATAAGAAGTTAAGTAGGGTATCCATATTTTGTAATCTTAATTATTTAAATAATCAAATGTCATTTGAGTGAATGTTTTTACACCTAAAAGCAATCCACTATCATCTATTTTAAAATCGGGTGTGTGGTGAGGGAATGCTTCTGTACCTCCTTTTTCCATACCTCCTAAAAAGAAATAAAAACCAGGAACTACTTCTTGAAAATATGAGAAGTCTTCACCACCAGTTGTTGCTTTCATTAAAGTGACATTGTCATCTCCAGCTACTTTTTTAATTGAAGGTAACATTTGTGTTACTAAATCTGGATCGTTGAATGTAATAGCAGTATTGCTTTGAAATTCAACTTCAGCTTCACCGCCATAAGCTTTAGCAATGGTTTTAGCCATTTCTGTCATACGGCGAACTATCATTTCTCTCATTTTAGGATCTAGAGTTCTAACTGTTCCTATTAATTCTGCGCTTTCAGGAATAATATTAAAACGAACACCGCTTGTTATTTTACCAACAGTAATAACGGCAGCTTCATTGGTTAGATTGGCTTCTCTACTAATTATGGATTGAAAACCATCTATAATTTTAGCAGAAATTAAAATAGGATCTACACCAGACCACGGTTGCGAACCATGTGTTTGCTTTCCGTTTACTTTAATTACAAAACGCTCTACAGCTGCCATAATACCACCAGCTTTATACTTTATGGTTCCTACTTCAGTTCCTGAGTTAATGTGCAATCCAAAAATAGCATCTACTTTTGGGTTTTCTAAAACGCCTTCTTTAATCATTAAACTTGCACCACCTTCTTCTCCAGGAGGCGGTCCTTCTTCAGCTGGCTGAAAAATAAATTTTACAGTGCCTTTAATTTTATCTTTGTTTTTTGATAATACTTCAGCAACACCCATTAAAATAGCAATATGCGTATCGTGTCCACAGGCATGCATAACACCAGTTTTAGTTCCTAAAAATTCTGAGGTAACATTTGATTTGTATGCTAAGTTATTACGTTCTGTTACTGGTAAGGCATCGATATCGGCTCTTAATGCAATTACTTTTCCGGTTTGTTTTCCTTCTAAAATTCCTACAACACCAGTTTTTGCAACACCAGTTTGTACTTTAATTCCTAACGATTTTAAGTGTTTCGCTATTTTTTCAGCAGTTTTAAATTCTCTATTAGATAATTCTGGATTTTGATGAAAATGGCGACGCCACTCAACAACTTTTTTTTCAATATCCATAAATTGCTTGTCCATGGATGATTGTCCGAAAGCACCTGTTATTCCTAATAAAAGGAAGACGTATAAAAGTTTCATATATTAGTTTTTAGTTTTTTAAATAATCAATAGAAAGTTGTATAAATGTTTTAACACCTAGTAACATACCACTTTCATCTAAATAAAAGTCTGGTGTGTGATGCGATGTTGCTTGTTTACCAATAGGTTTTCCTCCTAGAAAGAAATACAAACCAGGAACTTCTTTAACGAAGAAAGAAAAATCTTCTGCGCCAGTAATGGCTTTAATTACATTTACATTTTCTTTTCCAGCAGTTTTTTGCAATGAAGGCAACATTTGTGCTGTAAGTTTAGGGTCGTTAAATGTGATAGGATATCCTGGATCAATATCAATAGTTGCTTCAGCTCTATATACTTTTGCAATTGCTGGTACCATTTCTCGCATGCGTTTATGTAATTGTTTTTGCATGCCATAATCTAGAGTACGAAGCGTTCCTATTATTTCGGCAGTTTCGGGAATAATATTACTTCTAACCCCGCTAGTAAATTTTCCGATAGATAATACAGCGCCTTCTTGAGTTAGAGGAGATTCTCTACTAATTAATGTTTGCAATCCATCAATAATTTTTACTCCAGCCATAATTGGATCTACACTATTCCATGGCGTAGAACCATGACTTTGTTTTCCTTTTATATTTATTTGAAAACTATTAGAAGCAGCCATAATACCACCAGGCTTGTATGAAATGGTACCTACGTCGTTTCCTGAGCTTATATGTAATCCAAAAATAGCATCTACTTTAGGGTTTTGTAATACGCCTTCTTTTACCATAAGTTCAGCACCACCTTCTTCACCTTTTGGAGCACCTTCTTCAGCTGGTTGAAAAATAAACTTTACAGTGCCATTAATTTTGTCTTTATTTTTAGAGAGTACTTCTGCAACTCCCATTAAAATAGCAATGTGGGTATCATGGCCACAAGCATGCATTACACCTGTTTCTACGCCATTAAAATTTACTTTTACTTTAGATTTAAAAGAAATATCTACACGTTCTGTTACTGGTAAAGCATCAATATCTGCTCTTAAAGCGACTACTTTTCCAGGCTTATTGCCTTTTAAAAGACCTACAACACCAGTTTTAGCAATACCAGTTTGGACTTCTAAACCTAAAGATTTTAAGTGTTTTGCAATTTTTTTAGCAGTATTAAATTCTCTATTTGATAGTTCTGGATTTTCGTGAAAATCTCTGCGCCATTCAATGACTTTAGATTCAATGGTTTGAATGTCTTTATCTAAGCCATGTTGAGCGTATGTAGATAATGTAAATAAGAGAATTAATGAGGGAATAAGGAATTTTTTCATTTAGTTAAGGATTATAAAAAATCGAATCTAAAGGTATTTAATTTTACTGAATAAAGAAACTCAGGGAATAGATTTAAATCACTTCATTTAATTATAATTGTTCATAATTATTAATAAAAGCGGTCTTTTAAACGCTGCGCAATACTTATTTTTATGCCTTAAAATGAAAATGAATTGGAGAAGTATTTAAGTCAATTAAACGAAGCACAGCTAGAGCCTACTATACAAAAGGATGGCCCTATGATTATAATAGCAGGTGCAGGGTCAGGTAAAACACGAGTATTAACCTATCGCATAGCCTATTTAATGCATAAAGGCGTTGATGCTTTTAATATTTTGGCGCTTACGTTTACCAATAAAGCAGCTCGCGAAATGAAAGGTAGAATTGCCGATATTGTTGGAGATAGCGAAGCCAAAAACCTTTGGATGGGTACTTTTCACTCGGTTTTTGCTAAGATATTGCGTTTTGAAGGGCATCATTTAGGATTTCCTAGTAATTTTACGATATATGATTCGCAAGATTCTCAACGTTTAATATCTTCCATTATTAAGGAAATGGGACTGGAAAAGGATATTTATAAATACAAACAAGTACATTCCAGAATATCTTCATACAAAAACAATCTTATAACGGTTAAAGCCTATTTTAAAAATCCAGAATTAATAGAAGCAGACGCCATGGCACGTCGCCCTAGAATGGGAGACATCTACAAAGAATATGTAGATCGTTGTTTTAAAGCAGGCGTTATGGATTTTGATGATTTACTTTTAAGAACTAATGAGTTATTAACACGTTTTCCAAACGTTTTAGCGCAATATCAAAATAAGTTTAGGTATATATTAGTTGATGAGTATCAGGATACAAACCATTCGCAGTATTTAATAGTGCGTGCTTTGGCTGATCGTTTTCAAAATATTTGTGTGGTTGGTGATGATGCGCAAAGTATTTATGCTTTTAGAGGCGCAAATATTAGTAATATTCTTAATTTTCAGAAAGATTATGACGATGTGAAAATGTATCGTTTAGAACAAAATTACCGTTCAACAAAAAATATAGTAGGCGCAGCAAATTCTGTGATTGAGCACAACCAAACCAAATTAGATAAAGTGGTTTGGACTGCTAATGATGAAGGACCAAAAGTAAAAGTACATCGGTCTTTAACAGACGGTGATGAGGGACGTTATGTTGCGAGTACTATTTGGGAAACCAAAATGGAAAATCAGTTACTTAATAGTGATTTTGCCATTTTGTACCGTACCAATGCGCAATCCAGAGCCATGGAGGATGCTTTGCGTAAACGAAATATTCCTTATCGTATTTATGGCGGATTGTCTTTTTACCAACGGAAAGAAATAAAAGATGTGTTGTCGTACTTGCGTTTAATTTTGAATCCAGCCGATGAAGAAGCACTAAAACGTGTGATTAATTATCCAGCACGAGGAATAGGGCAAACCACTATTGATCGTTTAATAGTTGCAGCAAACAGTTTAGGAAAAACCATTTTCGAGTTATTAAAATCGATTGATGACGTTGAAATAAATATTAATGGAGGCACTAAAAATAAGCTGCGAGATTTCGTAACCTTAATAGAGAGTTTTCAAGTGATAAACCAAACAGCTGATGCTTTTGATTTAGCAGAGCATGTTACTAAAGCCAGTGGATTAATTCGTGAGTTTAATAAAGATGCCACACCAGAAGGTGTTACACGAATTGAAAATGTTGAAGAATTATTAAATGGTATTAAAGATTTTGTTGAAGGGCAGCTTGAAATAGCCGATTCTAAAGCTGATTTGGCCGAATTTCTTGAAGATGTCGCCTTGGCTACCGATTTAGATGCCGACAAAGGTGATGCCGATCATGTCGCGTTAATGACGATTCACTTAGCTAAAGGCTTAGAGTTTTCTCATGTATTTGTGGTAGGATTGGAAGAAGATTTGTTTCCAAGTGCTATGAGTATGAATACGCGTAGTGAACTAGAGGAGGAGCGACGTTTGTTTTATGTCGCATTAACTAGAGCTGAAAAACAAGCCTATTTAACGTATGCCTTATCAAGATACCGCTGGGGAAAACTAGTAGATTCTGACCCGAGTCGTTTCATTGAAGAAATAGACGAGCAATTTGTAGAAAATATAACACCAAAGGAAGAACGACGCATCAACCCGATGTTGTCTGCCGATATATTTGGAGATGACGATTCGTATAGCCCAAGCACGATTCGATTTAAAAAAGCAGTACAACCTAAATTTCAGAAAAAAGAGATGAAGAAGAAGAAAGAACCAGTGAATTTTGAACTATCCGCACCAAAGAAAATGAAGAAAGTATCTGCTACTTCTGGAGATGCGACTAATTTATTTGATGGGAAATTAACAGTAGGGAATAGAGTGAAACATTTACGCTTCGGAAAAGGAGAGGTCCTTAAAATAGAAGGTAAAGGTACCGATGTTAAAGCTGAAATTAAGTTTGAAGTGGGTGGTGTTAAAAAGTTATTGTTGCGTTTTGCTAAGTTGGATGTGATTGGGTAGTTTTTTTGACTTCAAGGCTTATTTTCAAAGTTTATTGATTTAAAAATATATTTTTTCAATAGTTTATTTTAAGATAAGACAGACTATTTAATTTAATAATTTGAAATAAAAGTAAGGTTTTAAATTTGATTTAAAACCTTACCTTAATAATAGAATATTTTTAAATTAAAGTTCTATAATATATATTTCAGCTACAATTGCAATTAAAGTTAAAGAAAGAAGTATAACTTCTCCGCTTATTGAATCTCTATTATTTTCTTTAATAGAATTATATAAATTTTGTATCCTCTTCTTTAAAACGATAAAGATAAGAGGAATTAATATGTAATACATTATATTCATTAGATCATAATTTTAAAATTAAGCATCTGTAATGGCAGCATTTGCTACGCATAGTCCAAATGTTACTACTGTAATAGCAGCTCCTATAGGTCCTAGTAATCTTTTTGCAACAGCACCAAATGCTTTTTTAATTGCTTTTTTTGTCCATTTTCCAGGATCTGATCCCAAAGACCAAATTATATCAGCTCCAATCGCCGCTAATGCACAATTTCCAACATCTTTCGCGCTTTGAGCGTATGCTGTATTAAATAGCATGTTTGAAAAATCATAATTATTTACTAAGTTTTTATCTGCATCTTCTAAAGAAATCATAGTCATTACCAAAGGAACTAAATCAGTGCTAACTCCTTTTTCTTGTCTAATCATATTTTGAATGTCACTATTAGAAAACCCTTTAGTACTCAAATAGTTTTTAGCTTGAATAACAGCAGGACTTAAGGCTTCCGATACTGGTTCAGTAGGTATTTGTACAACGTCTGTACAATTATTTGAATCATTTCCGTTAGGTAGTTCAGATTCGCTATCATCAATAGTCGTATTTATAACTAAAATATTGGGATTAGCTTTAACTTTAATTAAATCAGTTAAATTATTAACATCTTCAATAATAGTTTCTGTAGGATTAATTAATTTAATACAATATGTTGCAGTGATAGCTTGAGGTGTGCCACGTAATTTATTGTTATCATCGTCATTACCTGATGAATTATCATTTTTAAATGAAATTGATTTTAATGATTTTGTACTAAACTTTAATGATTCTTTGAATGCATTTATTTCAGCATTGGCATAATTTGAATCGTTAATTTCATTCTGACAAGACTGAAATGTAAATACTGTTGTTAGCAATATTAATTTTATAGCAAAAATAGCTATGGTACCTTTAATGTGTTTTTCATTTTTAATGAATAATTTAAGTTAGTAGAAATAATTGATAATAATCATACGTTTAATTTAAAGCATAAGTACTATTTTAAATAGCGAAATTCAAGAAACAAAAGTAGAAATAATAATAATGAAATGAAAATTTTTTCGTCATGATGCAAAAACTTATGATATTTATCTTTAAACTAGAATGATTTTTAATATTTATTAAAATATAATTTTTATACTTCCTCTTAATTACTGTCAATTTAAAGAATAGATTTTCTAAATGAAAAATTTAAAAACTCATTATCATCCTGAAGTAAAAACTTTAGAAAACAAATCTATTTTCACAAGGCTAGCTACTAGAAGTATTGCAATTCAAGATCATGCCATTTTATTGCTTTATACAGAAAGATATGATGACTACAGTCTGCCTGGAGGAGGCTTAGATTTGGGTGAAGATAAAATTGAAGGAATGATGCGAGAGCTTAGTGAAGAAACTGGAGCTAAGAATATTAGAAACATTAAGCCTTTTGGTGCTTATGAAGAATATAGACCTTGGTATAAGCCAGATTATGACATTCAGCATATGGTTTCTTATTGCTACACCTGCGATATTAATAAAGAACTTGGTGCTTCAAAGATGGAACATTACGAAACTAAAAATGGTATGAGAGCCGTATGGATTAATATTCATGAGGCCATAGAACATAATAAAAAGACAATGGCTACAAGTGAGAAAAAAGGCATGTCTATTGAACGAGAAACTTTTTTATTAAAGCTTATTGTTGAGAGTATAAGTTAAAAATTTCTTCTTTTTGAAAGTAAATATTAACATTTTCAATTACTCTATTAGATTGTGCTTTGAGATCGGTATCTTTTATAGTTTGTCCAAATGAAGAAAAATATAAAAACCGTCTTTATTTCACTTTTGTTTTCAAATTAGTATAATCTTAAATGCAATGACCCTAATAAAAAGCAAAAAGTAAACCTAAATTCACACTACTTCTAAGTCCGTTTTTAATTGGAATATTATCATTTTGAGCTGAGGTTGTAGAACCCGCAGAAATATCAGAAAAGCCATATTGCCCGTCATATTCGACATATAGCTTAGTAAAATCGGCAATTTCAAAACGAAGACCAAAATTTAATGCAGCACCAAAATCAAAACCTTTAAGTGTTTCTTTAAAATCGGCACCTGATTCAGATTCTTCAGCCTTTGTTAAAAAAGCAACATAAGGTCCAGCACTTACATACCAAGGTCTTGTTACAAATGATTTCGCTCTACTTTGTAATGAGCCAAAGTGCCAATTTGCCATTATAGGAATTGTAATATATGTTAAACTGAAATCTGATTTAAGAGTTTCAAGAATAGAATCTGGATCAGGAACTTCTCCTTCCCATCCCTTATTATCATATATTATCTTAGTTTTTACACCTAATCTATCATCAAAATAATATTCTGCTGATAAATGGGCATTAAAAGAAGATAACCCTCCTGTTTTTATATCATCGTCGTCAATAGTAATGCTTGAAAAATTTATTCCACCTCCAATTCCAAATTGAATTTCTCCAGTATTTTGAGCATTTGTATTTAATAATCCAAGGCTAGCTATAATAGCACTAAGTAATAATTTTTTCATAAGGTAATTGTTTTGTATGCCAAATATATAAAAGAATATTGAAGTATGCGAATGGCTATAAGTGCTCTTGAGTAAAGGCTTTAAGTTTTGTCCAAGTATCTAATAGTTTTAGGCCTGTCCAGCCATGACCTTCTTCTGGGTATAGCGTGTACTCGTGAATGATATTGAGATTGGTAAGTTTTTCATTTAAAGCGGTAGCTTGAGAAGTTGGTACTAAAGGGTCTTGCCCTCCATAAAATAAAATTGTAGGAGGTGCACCTGCAGTTAGTTTATGGTACGGACTAACTTCTTCTAAAAAATCAGGAGTTGTATCGATACTATATAAATCTATAATAGCTTGTACTTCTGGATTGGTACTATTTAAATACTCTGGATCTGTAAAATTAGTTGGGCCTACAATACTAGCTACCATATTTACATTACTTTCATTATCATAAGCATAACTCCATAATAAAGATAAATGAGCACCAGCACTAACACCTATAAAACCATAGTTTTCTGAAATGACATATTCATTTCTATTGGTTTTTAGATGATTTATTATCGTACTAATATCATTTATTTGCATAGGATGCGGTTGTGTAGTTTCATTAGCCAATCTATAATTAATATTAACTATGGCATAATCTGGTAATTCTCTAAGAACACTATCTTTAAAACCATCCATATCTTCTTTATCTCCAGAAGTCCATCCGCCACCATGAACTAAAATAATTACTTTTGTATCTAATGTTCGGTTTTCAGGAAGATAAAGATCATAAACTTGATCGTCATTACTACCATAAGACACATTTAAGAGTTCATTATATGAAAGAGGAATAATATCAGTATTTGGCTCTTGAGAGTCATTATTTGAGCAATTTGTAAATAATATTAGTGTAAGACATAATAAAATACATTGTAATGCTCTCATGATACTAAAAATTATAGTTATTTTGTATAACGTAAAGGTAGTGAATTTATTATGGCCGAGTTTATTAAAATTTATGAAGAAAACCCTAATCCTAAGGAGATTAGTAAGGTTGTTAATGTTCTGAAAAAAGGTGGATTAATTATTTATCCTACCGATACCGTTTATGGCTTGGGTTGTGATATTACTAATAGTAAAGCTTTAGAGCGAATCGCAAGAATAAAAGGAGTAAAATTAGAAAAAGCTAATTTCTCATTTATTTGTCACGATTTAAGTAATTTAAGTGATTATGTGAAGCAAATTAATACGAGCACATTTAAAGTTTTAAAACGAGCACTTCCTGGGCCTTATACATTTATTCTTCCGGGGGCAAGAACATTACCTGCTGCATTTAAGAAGAAAAAAACAGTGGGTATTCGTGTACCCGATAACACGATTGCTTTAGATATCGTTAAAGCACTGGGTAATCCTATAGTTTCAACATCTATTCATGATGAAGATTCTATTATAGAGTACACCACAGATCCTGAATTAATACTTGAGAAATGGGATAATTTAGTAGATTTAGTTGTCGATGGCGGTTATGGCGATAATGTACCTTCTACAGTAGTTGATTTTTCTGAAGAAAATCCCGTAATTATTAGGGAAGGAAAAGGGAGCCTTGAAATTTTTTAATTTGATTATAAAAAAACAATACTCCCCATATATTAGAATTAATCTGTAATTGGCTGTGAAAAAATAACTTCTCTAGTGACTTGCCAGCGGTTGTCTTCAAAAATTAAATCGATACTTAGCGTTAATTTCTTTTCTTCTCCCGTTAGGTTTACTTTTCTAGTTAGTATAACATGGCCGTTATTTTCATGAGTGCTAATGTGATGAAATTCAGCCCAAGTATTTAATGGGGGATCTCCATTATCCTTTTTTTGTTTAAATATGTTTTTAAACCCCGTTTTGTCGGTAAGCATTTTATTCCCTTTATCATCTAACATAATGACTTCTATGTTTTTATGGTAAAGTAACTCTAGCTGATTTAAATTAAAAGTTGTTCCAGATTTTATTAACTGTTCTATTGTTTTTTTTACGTCAATCTCACTATTTGTCATAACCATTTTAATTTAATATGGAGAATTTTTGTTGATAGTTGCCAAACATTTTACGATCATAAATCCAAGATACTGTTAATAAGGTTATGGCTAGTACGGCGCCAGGAAATTCCCCATCACTTACGATTAGGTGAGCTGCAAGTGCAAGAATAGCATCGAAAAGGAAACCTGCATATGCCAATTCTTTTATGAAGTTTGATTTTTTAGTAAGAATGGCTGCAACACCTAAGAGTTTTAATATTGCCAGTGGATAGATAAGCCAAGTTGGGAATCCTAAGCTTATAAAAAAGCCTTCAGCCCTTGGGTAATTAAAAATATACATCATAGCACTTGCAAAAAATAATAGACATAACAAACCTGTGGTTACCCAATAAATAATTTTATTTCTTTTCATAATTTTAAATTTTAATTAATGTTAGTTTATGTTTTTTAATGTGTTTAGGAGTTCTTGTGGTTCTAATCGTGTCATGTAATCTTCTTCAAAATGAACAAATACGACTTTCATTTCTTTATCAATTACGTATACAGCAGGAACTGGTAATTCGTAATTATCATTACCATTTATTTGTGTGAAGTCCATACCAAAATTAACAAACTCTTTTTTTGAAGCTTCATCTAATTTAAAAACAATCCCAATTGCTTTCATAAATTGCGCATTTCTATCTGTTAAAATGGGATAAGATATTGCATTCTTATGAGTTGTTTGAACCGATAGACTTGTAATTTCTGGACTAATGGCTACAATGTTAACACCCAATTTATTGAAACCGTCTTGTAACCTTTCATATTCTCTTAATTCCATATTACAGTAAGGGCACCAACCACCTCTGTAAAAGTTTAATATTAAATATTCGGATTGAATTAAATCACTTAATTGAGTAGTACTTCCTTGAATATTAATAAGAGAAATATTCGGGACTTTGTCATTTAATTGTAGCGCATTTTCTTTTAGTTTTTCTACTTTAATTTGTTTGATACTGTCTTTAAATACCTGCATAATAGGTTTAGGCATTCTTGACATAGTAGCATCTCGTGTTATTTTTAATTGATTTTCTAATGTCATAATTAATTTGCTTTTTGTACACAGCAAAAGTATAATTGAATGACAATAGTTTAATTATCTATCTTAATTTAAAAATAGTCAATCTCTAACCGGTATTAGAAATGGTTATTTCGTTTTGAAACTTATTTGGTGTTGTTTTTGTATGTTTTTTGAAAAATCGAATAAAATTTGAAGGTTCTTTAAATCCCATCTTAAAGGCAATTTCCTGAGATGTATATTTTTTTTCAGAAATATTTCTTTTAATTTCTAATAACAACCAACTGTCTATAAATGCTTTTGCAGTTTTATTAGTAATCTCTTTGCATACATCGTTTAAATATTTATAGGAAACAGATAGTATGTCTGCATAATCATTGGCATTATGACTTTTAGAATAATGAATCGTTATTAACTGCTTAAATTTTATGAAGTCTTTAAATCGTTTGCTCTGAAACGTTTTATGCTGGTAGATTGAAAGTCGCTTAATTTCAAATAGTAATGCAATAAATAATGAACCAATAGTCTCAGATTTCATATTTAAATTACTACTATTATGTACATTATTTATGAGATGAAGAAAAGGATTTAATTTTTTTAGATTTTCTTTTCCTATTAAAACATTAGGTTCGTGATATATTTGAAGAAAATGAAACAAACTTTTTTCAGTTATATTTTGTGTAATGAAACTTTCTTCAAATGAAATAACATAGCCTTTAACGGTAAGGTTTTTATTAAAAGCATGTACTTGATCTTTTGTTAGCGGTAAAATAGTGCCGGGTAGTAAAACATTTTCCTTAAAATCGATCGTATGAGTACTTTCTCCTTCAGTGATAATTATTAAAGCATGGAATTCAATTCTATGAGGTTTAGATAAATCGTAATTACTTTTTTTACACCTATCGTAAAGTTCTTCAATAGTGATAGACTCGAAAGGAATGGGTTGTTTTACAAATCTAGAAAAGAGAATATTTTCTATTTCTTCAGGCATTTATAGTTGTTTAAATTTTATTATAATAAGAAATTAAATGTTTTTTCTAATAATTAATTTTCCACCTATCCAACCCATTAGAATGTATGCAAATAATAGGTCTACAATTGAAAACCATGTTGGAGAAGGTAATAAATAAATATTAATAATACCTCCAATTAAGAAAAAGCAACCAATAGCTATGGCAAATTTTATTTTATGATTTGCGGCAATTATAGCTGCAATGGTTGCACCTATTAATGTGCCTAAAGCATGCGCTAAAAATGGAAATATAAAATGTTTAGGCTGAAATAAATGCATAGATTCTCTTAAACCTTCCATTGTCATGGCGTCTGCTCCTTCTGGAGGTGGAATAATTGAACCACTAATCATTATAATACCCATATTAATAGCACTTCCAACAACGATTCCTGTAATTACAGCTAAGCTATTTTTTAGTATTGGATTCATTTTTACTTTTATATCTAACTCTTACCAAAGTAATACTATTTTCTTTTTAAAATTATTTTTAAATATAAGACTAATAATATATGGTAGTTCCTGTTTTTCATTGAAAAGGTACCACTTTTTGAAGAGGTACCCTTTTATATGATTTAGAATATTAAAGATTTATTATTCAATTAGTAGTTTTATAGTAGTAACAGTATCATTTTGCGATAATTTTAAAATATAAAGACCGCCGCTTAATTGAGAAACATTTAATTTATTATTATTTAAAGTTTCTGAAATCACTTGTTTTCCTAAAATATCAAAAACTGTAACATTTACAGGATCATTTAGTTCTGTTTTAATATTTACGAAACCTATTTTTGTTGGGTTTGGAAATACTTTAAAATTAGGCTCTTCAAAAGTAGTATTAGATAATGTATTACATCTAATATCAATGCTCGTTTCTTCCATACAACCTGAAATAGGATCAATAGCCAAAAGGGTTAAAGATCCAGAATTTAACCAGTCTATATAGGCAATATCTGTAGGATTAGATTCAACTAATGTACCTCCTGTTACGGTCCAATAATAATCTAAATTTGGATCTAATGGATTTGGCGAATATTGAGCAAATTGATTTACTGGTGTTGGACAATCTATTGATTGAGAACCAACAATTGTTGGTACTACAGGTACATTAATAGTAATTGTTTTTGTGGCTGTTGAGGTATTAGTTCCTCCAGCAGCTAATGGAGTAGTAGTGGTAAAAGTTACGGTGTATGTCCCAGGACTTGTATAGGTATGAGATGGATTCTCTACAGTTGAAGTATTTGTTTCCCCAAAGTCCCAGCTAAATTGATCGCCGCAGCTTAAATTATGAAATTCTACTTCCCCGCAATTGGTAATACAAAAATCAAAATTAGCATCAGTAAGTCCTAATGGGACATCTATCATGTTTGGTAAAGATCCTCTACTTCCTAAACTACTTGCACTAGGTAAAAATACGCCAAAATCGTTAAAACCTATTGCATTTGGATTTGCAACTGTAATCTCTTCATTTGGATAATTAATAACATCTAACCAAGGTTGAAAATTTCTATTCATGTAAATCTTTCCATCAGGTCCAATTTGCAGCGATTTAAATACACCAGTATTACTGTTTATTAGCTCTTTAAAACCTACTGTGCTTCCACAGGCTAATATTTCACTTACCTTATACTGTCTTAATTTAGTGCCTTGCGCTACATATAAAAATTCTGAATTTGGACTAAATGAAACACCATATCCGCCAGTATATGGAGCAGAAGTTAATAATGTAATTTGCCCATTTGCACGATTTATTTCATAAATAAATAAAGAACTTGAATTAATATTGGTAGCTGCCATTAACCTCCCATTAGGAGCAATATCAATTTGTCCAATCCAATCATTAGCAGCTTTAATCACAGGAACAGAAAATGCATCACTTATAATTGGTGTAGCACTCACCCCAGTTGCACTCACTTGATAGGCTAAAAACTTATCATTTACTCCAGCTTCTGCACCATGATATATAACCCAGTAATCTGTACCGTTACAATGTGACGCAGCCGCTAAATGTTCTGTGACTGTATAGTTGGTAACAGGGGGTTGATTTATTATGGTTGGGAAACTTTGTGTCGCCCCTTCATATAACGAATATCTAATTCCTTCAGAAAGCGTACTTTCAACTCCTGGATTGCTAAAAGTATAGTAATTATCTATATTATTAGGGTCTGGAATAATTACAGCACCTTGAGCAGGAGATTCAGAAATGTCAGGAGGAGTGTTTACTGTACGTAGTGAACTAGTAATAGCCCCAGTAGTTTTCCAAGCTCTATAACCATCGGTATAAAACACTAAATCTCCGCTAGCATTAGATACTGTAGCTGCTCCTTCAACTCTACTATTAAAAGAACCCATAATTCCTACAGGTGCTCCACTTGTGAAATCTACAGCATTATTTTGCTGAAAATACCATTGTGCCTGAGCTCCTGTAATACCAGTTCCACAATCTGTAACGTATACAGCATTTGCTGAAGTGTTAATTAAATTATCTGTACCATCATTGGTTTCTAAAATAACATCAAAATCTCCTGATGCACTATAGGTAATTGTATGCGGGCCAACTCCAGTTGCTGTAGATGGTGATCCTCCAAGAAATGTCCACAAAAATGTAGTCGCCGTATTACTTGTTGTGGTAGCTGTAAAATCTACTATATCATCTATGCATATTTGAGATTTACTTTGCGTAAATGCTGCCAATAAACCTAGAGGTGCACATGGAACTCCAGTAAGTGTTAGGTTTTCGGGTGAAACTAAGTTAGGACGTACTGTATTTATAGTCCCTTCCATCCAATCTTTTTGACCTTGTGTGTAGGTATCTTTACAGGCATCTACCGTATAATCCATATAGTTTTCAATTTGTGCACCGCTGCAAATTGGAGTTGAACATGTGCTTCCAGATTGAGTAGGAGGTGTGTCGCAAATCATATCGCCATTTGCATTACAATCAACTTCAGTACAAGAGGCACCTTGAAACGTATGGTATAGTCCAAGATAATGACCTGCCTCATGTACCATAGTCATTCCTAAATCATAACCAGGAAGCAAACTATAAGTCCCTCCACCTGTATTATCACCAAATACATTAGTTTGTATTACGACACCATCTAAAGGACCTGCAGTTAAAGGTTGAGGTGCATATCCAATAACACCTGTTGTAGATCCATTTATTGTAGAAACTAACCAGATGTTTAAATATTGATTTGAAGGCCAGTTAATCACACTCATTAAGTTTGCTTGAGAAGCAGAAGATAGTCCTGTATTTGTTTGTGCGTCTTGTATACGATTTACTCCCGATATTCCAGGCCATGATACGGTACTACCGTTTGAGCCATTTTCAGCAAAACAAAATGTAATATCTGTAAATACAGAATTTGTTCCCCCTCCAACATTATCAAAAGCTGAGTTTAATCGATCCATTTGAGATTGTATTTGAGCATCAGAAATATTTGTTCCCGTACCTACAGGCTCTCCATTATGAATAACATGAATAACTACAGGTATTCTGTACTGAGAACTTTCAGATTTATTAAGTTTTTTATTAGAAATGTATTGTTGAATATTTTGAATATTTTTATAATATTCATCTTTAACGAGAGTGTTTTGTTTAAGCGCTTCTTCTCGAATAAAATCAGTACCGCAAATCTCAGATGTTTCCAAATCAAACAAAGCGGATTGTTCTTGATAATTAATAATTCGTGATTTCATTGGAAGAGTTTGAGAAATGCCTAAAAAGGTAGAAAAAAGAGTTACTAATAATAAGTGTGATAAAACATATTGTCTTACTGTTTTCTTTATCATTACATTTTTTAAAGTTAATCTATGGGACGATTTAATTATTGAATTTTCATTATCCATGAGGGTGGTTTTTTTAAAGTTTAATTATTTGATTTTTAAATATTTGCAGTTATTTTGTGTTCTTGAAATTTATGCTCAATTTTTTGAATATAAAATACGTACCATTACGTATTTTATGATTGTTGTTGAAGATTTATGTAATAAAGAGCCTTTTATTATAAGAGAAGAAAATGAATGTCTTGAAATTTTGAGAAAAGCAAGAGTTATTTTAGTTTTAATCAAAAATTAGTTTTGAAACGTATTATAATAAAAAAAGCCCAATCTTTCGATTGAGCTTTTTTTTAGTATTGTAATTATGTTTTAGTTACCTCCTTCTGTAGATAATGTCTTCATTTCAGTTTCGATCATTTCATAGAACTGATCAATTTTAGGTAAAATTAAAATTTTTGTTCGTCTGTTAATTCCTCTATTGGTAGGAGTAGAGTTATCTACTAAAGGAACATAATCTGCTCTACCAGCAGCAATTAATTGTGCAGGATTTACTCCCAATTGTTGTAAAGCTCTTACAATAGCAGTACTACGTTTTACACTTAAATCCCAGTTATCTATTAATATACCTTTACTGTAAGGTACATTATCTGTATGCCCTTCAATCATGGCTTCAAAATTAGGCTTACTATTAATTACAGTAGCTACTTTTCCTAGAATTTCTTTTGCTCTAGTTGTAATGTTATAACTTCCGCTAGTAAATAATAACTTATCAGAAAGCGAGATAAATACAACACTTTTTTCTACGTTAATTTCAATATCCGGATCATTTAAACCAACTTCTTTCTTTAAACTACTAACTAAAGCAAGAGTAACACTATCCTTTTTAGTTAATGCATCTTGTAAACGATTTATTCTTAAATCCTTTTCTTTTAAGCTTTCTAGAGATTTTTCTAAGTTTTCAGCACCTTTAGTTGTTAATACGGTCATGTCTTTAGTACTAGAAATAAGATCGGTATTTAATTTTCTCATTTCTGCTAATCGATCCCGTAATTCTTTAGCGCGTGCAGACATTGCAGCCTCATCTGCGATACATTTGTTTAACTTAACGGTCGCAGTGTTTAATAAGTTTTCTGTTTCTTTTTGTTTTGATTCAAGCGCTGCGAATTCCTTTTTGGATACACACGAGCTTAAAAGTAATAGTGCAGTTGCACTAAATAATACAAGTTTCTTCATAATTGCTTTTCTGTAAAAAATTAATTTTTTAACGCACTAAATGTATAAAATAAAAATATGTTAAAATAACGTTTAACAAAACTTTTACTAACGTATTTATAAACGCTTAAATAGCGTTTTCTTATATACGAAATAAGACCAAACGATAGATTTTAGAGAATAGTATTTTTGGGATTGATTTAACGTATTTCTTTTTTTTAATAATTGAGATAAATTACCATAATAACTTATATGTGCTTTAAAAACAGCAAAGAAATGCAAGGGTTTGAATTCTATTAAAAATTTAAAAGCTGCTAAACCATCTAAAAACATTCTAAAAATGATTAACGAAAATAGATTGCCTTTTGCGTTTTTAGTAATAGTAAATAAGTTATTTCTAAAATTTAAATATGTCTTTTTAGGGTTTACAGTACTTAAAGTTGCTCCTCCAACATGGTAAACTGTCGAGGTTCCTACATATTTAACATCGAGGTTTAAATTAAAAGCGCGCCAGCATAAATCTATTTCCTCCATATGCGCAAAGAACGATTCATCAAAACCATTTAATGTTTCAAATGCAGTTTTACGAATAAAAAAGCAAGCACCAGAGGCCCAAAATATTTTAGAAGTATCGTTGTATTGACCAGTATCTGTTTCAATAGTATTAAAAATTCGACCACGACAATAAGGATAACCATATTTGTCTATAAAACCGCCGGCAGCTCCTGCATATTCAAATTTTTTCTTGTCTTTAAAATCTAAAATTTTAGGCTGAATTATAGCGGTATTTTCTTCAGCTTTAAAAGTTTTTAGAATAGGAGTAAGCCAATCTTTAGTAACTTCTATATCACTATTTAATAAACATAATAATTCTTCATTTACGTGTTTTAATGCTTCATTATACCCTTTTGCATAACCACCATTTTCTTTGTTTTGAATGATTTTAACTAAAGGATACGTTGTTTTAATAAAAGCAATAGAATCATCGCTTGATGCATTATCGGCCACATAAATAGAAGCTATTTGAGAATGGGAGATCACTGAAGGCAAAAATTGTTCTAATAATTGCTTACCGTTCCAATTTAATATGACAATGGCTATTTCTGCGCTCAAGATTTATAAGGTTATAAGTTTAATAGTTTATTTTTAAATTTTGCTAATTGCTAATTGCTAATTGCTAATTGCTAATTGTTCACTGTTCTTTATAGTTAGGAATATCTTGTAAGAAATGGTACTTCTCTTCAATGAAATCCATTTGGCAATAATAGTGATTTAATCCGTTAGTCACCATTAAAAAAGTGGCTTTAAGGGCTAAATTATAACGTGCTACTTGATCAAAAGTATTTTGATTCGTTTTAATTTTTGGAGCTTTACATTCTACAATTAAATGAATACTACCATCAGGGTTAAAAACGACAATATCATAACGTTTTTTCAAACCGTTTACTTTTAATTCCTTTTCAACATTTATATGGGATATGGGATAGTTCTTTTCATTAATTAAATAATGCACACAATGTTGACGCACCCATTCTTCAGGTTGAAGAATCACAAATTTTTTGCGAATACAATCAAAAATGGAAACTTTATTTTCGCTATTTTTGAGCCGGAATGTAAACTTTGGAAAATTAAGTTCGGTCATTAAAATTAAATCTGTTTTTTCAAAGGTATAGTACTATAA
Organism: uncultured Flavobacteriaceae bacterium; assembly: GCA_937959395.1. Taxonomy (GTDB): domain Bacteria; phylum Bacteroidota; class Bacteroidia; order Flavobacteriales; family Flavobacteriaceae; genus JAHDGB01. The sequence goes on along the minus strand of CALGLR010000009.1, from coordinate 83,747 downwards.
ATAAAAACCAAATTACTCGAGATGAAATTTGGAATTTGAAACTTAAAAATTAAAGTTTTTTAACTTTGGACGATGTAAAACAGTTAGTAACTGATATAAAAAATAAGAACCTTAAGCCCATTTACTTTTTAATGGGGGAGGAACCTTATTATATAGATAAAATTTCAGATTATATAGAATCTAATGTTTTAGCTGAAGAGGAAAAAGGATTTAATCAAATGGTTTTTTATGGCCGTGATGTCACGGTTGAAGATGTTATAAGTAATGCTAAACGATTTCCTATGATTGCTGAAAGACAAGTGGTTATTGTAAAAGAAGCTCAAGATTTATCGCGTACTATAGAAAAATTTGCAGCTTATGCTGAAAATCCACAACCTACAACTGTACTGGTGGTAAACTACAAATACAAAAAGATAGATAAACGTAAAGCACTTTATAAGACACTTAAAAAAACGGGAATTGTATACGAAAGTAAAAAGTTATATGATAATCAAGTTCCCGATTGGATTCGTCGGGTATTAACGCCAAAGGGCTATAAAATAACTCCTAAAGCGTCCCAAATGCTAGTCGAGTTTCTGGGAACCGATTTGAGTAAAATTAATAATGAATTAGAAAAGCTTCAAATAATACTACCAAAAGACTCCGAAATTACGCCTGAAATTATAGAAGAAAATATTGGAATTAGTAAGGACTATAATAATTTTGAATTACGAAAAGCTGTTGGAATGCGTAACGATACTAAAGCATTTAAAATTGCTAATTATTTTGCGGAAAACCCAAAGGATAATCCTATGGTCGTTACAGTATCTCTGCTTTTTAATTTCTTTTCTCAGTTGTTACAATTACATGGTTTAAATGATAGATCTCCACGAAATGTTGCTTCTGCATTACGTGTAAACCCCTATTTTGTAAATGAATATTTAGATGCTGCTCGTAATTTTCCTATGCGAAAAGTTAGTAAGGTAATAGGTGATTTAAGAGAGTTTGATGTAAAAAGTAAAGGTGTAAACTCTAATGCTGTACCACAAGGTGATTTATTAAAAGAATTATTGGTTCGAATTTTAAGATGATCTTATTTAAGAAAACAAAAAAACTATTCACTGTAACAGATTTTACTCTTTAAAATAGAATAGGTTTGGCATTGTTACTTTATAGTAATTGATTTAATTGTAGCCGTTCGTTTAATTTTAGATTTCTCTACTTTATAAGTATTAAAATAAACATTTAATAAGTAGCTTATATTACCATGATTTGCATAAGTACGGCCTTCAATTTCTGATCCATGAACTACTATTTCAGGATATTTTTTTATTAAATCTCCAAAAGTCATACCTATTGAAATACCATCTTCAGTTTTTGCTTCTCTAGAAATAATCTCTATGGAACGAATTAGGCCTTTCTTAACAGGATCCGGATGTATAATTGCAAGTTTACTATTTTTTTCACCATACAAAGTATATACATTAAAATCACCTTCTCCATTTTTTAGTTCTTCCTTTTTTAATTTTTTCTTGTGAGATACTATGGAGTCACCAGGTGATATCTTATAAAATGAATGTTCTTTAATAAGAATAAGGTCTTTTGTAATAGAATCAATATTCACTCTGGTAGATTTTTTTAGAGCTTCATCTATTGCAGCTTTAATCATGTTGTCATGATTATTGGTTTTAGCTTCTGTTTGTTCTATACCAATTTTTGGTTCTTTTGCTGTTTCTACTGGGAGTTGTTTTTTATCTGTTTTACAGTTAAAAGCTATTACAGAAATAAATAATACAGTAATTATAGTTTTTATTTGTTTCATCTCTATATTTATTTGTTATCTATTGAGTTCTTCAATCTCTAAATTAACATCATATTGTAAATCTTCATGTAAACTTAAGACCTTTTTTGTCACTGCTTCAATATTACGATCATATATATTTAATAACGTATTGTTTCTATGAATAGAAGGTGTCATCGTCTTTAATTTTTTACAAAAATAGAGTAGGAGTTCTACTTCCGTTTCTTTATTAAGTGAATAGCGAATGTATTTTTTTGTGTTTCTAAGAATTTTACGAACACTTTTTTTTATGTAGAAAAAACTATCTGTATTAATTATTTCGAATTGCTCGTCTATTTCTTGTTTTACAGTTTCTATATAGCCTTGCTCGCTTTCAGCTTCAAAAAGAAGGTAGGTTAAAAGTTCTTTGTTTTCTTTTTTAAAGCGAGATAAACGAAGGCAAAGTTCTGCAAGTTCCTCACTAGATTTATTTTTTAATTCTTTTCTTATGGTAACTACAGAGACTGCTTTCATATGTATTCTTTTTGAAAAAAAGGATCTTTATATTTTCCATTTCCGTCTTTGGTCTAAACTCAGGTTAAACTTCAGCTGAAACCTTATTAATTGAAATTTAATTATTGTTAAGGACTCGTTTATTGTTTATAATGGCTTTTAATTTTTCTTTTTACGCTAAATAATCTAATTATACCAATAATTAATATAATTGGAGAGATTGTGGTTAATACAAATCCAAAGGTTTTAAGTTCTGTTAAAAACTCTAATTTAAGTATAGTAATACCAGAACCCAGAAAAACTATAAAAGTTCTAAAATAGGCTAAAAAAGTACGCTCGTTTGCTAACTTAGTTCTTTCTATTGCTAGCCAATCTCTAGGGGTTAATTTCTTGTCTTCCATTATATAGTGAATTAACTAACCTTTTAATAAATTGACACTTACGGTCGCTAAATCGTTATTTGGGAACTTAGAGAAATAGTTTTTATCAGGTTCGAGCCCTGCTTCTTCAGCAACTTTATTAAATACATCAACTTCTAATATGTATTGATCGCTATATCCATGAGTTGCATCATAAGCCGTAGCTGCAGTTTTTCCTATATTTTTAGCGGTAAGTTCTGGTTTTATAGTATGCAATTCAATAATAAGTAAACCAAACTTTTCTACATACGGTTTCCATTTTTTTAAATGTTCTAAAAGTGAATCCTCAACAATGTCGTTGCTTAATCTTTTTCCTTGGCTAACATATGCGCCAGTAGAAGTACTTTCACGATTAGTAATCGTATTTGGTACTTCATATATACGATTGTGATCTAAAAATGTACGAACATTTAAAAGGTCTTCTAGCGCAATATTATAATCTTCTTTAAGGTCTTTTGCTAATAGATCTGGTCTCCCAATATCTCCCCATATTACTTTTGCCCAAATGTCTGCTTTTATTAAATTGGCTCTTGTTACTTTTAAAGCTGCTTGATTAAAATCTGCTCCAACTAATAATAATGGATGTTCCTCAAGGCGTTTTCCTCGTAAAGTTTGATGTTCTATAACATCAAATATATGTTGAATAAAAGCCCCATTGCCGCAACCCATATCTAAAATGCCTTTAGGTTGTTCGTCTATAGGTTTATTAAATAAGTTAATGATGACTTGATCTATTACTTTAAAATAAGTAGAATGTGCGCCGCCACTTCCCCATACATTCATTTCGCGATCTACATGTTTTTCTTCTTCATTTGCTTCAGCTTTTAAAACTAATGGGTCTCCAAAAAGAAGTTCATCTAGTTGTACAAATGTGGGTAAATAGGATACTGTAACGCCATAAGCTGAAGCTCGTTTTGCAAAAAACAAACCTTCATCTGTAAATTGATACGTATTATTTTTCTTTTTAAACCATCCTATATATGAAAAGAAATCTAATATTTTTTTAAAACTCTCAGGATCTTTATGGTACTCTTCGGCAGTAAATGAGGCTTCCATAAAGTATTTATGAAATAAACCATTTACACCTAATAGTACAGTTATAGGACCAACTATGGTGCCTTCGATATGTTTTAGTATTTGATATTGTATTGTCCCCTCCTCAATTTGAGACAAGCCAAAATTACTTTCGTATTTTTTGAATATGCGTTCAAGTATAATAAAAGAATCACTTCCAATACGTTGTTTAGGAAAAGTAACAGCATATTTAAGTAAATTAACTGCATCTTCATATAAATGGCATAAACTAAAGGCCATTTCACTATTTTTATTAATTTCAAAAGTAATAGTGTTCTTTTTTACGTTAAGATGTTGATTTAACCAACCTTGAGAACATAATATTCTTAAAGCAACATTTAGATAGCCTTCATTTGCATTAAATTGATTTGTGAGTTCCTTTAATTCGACTTTTTTATGATCTAATAAGTAATTAAGGATTCCTTTTTTATGTAAAGCATAAGCAGTAGTAGATGTGGCAATACCATCTAAATGCCTGAAAATCTTACTCCTTAATGTTGTTTTATCGTTTTTAGTAAGCATGTATTAATCTTTGATTTAAAGATATTAAAAACAGACGATCTACGGCGAGTTATATTATATGATTTTTTGTGATTAATAATAAATGAAATTTTAAAACGACATCGTTACCTAATAATTTGGAAATGGTTGTCTATTATTATTAATTAGTAATCTTCCATCATCATATTTGCTATCGAAAGACTGAGTACTTCTAATAAATTGAGCGAAAGCACTCTGCATTCTGACTTCAGTTTTTTGGTTTGTTCCAAAATCCAGATTAAATAATAGAGGATAGTATTAAATACTTTCTATTTTAGTAATTAAGTCTATGTATTACTATGTCTCTATCTTCTCCGCTGAATCCCATTTCTATATGATTTTGAATAGGCATTGTAGTTTGCTCTTCAAGAGTATTTGCACATTCATACCAAAAAAAAACTGCTTTCTATGGCAAATCTAGAGTTTATTAATCGCATAGAATGTCCCGTTGTAGTCCCATTTATTATAAAAGGTTTAATTACTTTATCTCAATTTTGGAAAATTTAAAGGGTTTACTTCGTGCATTACTTCATAAATGGCTTCAAAAACATCTTCAACAGAGGGTTTAGAAAAATAATCTCCATCAGTTCCATATGCCGGTCTATGTTGTTTCGCTGCTAAAGTTTTTGGCGCGCTATCTAAATGTTCGTAAGCATTTTGATTGTTTAATATTTCATTTAAAATATAAGCAGATGCTCCACCAGGAACATCTTCATCTATAACCATTAAGCGGTTTGTTTTAGAGATACTCTTTACGATATCATGATTTAAATCGAAAGGCAATAGTGATTGTATATCAATAATTTCGGCATCTATACCAACTTCAGCTAATTCTTTTGCGGCTTGTTCTATAATACGTAATGTAGAACCATAAGAAACTAAAGTAATGTCATTTCCTTCTTTAATGGTTTCAACAACTCCTAATGGTGTTTTAAACTCACCAATATTTGTTGGCATTTTTTCTTTTAAACGGTAACCATTTAAACACTCTACAACTAGAGCAGGTTCATCACTTTGTAAAAGTGTATTATAAAAACCTGCAGCTTTTGTCATATTTCTTGGTACTAAAACATGAATACCACGAATAAGGTTTAAAACACCACCCATTTGAGATCCAGAATGCCAAATGCCTTCTAATCGATGTCCTCTGGTACGTATAATTAAAGGTGCTTTTTGTCTTCCTTTTGTTCTATAATGTAATGTTGCTAAATCATCACTCATTATTTGAAGTGCATACAATATATAATCTAAATACTGTATTTCGGCAATAGGTCTAAGACCTCTCATTGCCATACCAATACCTTGTCCTAAAATTGTAGCTTCTCGAATTCCAACATCTGCAACTCTTAGCTCTCCGTATTTTTCTTGTAAGCCTTCTAATCCTTGATTAACATCTCCAATAGTCCCAGAATCTTCACCAAAAATTAAAGATTGCGGGTAATTTTTAAAAATAGCATCAAAATTATCTCTAAGTATTAAACGCGCATCAACTAACTCGCTATTATCATTAAAATCGGGTTTAACTTCTTTAATATTTATTGCTGCTGAAGGGTTTTCACTATGTAAATGAGAACTATACATTGGTTGTACTTTCTCAAAATAATTTTCTATAAAAGCTATGGTATTATTTTTAGCAGTAGAATCTTCTTTAATAACATATCGAATGGCTTTTCTACATGTAGAAATAATATCTTTTCTTATGGGTTCATCTATAGAAAGAAGGTCGTTAGCCATTTTTTCTATAAAAACTTTATTTATACTTGTTGTCGCTAAGTCATTTAATAAACTCACCGCCTCATTGCGTTCTTCTTTTAAAGGATTTAAATAACCATTCCATGCGGCTTTTTTTCCATTACGAACTGCTTTTTTTATTTCTTTATCTATCGCATCAAGTTCAGTTTCTGTAGCAATACTACTCGCTAACATCCATTCTCGCATTTTTAAGTTGCAATCGTGGTTTGCTTCCCAATTTAAACGATCAGAATCTTTATAACGTTCATGAGAGCCAGAAGTAGAATGCCCTTGTGGTTGTGTTAATTCTCTTACGTGAATTAAAACAGGAACATGTTCTTCTCTAGCTATTTTACTTGCTTCTTGGTATGTTTCCATTAAAGCAACATAATCCCAACCTTTAACACGTAATATTTCGTATCCTTTGCCAGATTCATCTCTTTGAAATCCTTTTAGTATTTCAGATATATTTTCTTTTGTAGTTTGGTGTCTAGCATGTACAGAGATACCATAATCATCGTCCCAAACACTAATTACCATAGGTACTTGTAAGACTCCTGCAGCATTAATAGTTTCAAAAAACAAACCTTCACTAGTACTTGCATTTCCTATGGTTCCCCATGCAACTTCATTTCCTTTTACAGAAAAATTTGTAGTATCAATGCCTTGTACATTTCTATATATTTTAGAAGCTTGAGCTAAACCTAGTAAACGAGGCATTTGTCCTGCAGTAGGAGAGATGTCGGCACTGGAGTTTTTTTGTTTCGTTAAGTCGTTCCAATTTCCATTTTCATCTAAACTATGTGTGGCAAAATGACCACCCATTTGGCGACCAGCAGACATGGGTTCTTCTGCTAAATTAGTATTAGCGTATAAGCCTGCAAAAAACTGTTGAATAGAAAGTTGACCAATTGCCATCATAAACGTTTGGTCTCGATAATATCCAGAACGAAAATCTCCATTTAGAAAGGCTTTGGCCATTGCTAATTGAGGTATTTCTTTACCGTCTCCAAATATTCCAAATTTTGCTTTACCAGTTAAAACTTCACGTCTACCTAATAAGCTACACTCACGACTGGTCACAGCAGTTTTGTAATCGTTTATTACCTCAGTTTTAAAATCGTCAAAAGATAGTTCTTTTTTCAAGTCAGAGTTTGTTTGCATAAGTTAGTTTCGGTTTGTATCAAAATTACGAAAATCTGAAGAGATATGCAAGCTCTAAAAATCTTAAAATATTGCGATTTAATTACTAAAACTAATATTTTAATAATAAAACGTTAATAAACGTTGTGTTTTTTGGATTTGTTTGAGAATGTTGTAAAATTAATACTTTGACTTTTAATAGGTGTCTTTAATTAAGGTGAATGCTTTTGTAAGAAAATTAATACCAGCGTCTTGTGAATAAACCTAGTAATGTTTTTGGGGATAGCGTAACTATAAACCTTATTTTTTCGGCGTAATTGGGCTGACTAATTTCCCAGCCTAAATTAGAATATACAGGAAGGTAGAGTTCAAAATAATCTTGCACTAAATTTAAACGAATTCCAGAATCATAAACAAATTCAGATTTTTCACCTCTATTTTTGATAAATCCAATATCTCCATAGGCCATTATATAACGCCAAAGCGTCGTACTTGTATTTGCTGTGGTTATCCATTGATTAATAAAAGGAGTGTCTAATCTGGATTTAAAACCTCCTTCTGCTATTATAAGTTGTTGACTAAATAAACCTGTTTCTTCTGAACGTCCTAAATAATCATAATCAAACAAATAATCTGTTGGTCTATCTAAAGCAAAACTGAAGAAATTTGAATCTTGGAACGTTTTGTTGTAAAGGAATGAACCCGCAAAAAGGCGTAAATTATACTGTCTATTTTTTTCTGTTAGTTTTCTAAGTTCAACAGTTGTTGAAATTTTCCCAAAACCGCTTGCTAGTTGTAAATCTGTAAACCATGAAGAAAAATGCTTCAAATTTGGATCTGCAATTCCATATTTAGCATTAAACACACTGTATTTGGGTTCTCCTGCTGTTATGAATTCTCCAGTTGGATCAACTTCTCTATCTATGTTTACATATCTAAAACTTAGAAACTTTCGTTTGTTATCTCTATAATCATCTTTATTTCTATATCTAAAATTTATAAAAGGCGTGTAGCTTGAATAACGCAATTCTGGCGCGTAATTAAAGAAATTACCGCCTATACCAAATCGGGTACGATAATTATTTTTATTATCTCTTCTATAATTATACACTATGGAAGCACCTCCAACTAAATCTCCACTTTTAATTCCATATTTAGGACTAATTCTAAACAATAAGTTTTTGCTTAAAAGGGTTTTGTTATAAAGTTTTAAACCAGGAGAGAATCCATCATAAAAATTATAATCGGCTTCTGGCATAAAGAAAACCTGACTATAGCTAGGATCTTCAACATCTTTAAAAAGTCTAAATTGAAGCGGTTTATTCAATAAACGTAATTTTTTTATAGATTTGGAATTATTTCTTAGATTAAACTCAGGGATAGTTTGCTCATGATTAATTCTAATTTTATCTGCGTTATTATTTGGTAAACGAATTGTTTTTGTTCCCGTAAAACCTTCAATCCAAGTTTTTGAAAGCGTTTTACCTTTCTTAAGAGTGTATAGAGAGATTGGCATCGTATTATCTCTTTTATTTAATAGAGTAACGGTTAAAGAATCATTCTCTTTTTTTACTTTTTTTATTTTGTAATCTATCTTTTTATTGGTGTTAACAAACTCATTAAAAAACCAATCAATGTTTTTGTTAGAGGCATTTGTAAGATATTCCTTAAAAACAGAAGAGGCCGTTGGTTTTAATTTATTTTCTTTTATATAAGCTGAAATGGAAGCTGCTATTTTTTCATCTCCCACATAATTGTTTAAGTAATTTAAACCAGTACCTGCTTTATATTTATTTGAAATATTTTTATTGAATTTAATAAGTGAATCCTTTTCCATGGCAAGCGGTTGGTCCAATCCAGATCGAGCCATATGAAGGTATAAGAAATTATACTGATCATTAAATTTTAAATCGGAAGCATGAAAAGCACGAACACCCCATATGTTTGCTAATGATCCTAATATTTTTATATCTGGATAATGAACATCAACATACTTCATTAAATAGTATGTTTGAATGCCTTCTAAAACCCATTGGTCTTTTCTTGGGTTAATTAATAAAGTGTTTTCTAAATAATTATTTAATGCCGTTTTTAGTATTTTTAATTCGTATTGAAATTCGTTAGTAAATGGTCTTATAAAATCGGGAAGTTGATTAATCCCGTATATTGGCGATTTTTTATAATCTATATCTGTAAGTAATAGGGTTTCGTATGGATATTCACCTAGCTGATTTTCAATGAATTTCACAACTTTGTCGGTCGCAATCGCTGTTTCATGAGCTGGTAAATTTTCAGTATCAATATTAGATTTTATAGAAAAATAATCGGTTTCTACAGTTTTGTAATTATTGTTTTTAAGTAATAGAAGTTTTGTTGTAATTCTTTGCTTTCCTGTTAAAAGCGTTTGCTTGGTATCATTATTAATAGAGGTATTGTTTTCTTCTAATTCTGAAACTAAACTGTATTCTTTGGGATAGGTTAAGTTTAAACTTAAATCTGCTTTTGGAATGTATAAGTCATCCAGATTTTTATTACTATACCATTGCCATTCTCCATCGTAAATAGCGGGAGTTATATACCAATAACGAAGTTTTAATTCATTCTCTTTTGTAAAACCATAACGCGTAAATTTATCGTCAGGAATTCTAATGGTATAATTTAATTTTAGAGTATAAGCAGTATTAGGTTGTATTGGATTTGCTAATACTACTTTAATAACATCTGGATTTTCTTTTAAGCGTTCGTAATTAACTTTTGAATTATTTTGAGAGACATTTGTTATGGAAGTAAAGCCTCTATCTATATTTTTTGCAAAATGAAAAGTGTTTTTATATTCTTCAGCAAAACGCTCAGCTAGAGGGGTGTGTTTAGAAGAATAGCTGTTACTCCAATCATTCAAATAAATAGTATCTAAGCTAGTATTACTAGTATTATGATACTGAATTGTTTGTTCTACAGTAATACTTCTTTGTTCTATATCAAAATCTGCATTAATAGAAATTGTATTCTGAGAAACAGCTATAACAGATATAAATAAAAAAATAATGGAGCTAAAAAAACGAAGGATCAATTTATCTTAATAAAATTTAAAGGTTCAACATTCAAATTAATAGTTGTAATATAATATAAACCATTAGATAATGATTACGCATTAACATTTGTATAACCATTACTAATGGAATAAATTTCTAGAAATTTGGACTTAAATCAGAATTCTTATAGAAAGAATCTAAAATATCAATAACTTCATTTTCGTCATCGACTAAATGGATTAAATCTAAATCTTTAGCACTAATAGTTTCAAATTTATCTAGAAGTGTGCTTTTTACCCAATCCATAATACCTTCCCAAAATTCTGTTCCCACTAATATAATAGGGAATTTCTCAATTTTATTAGTTTGAATAAGAGTAATGGCTTCAAATAACTCATCTAAAGTTCCAAAACCACCGGGCATAACAACGAATCCTTGAGAATATTTAACAAACATTACTTTTCTTACAAAGAAGTAATCAAAATCTAAACTTTTGTCACTATCAATATAAGGGTTATCATGTTGTTCAAAAGGCAAATCTATATTTAAGCCTACCGATGTTCCTCCAGCAATACTAGCACCTTTGTTACCTGCTTCCATTATTCCTGGGCCACCTCCAGTGATTACACCATAACCATGTTCTACAATTTTAGATGCAACTTTAACCGCTAGCTTATAATATTTGTTGTCAGGCTTAGTTCTTGCAGATCCAAAAATGGATACACAAGGGCCTATTTGACTCATTTTTTCAAATCCGTTAACGAATTCTCCCATTATTTTAAATAATGCCCAAGAATCGTTAGTTTTTATCTCATTCCAACCTTTAGGGTGTTGCTCTTTTCTCATTTATTTTAGTATATGTTTTTTAAAAATTGACAGGCTAAGATACTCTTTTAAAAGTATAATATGCACTGTGCGCTTCTTTTTTTAAAAGCGAATATAACTCTCTTTAATTACTAATATGTAAGTGAAAAGGCCTTCTTTAGTTAGAGGTTTTTCTTTGTTTTTTATGGTGTTTTAACTCTTGAAAATAAGTGGTATAGAAAGTTTCTTTGTACTGCTATTAATGGTCACTTTCTAGAGGTTGATCTTAACTATATAATAATTCTAAAAAAACAAATATCATGCAAAATAAGATATCATACCAATCTAAAATGAAGATTGTAGACCATGAAACTTTTGGTTCTAATGAGAGAAGAACTGTAAAAAACTCAGGCCTTTTATTACTAGATAAATCAAATAAAACCGATCAATTATTTTTCGTAGGAAAATGTGGTGGAGAGGTAAGAATAGAATTAACTATTAAATTTAAACAAAATCCAAGTGGTTCTATTACAATAAATGAAAGCGCAAAATTATTTGAAGGCACTTCAACTAGCACAACAGATTTAGATGGAAGAGCATCTAAAAGTATGGTTGTGGCTAAAAACCAAAGTAAAACCTTAAAATTTAGAGTTCGTAATACAGATGAAGGCGGTGATTATGCCGATATGACTTTGGTTGTAACGAATACGGTTCTTAGTGGAACTAATTGCACGGCGAGTATAAAAGCTAAGGCTCAGGTTTTAGGCGTTACTTTTACGGGTGCTCCAACCTCAAATATAAACAGTCCATCAACAGTTAAAGGTGGAAAACGTGTCACGTTTAGAAGAGCAGATATTTACTGTTCTAAAAATACAGGAACACATGAAATACATGGTGCGATTCGTCAAAAATACAATCATGTTGGAGGACCAAATAATGCATTAAGTTTACCAGTAACTGATGAAACTACAACGCCCGATCGTAAAGGTAAATTCAATCATTTTATTGGTAATGGAAGTATTTATTGGCATCCTACTACGGGACCAAAGTTAGTTCGCGGTGCAATTCGACATACTTGGGCAAGAACAGGATGGGAGAGAGGTGATTATGGCTATCCAGCTTCTGACGAAATTCGCATAGCTCCAAACAAACCAGAATGGTTTAGCGATTTTCAAAATGATGTTATTTATTGGAAAAAAGATAAATCTGTAGCTCCAGAAACCGCTTCGTTGAGCAGAGCGAAAGTGCAGGCACTTTTTAGTAAAATATTTAAAGAGAAAACAAAAGATAAAAAAGATTTGAATGTAGATTCTGTTAGAATTAGCAAAGTTGGAAATACAGGTTATGATTTTACAAGAAGTAAAAACCGAGAAATTACCTTTAAAATTGAAGGAGATTATGATAGTGGAGTCTTTTTTATTCCTAACCCTTCATATACAATTACTTTAAGAATTGCATTTGAAAGCGATAAAAACCCTGATTCTAAAACGAAATGTAAGTTAAGTGCAAGAATGGCTCACTGGCATATTCATACTTCGGGAGTAGGTCATGGAGATTTATTAAAAGGACTTAAAGAAGGGATACAAAAAGGGTTTAGCAAACCAATGTCATTAGGAGAAGTTCCTGCTGTTGCCCAGTTTTTAAGTATAAAAGTTAAAAAGAATGGAGCTATAGTTTTATACTTTGCGCCTTCAACTATTGGTAGCTTAGCTGCAAAAGAAGCGCAGAAAAAATTAAATGCACTGTAATAAATAATGAAATAACAATTTGTATAAGTTTTGAAAAACAAAAATGCTCAACATTAGAATAATAGTTGAGCATTTTATTTTTATATATCTTACTTACGAATAAGAATGGTTGATTTTGTATTGTTATTACCTAAAAGTTTTAATATGTACACACCATTAGATAGGTTTGATAAATTAGATAAAGTTATCGAGTTTTGATTATTTGTTTTTGATTGTTTTATGACTCTACCAGTTATATCATATAAGACAACTTCTTCATAATTTTTGTTTTTACTTAAATCTATTTTTATTTCAGAAGAGAAAGGGTTGGGAGATATTACAATATCATCATTAGAAACAACAACATCATCTGTACTAAGCGTATCGGTAGGCATCACCTCAGAAAAAGATGTTCCTATTCTAATTTCATCTATATCATAATCTCCTTGTCCATAGCCTTGTAGATTTATTTTAATTCTATTTTGTGTTCCTAAATCTCTATCGAATCGTAATACAGATACATTTGAAGGTGATGGGATGACATTTAAATCTGGATTTAGCCAATACCTAGCGGTATCATTTCCAGGGCCGCACTCAAATTGATAAACCACAAAATAAGTTTCATTGTCTAACATTGTAGTGTTTAATAATTTTGTTCCCCATCTTTTTACTAACCCTAAATCAAAAGCATCATTCATAAAAAAAGCAAGATGTCCATTGGCAACTTTTCTAGCTCTTATAATAAAGCTTACCCAAGTTGAAACTCCTTCAGCTCCAATTTGTCCAGAAGTATTTCTTATAATATTAAGTGATGGTGTATCTGTAGTAGGCTTAATTCTAAGTGAGTTACCAGAGGTGAGTAAATTAGAATAAGTTAATCCATAGTTGTTAATCGTAGCTTGTCCGTTACTAGATTCGATTTGCCAAGAATTTCTCCATCCAGTACCACCATTTTTTCCTGATATATTTTGACCCGCTGAATAATCAAAAGGTTCATAACCTGTTACTAAACCCCCGCCATTACCAGCAGAACCCGAATTAAAATCACTAAAATTACTATCACCAAAGTTGTTTTTAGCTTTTACCCAGTATCTATAAGTTGTACCTATAGTAACATTTGTATCTTCATAAACAATTTCGTTACCAGATAGACTCACAATTTGAGTTGCATTATTAGGATTGTTAGAAGTTCCTCTAAATAATTTATATTCTGTTGGACCATTATCTGCAGCATTCCATGTAATTCTTACTTTATCGGGAAATAAACCATCTGTAGCAGAAACTCTATTTGGTGCTAATGGTGGTAATGAATTTGAAACAAAAAGTTCCGCAACATCAGCAGTTACAGACATACTACTTTGAAAAGCAGAAAAATCTGTAGCAGGATAAGGCCATGTTTTATGATGCCAAGCGTGTTCAGAAAAAGCAGGTAATCTATCTTTTAAATAAACAAAATTTATATTCTTATCATTTTCCCAAGTACACAATAAACCTCCAATTAAATTCGAGTTATTGATGCCTTCAAAATTATCGTATTGTATAGGTCCTCCAGATATACCATCTGTTCCTCCTCTAAAATAATTCCATTCATTAAAAACGGTTTCTACAGGTCTAGCAATACTACCACCAACAATATATAATGGAGACCATGCCGCGTTAACTATTTTCCAGTTATTTTGTAGGTGATTTGCAAAACTAGGATGAAATTGTTTGGTATAACAAATTGGAGTTAATTGATTTTTAAAATTGTTTAAGGCACTATTTGTTGTGTTAGGTCCAGCCCAATACGACATTTTAATGTCAGGATCCTCAGCCACCAAAATACTTCTAAAGTAGTTGGCTAAATTATCAGACATTCCACCTTCACTTTGTACAGGACCTACATGATACATTGGCATTTTCATTCCGTTAGGATATCCAGCTTTAAATTGATTAATAGCTCTTCTATGGGCTTCAGCAATAACATTTCTAAAACGTTGGTTATTCTCTTCCCCATTAAAATTAGCAAAAGAACCTTGACCATCTAACTCATCTGCATATCCTGCAAATCCATCATTAGGGTTAAAATCTTCTTTCATAGCATCTTTCATATGCCCAAAACTTGGGGTACATTCATTATGAGGAAATAAATAAACGCCATTTTGTCTCCCAAATTGAATAATATCATCCATTTCGGCTTTGGTATATAAATTATGAGCTCTTCTTTGTGCTACGGAATAATTAGCCGTTTGATTTAAAACGGCACCTATCCATTGTTTTTCACCCGTATGTAATGATAAATAACGAACTTTATAGAAGCGTGCTAATTTTATAAATCGTTTTATATCATTGGGCGAGTACCAAAAATTTTTAACATCAATCATTACAGAACGGAATTCCTTGTGCGGTTCGTCATTAATAGTCATGTTTAAAACAGCACCGGTGCCAGCTCCTGAAGGTCGTATTGCTTGTACAATAGATACAGACCCGGGAAAGATTCCATTTATTCCAGAAGATTCTAAAGTGATAGAACCATTTACGGTTAAACGGTATTTTTCTCCATTTAAATTGGGGTTATTTTTTATTAAAATATCACCGTTGCCAGCTGATGTACCAGAAGCTACGTTGAGGTTAATAGCATGGCATCTAAAAATCTCTTCTTTTATAAGGTTTGCAATGTCTTCAAAAGCAGAGTCACTGAAATATATTGTGCTATTTGAGTTAATAGTTGTAGAACCAGAATCTATAGAAATAGATTTAGGAGAAGGAACTATATTTTGAGCACTGATAATTTGAAATAAAAAAAAAGCGAGGGTAAAAAAATAATTCTTTTTCATTGATTTTAAATTTGAATTACCGAAGTAATTGAGGGTTAATTAATTATTGAGTTTAAATGTAGATAAATAGAGAATAGGCATTATTATTTAATAGATAAACGGTGCTATTTATCTATTAAACTGAATATTAATTGTTAAAAAGCAGATAATTATCTAGTTTTTTACGATGATTTATTGATTTTTTTAAAATGAAAGAGTTTCTTATTTGTTTTTAAGCTCTTGCTTTAAAAATTTCGCCGTGTAGCTTTTTTTATGTTTTGCAACCTGTTCTGGTGTGCCTTCCACAATTATTTGTCCGCCACCTTTACCACCTTCGTATCCAATATCAATAATGTGATCTACAGTTTTAATAACATCTAAATTATGCTCGATAATAAGTACGGTATTACCTTTGTTTGCTAGTTTATTAAGCACAATCATAAGCACACGAATATCTTCAAAATGTAAACCAGTAGTGGGTTCATCTAAGATGTAAAACGTATTTCCAGTATCGCGTTTACTTAATTCGGTAGCCAATTTAATACGTTGCGCTTCACCACCAGAAAGTGTCGTACTTTGTTGTCCTAATGTTATGTATCCTAAACCAACATCTTTAATAGTTTTTAATTTTCGATGTATTTTAGGGATATTCTCAAAGAACTCTACCGCATCATCCATGGTCATGTTTAAAACATCGCTAATGCTTTTGCCTTTGTATCTAATTTCTAATGTTTCTCTATTAAAACGCTTTCCTCGACAGGTTTCACATTCTACATAAACATCGGGAAGAAAATTCATTTCAATAACACGTAAACCACCACCTTTACAAGTTTCACAACGACCGCCAGTAACATTAAAACTAAAACGACCAGGTTTATAGCCGCGAATCATAGCTTCAGGGATTTTAGCGAATAAACTTCTAATTTCACTAAAAGTCCCTGTATAGGTTGCGGGGTTACTTCTTGGTGTTCTTCCTATTGGAGATTGGTTAATATCAATAACCTTATCTATATGTTCTAAACCTTTAATGCTTTTATACGGCATTGGTTTTTTTACACCGTTAAAATAATGCGCGTTTAAAATAGGGTAGAGGGTTTCATTAATTAAAGTCGATTTTCCACTCCCAGAAACTCCAGTAACTCCAATCATTTTTCCTAAAGGAAATTTAACCGATACGTTTTTTAAGTTATTACCTGTGCAGCCTTTAAGCTCAAGAAATTTACCATTCCCTTCTCGTCGTTTTTTAGGAATTTCGATTTCTTTTTTTCCATTAAGGTATTGAGCTGTTAATGTATCTTGTTTTAATAATTCTTTTGGAGTGCCTTCACTAATTATTTCGCCACCATAACGACCTGCTTTGGGGCCTATATCTATAACATGATCTGCTTTTTCAATCATGTCTTTATCATGTTCTACAACAATTACCGAATTTCCAAGATCTCGAAGAGCGATTAGAGAGTTTATTAGTTTTTCATTATCGCGTTGGTGTAACCCGATACTTGGTTCGTCAAGAATATACAATACGCCCACTAATTGAGAGCCAATTTGTGTGGCTAAACGAATACGTTGTGCTTCCCCACCAGAAAGTGATTTAGAACCTCGGTTTAAGGACAAATAATCCAAACCAACATCGAGTAAAAACTGTAAACGTGTTTTTATCTCTTTAATAATCTCTTCAGCAATTTTTAATTGTTTATTAGATAAATTACTTGACAACTCATTAAACCATTTTGCTAAATCAACAATGTCTTTATTAGCTAATTGTGCAATGTTTTCATTATTTATTTTAAAATAGAGTGATTCTTTACGAAGTCTAGCACCATCACACTCAGGACAATTCACTTTGTCCATATAATCTTTTGCCCATCGTTTTAAAGAGGTAGATTCTGCTGTTTTGTATTGGTTTTCAATAAAATTTGCAACCCCTTCAAAATCTATTTTATAATCTCTTGTAATGCCTAAAGATTTGCTTTCTACTGAAAATTTTTCATTTCCGCCATATAAAATGATTTGCTTGGCTTCGGCGGGTATGGTTTTGTAAGCATCTGTTAATTTAAAATCGAAACGTTGTGCAATGGTTTCAAACTGTTTAAAAATCCAACTCTTTTTTTCGGGTCCGTGAGGTACTAAAGCGCCAGCGCTAATAGATATAGAATCGTCTGGAATAATTTTTTCTTCATTTACCTGATATAACGTACCAATGCCATTACAATTTGGACAAGCACCTTTAGGGGAATTAAAAGAAAAATTATTAGGTTCTGGATTTGGATACGAAATACCAGAGCTAGGACACATTAAATTACGACTAAAATACCGCGTCTCT
Organism: uncultured Flavobacteriaceae bacterium; assembly: GCA_937959395.1. Taxonomy (GTDB): domain Bacteria; phylum Bacteroidota; class Bacteroidia; order Flavobacteriales; family Flavobacteriaceae; genus JAHDGB01. Next base: position 65,887 of record CALGLR010000009.1, on the reverse strand, counting down.
TGCGTGTCTTGATCAATAACCATAAGCACATCTTCGCCATGATACATTGCTGTATTTATGGTTTCATCTAAACGCTTATCGTTATTTATAGTATCATCTATTTTTAAACGATCGATTACAATCTCAATATCATGATTTTTATAACGATCTAGTTTCATGCCTTTAACCAGATCCTTAATTTCGCCATCGGTTCTCACTTTTACAAAGCCTTGTTTTGCAATTTGCTCAAAAAGCTCGCGATAGTGGCCTTTGCGAGAACGAACTACTGGAGATAAAATATTTATACGCTTTCCTTTATAGCTTTCTATAATTAGTGATTTAATTTGTTCATCATTATAACTTACCATTTTATCACCAGTGTTAAAACTATACGCATCACTAGCACGTGCAAATAATAATCTTAAGAAATCATAGATTTCTGTAATGGTTCCAACAGTAGATCGAGGCGATTTACTTGTTGTTTTTTGCTCTATGGCAATTACAGGAGATAAACCATCAATTTTATCAACATCTGGTCGTTCTAAGCCGCCTAAAAATTGTCTGGCATAAGCTGAAAACGTTTCTATATAACGACGCTGTCCTTCTGCATAAATGGTATCAAAGGCCAAAGAAGACTTCCCACTACCCGATAAACCAGTAATAACTACTAGTTTTTCTCTAGGAATAGTAACATCGATATTTTTTAAGTTGTGTACTCTGGCTCCTTTTACCTCAATATTTTCTTCGAAATTAGTCATAGTAAATCTTAGTTTCTGTAAGATTTTTTTACAGATTTGCGAAGTTACGATTTTTCGATTTATTTTTTAACGGATGTATTCGAATGATTTTTTTTCAGCATACGATATACCGATTAAAACAGTATTAATTATGATATGTTAAAAAAAGTGTTAATTTCGCAATCCCGAACTTAAACATAACTACTTGTGAATCTGAAAATTAGATACTTCGAAAATTTATTCCTTATTCTTTACAAAAGTTAATTTCCTTTGTTTAATACTGTGATTTTACAACAGCAAATCAATTTTGAATACTAAAATAAAATGGACATCATAATTTTGATGTGCATTGCATTCCCCAATTTATAAATCTAACTAACCTACTAATTTGACAATTATGAAAAACAAATTATTTTTTTTACTAACCTTTTTGCCATTTATTTTAATGGCGCAAACGGAATGGTATGCATCACCGATAGGAACCAGTTCTAATACAGGATTGACTAGTGACTCTCCATGGGATTTACAAACGGCTTTAACAGCAGGAAACGGTGTGCAACCAGGAGATACCATCTGGTTACTTGAGGGAGAGAATGGTGAAACTTACAACGGAAGATTTACAAGTACTATAAGTGGTACGGCGTCTAATCCAATTACAGTTTCGTCACTTCCTGGTGAGTGGGCTGTTTTAAATGGTAATGTTACATCTTCCCTAACAAATGTTTTAACGGTTACCGGAGGTTACGTTCATTTTAAAGATTTTGAAATAACACATATTGGTTCTTTTTCAAGGAAAAAAGGAGAAGCGGATTTCTCAATATGTAGCGGAATATCTCATATTGATGGTGAAAACTGTAAGTTTTTAAATTTGGTAGTTCATGACAATCCAGGAAGTGGTATAGCCTCATGGAAACGTACTGCCGGAAGTGAAATATATGGTTGCGTAATTTATAATAATGGATGGGTTGAGCCATCAGGTAGACTTTTACATGGTGTTGGGATTTATGTACAAAATAGTTCTGATCAAACACGTTTATTAGAAAACAATATCATTTTTAATCAATTTTATAAAGGTATTGAAATATGGTCTGCTTGTGGTGCAGGTGGTACTCCTTCTTCAGATGGAACTGATAGTGATCCTTGTGGAGATTTTGTTAAAAATATTGATGCTATAAAAAACACTGTTTTTAATAGTGGCGATGTTGCTGCAGGTGATGCGCATAAAGATAATATCATTGTTGCTACAGATGATTCTTCTGGAGTAGCAATTGCAAATAATATAAACATCTTTAATAATGTGACCTACCATAATACAGATTTTACAGCAGTTGGAGGACTATTTGATTCTCCAAGTTTAACTATTGGATTTAATTTAAACGCTCCTGTAGATAAAGTAACTGTCAAAGATAATATTATTATGGGACGAAATAATGCATTACGTTTTTTTAGTGCTGATGATTTAACTTACGAAGATAATCTATCCTGGGGTAGGTATAATGTAATACAAAATGAACTCATTGTTAATGGTGCAGTAAGTAATTGGACTTTTAATAATAATACTTACTTTACCAGATATAATACAGAGCCTTGTCATGAAGGTACTTTTAGAAGGACTGATTTTATTCCAGTTAATGGAACAGTTCCCGCGAATCCTTCTAACCCTTGTATTAATCCAGATAGAAGTTTTGCTAAATGGCAAAGTGATACGGGTTTAGATGGAAGTTCAACATGGGGTAAGGCAGAGAAAGCTCCTGTTTACGCAGTAAATAATTTCGTAGAAATAACACCAAATACTTACGACCCTAAAAAGTTTAAAGTTGTTACTTTAAATATAGGTCAAACAAGTATTACTGCAGATTTTTCAGGATTTTCAGAGGCTATTGTGGGTGAGAGCTATAGATTAATAGATGTTGAAAATTACAACACACCTATTGAGGGTATTCTAACTGCTTCAAAACAGATTACCATACAAACTGGTTTGACAGCCTTTAGTGCTCCATTAGGCTCAGACTTTACAGACGGTTCAAATAAAACAATAGCGAATTTTGGTGTATTTATTGTCGAATTCGTACCAGTAACTCCAGAAGAAGATGTTGTTGTGCAATTACAAAAATGTTATGGTGATATAGCATCTTACGATGGCGCTCACAATACGATTCAACATCCAGATGGTGGGTATTTAATTTATGGAACTACAGCAGGTTCTAGTGCAGATAATACGTTCGATTTCTATTTAGTTAAAACCGACGCTCAAGGAAACGAAGAGTGGTCAAAAACTTTTGATACAGATGATAATAGTATTATAGATACTTATACAGGGACTCCACATGCTTTACCAGGTGTGCCTAGGAATAATCAATTATCGGTTTATGCTTACGGAGACCAGATGCTTTTAACTAAGGATAATCATATTATAATTAGTGGGTCGAGTACCTATGCAGGATCTGAAACTGATAAAAGAAGTTTACCGTATGTTGCTAAATTAGATCTAGCGGGTAATGTTGTTTGGCAAAAATTATATCACGGTAGCATTGCAACTAAAGGCGTTGAATCAATCACGGAACTAAATGATGGTTTTTTATTGTCTGGAGTTAGTACAAATGGAGGGAATTCGGCTTTCTGGATTAAAATTGATGATAACGGAGGTTTTGTATGGGAAAAAATTATAGATACTATTGATGTTGGAGGTAACGGATTAGCTTTAGCTACGATGTCCTTAGAATTATCGTCTGGAAACATAGGCGCTATTACTTATGATTTAGGGCCTTCTATTAGAACATTTATTTTAGAATTAAATGCTTCTACAGGTGATATAATAAGTAAAAAGAAACTTTCAGATGATGGGCATGAATTATGGGTACATGGTTTTGAAAAAGTTGATGGCGGTTTCATTTTAATAGGTGCAAATTCAACAACTCAAAATAAAACAGTAGTATCCAAGATTGACAATAATTTAAATTTAGTATGGACTAAAACGTATAATGATGTTCCAGAATTAAGCAATTCAAGAGGGTATGATGGTGTTGAATTACCTGATGGAACATACAGTATTGTTGGTTACAGAGGTTCTGATACCTTATATTTATTAAATGTGAATAGCAATGATGGCTCTGTGAATTACATAGAAACCTTCGAAGATCAATATGACATTGGTTATTCAATTGATTTAGCTTCAGATGGTGGTATGCTAATATCTTATACCTACTATGCTGGTGGAGGAAGTGGTTTACCAACTAAAGACATGTGTTTTATAAAAACTAAGGGTGTTGAGAACGTAACAAGCCTCTCTGGTAAAGCTTATTTTGATATTAACGAGAATTGTACTTTTGATAATGGTGATAATGTATTAGCAAATGCTTTAATTTATGCGGAAACTAATAGTGGAGAAATCTATCAAACAGTTACCGATAATGAAGGAAACTACAACTTCATCTTAGAAGCTGGAGCATATACTTTGACGATTGATGGTAATTTGGATTTTAACCAAACTGTTTCAGTTCGTAGTGCTTGCTCAAATAGTGAGATTAACGTTAATCTTAGAACAGGTCAAATTCGTAATGGCGTTAATTTTGCTTTAATGGCATTACCGCCTCCTCCAGTAAATGCTGCTTGTAAAATTTCTTTGGTTGATACTTATTCTCCTAATACTGCAGATGGTTGCCCACTACAAGATGGAAGCATAGGGATTTATACTACGCCATGTCCTGATCAGGCTTGGACATATTGTGTTAGTTATGAAAACACTCAGAACACACCTATTAGTTCTGGAACTAATTTTGGAATAATTTTACCTAATTTTATTGATAATTCTATAACAATTACATCTGTAGATGATTCTTCCTTTACTTTTATCGAGAATCAAGTATCTGCAACAGATCAAGCAGATCTTAATATTACAACTGGAGAAGATATTCCAGTAGGCGGTTCGCTTAGTTATTGTATTACATTAACTATAGGCTCTTCAAATAATGGGCCTTACCAAGTTCAATTTATTGGATTTGATGAATTCGGATTTCCATGTGAGGATGTGCCATCTGATTCTATTGTAGATAACTGTAGCTGTGATCCAAATGATATGCAAGTTTCACCTAAAGGATGTGGTGAGTTTGGAAATGTAAATAAGGATGAAAAATTAACTTATACTATACGTTTTGAAAATATTGGTCCAGGAAGAGCTAAAAGTGTTAATATTACTAATCCTTTAGATATAGATTTAGACCTTTCTAGTATTAAATTAGTTAATGCATCTCACAAGGTGACTAATTTTCAAGTAGAACCAAATAATGATCTTTTAATTCGATTTGAAGATATTTTCTTGAATCCAATTCAAGATGCACCTTTAAATAGAGGATTCATAACATTTTCTATCAGTCCTAAGTCAGGTTTAGCTGATGGCACAGTAATTACAAATCAAGCCTCTATAGTTTTTGATTCTAATGAGCCATTTGTAACTAATGAAGTTATAAATACTTTATATGACGACCCATCTGTAAGTTCAGATTTTAGTTTTGAAAAGCAATGCGATTCTTATGGTTTTGATTATGATTTCACCTATGCAGGTGATACTTCTAATGCCAATTTTTTATGGAACTTTGGAGCTGATGCAACACCGCAAACATCAACAGATGCTAATCCAACAGATATTGCCTTTACAGTAGGTGATTATGATGTTATGTTAACAGTTACAAAAAATGGGTGTAGTGATTCTAGTAGTCAAACACTTTCTGTTAGTGATGTTGGTACAACAGATAAAGGAAAAGTATTTGTTTGTCATAATGGAGAAACTAAAAATATAAAGCAAAAACATTTAGCGAAACATTTAGCACATGGTGATTGTATTGGTGCTTGTGATGATGGTGAAGATAATGAGAATGAAGAAGAGGTGGAAGTTTGTCATAAAGGCAAAGCAAAAACTGTTAATATAAAAAGCTTAAAAGCGCATTTAAATCATGGTGATCAATTAGGTGCATGTATTAGTAGTAGAATTGGTTCTTCTGACGAGTTAATTGATAGTAATAACGAGTTGTTATTATATCCTAACCCAACATCTAATATGTTGAATTTAAATATTAACTCAATTCAAGACTATAATACATTAAAAGTTGTTGATATATCTGGTAGAGTAATGCTTGTTAAAAGTTTAACTAAGAATAGCATTTCATTAGATGTTTCTAATTTATCAAAAGGCATGTATTTTGTTACGGTGCAGTCAAACGATAAACACGTTTTAACTAAAAAGTTTATTAAAATGTAATATATAAGATTCAATGTTTTGTTAAAAGGGTTCTCATTTTGAGAGCCCTTTTTATTTTTTATTAAGATTATAATATTAAAATTTTATAAATTAGTAATTCAATTTGTGCAAATAATTTTAGTTCAGATTTATATTAAGTACAATTTAGTTTAGCATTAAAGAGATTCCCTCTGAAGTTTATCTTGAGTGGAGTCGAAAAGGGGAAAAAGATATGAAAATACTAGGAATAGGTTCAAGAATAAACCATACAGAATTTGGTAAAGGAGTTGTTACTAACGTCACATCAAAACACTATTGGGTAACATTTATAGATAACGGATTAGAAACGATAGATATTGATTCTGAATTTGAAGTTATAGAGGCTGCCGAAGATGATGTAGATACCGTTAGTTTTTTTGAAGTTGAAAGCAGTTTGCGACAAATTTTAAAACAATATAGTGACATCAGTGAAGTGGTACCAATTGCTGATAAATGGAAAGGCGGAAAAATAATTTTAGAACCTGGGGATACTAATTTACAAGGCAAAGAAATTAAAATTGATGATTTCTTTCATAAGATAACTATGGTAAGAGACCGTTTGCGTGTTATGGAACAAAAAGTAAATTCTAGTACTATAGATAAACAAGAAAAAGTAGATATACAACAATACATTACACGTATTTATGGCAGCTTAACGACATTTAATGTCTTGTTTAAGTTGAAAGACCATCACTTTGTTGGGCAGAAGGGGAAGTGATTTTTAGTTTATTGTTTTTTTTAAGTTAATTATTATGGTCTTCTTAAATACCTTAATTAATAACGTTTTGTTTTTATAAATAGACATTAATTTTTAGCTATTTTTGTAATGCTATTAATTTAATCAAACTTAAAATGAAACAAACTCTAGCTACTATCCTATGTTTTTTATTTAGTACTTATTCTATTGCTCAAATTGTATTTGAGAAAGGGTATTTTATTAAAAATTCAGGAGAGAGAATAGAATGTTTAATTAAAAACAAAGATTGGAAGGATAATCCAAATAATTTTGAGTACAAGAGATCACAAGATTCTGAAGTTTCTATTACTTCGTTAAAGGAGGCCTCAGAGTTTGGTGTTTATGAGCGTTCTAAATTCAAAAGATTTAATATAGGAATTGATAGGTCAAGTTCAGATTTAAATGATATGAGTTATGAGAGAGTTGCAACAATAAAAAAAGAAATATTATTTCTTAGGGTTTTGACGGAAGGCGCTTCAAATTTATTTTCTTATGAAGACCATAACATGAAACGCTTTTTTTATAATGTTGGTCAAAATGATGTAGAGCAACTAGTCTATAAATTGTATAAAAATGATGATGAGGAAATAGGGGAAAATAGAAGGTATAGACAGCAGTTAATGAATAGTTTGAAAAATGATTGTATTTCAATTAATCAACTTAAAAATATTGGTTATTATGAAAAAGAGATGATAAATTTATTTGTGAAGTATAATGATTGTAATTCAGACTCTAAGTCAACGAGTTATTTGGAGAAAAAACTGCAACGAGATACTTTTAACTTAACCTTACGTCCTGGTATTAATAGCTCTTCCATGTCTATTGATCCTCCAAACACACTACGAGATGCAGAGTTTGACAATGAGCTTTCATTACGCTTTGGTGTGGAGATTGAGTATGTTTTACCATTTAACAAAAACAAATGGGCCATAATTTTGGAACCTACATTTCAAAGTTATAAGTCTAAAACAATAATTCGTGGTTTGGATAATCCTAGTCTACCTTTAGATAGAACGTTTATTGCGAATTATAAATCTATTGAATTACCTCTTGGAATAAGACATTCATTCTACTTGTCTAAAAAAACGAAGTTATTTATAAATACAAGCTATGTTATAGATTTAGATATAGACTCTGGTATAGAAATTGGATTGACCTCCGAATTTGATGAAAATAAAGTCAAAACTGAAATAAATTCGAGAAGTAATTTTGCTTTCGGTATTGGTCTAAAGTATGCCAAGTTTAGTACCGAATTAAGGTATGGTTTAAATAGAGAAGTATTGGGAGATTTAATATTCTGGGATTCGTCATATCAAACCACATCTTTAATTTTTGGTTATTCTTTGTTTTAGAGGCGATAAATTATTCTTACAAACTATTAAAAAAAACAAAGGGGCCTTCTTTTTTTTAAATCATATCATAAAATGAAAAAACATATTTTAATACTATTATTTTCTTTATTCTGTGCATATAGTTATGCGCAACTTCTATATGAACCTGTAGAGATAATGTTTAAGACCGAAGAAAAAATAGTAGGGAAAGGTAAGTTTGCTAAAAAAGTGTATAAATTTAAAAACCTTACAGGAGGAAAAGCTAGAAAAATTAAATATCAAGAAATATTTTATATAAAAACAGGTAGTGGAGAGAATTTAAAGACCTATAAATGTTTGTCAATAAAAAACCAAGTAGGTTACTTTCCATTTGAAGAATTATTCGATGGAAAAGATTTTCAATTATATTTTTCAACTACTAATTATATGGTTCAAATGGCTCCTCAAGGGGGAGATTTTGGTGGAATGCCAGCAATGGGTTCTTATTCTAAAATTAATCATTTTATAAAGAGACGGGGGCAGGATGAGTTAACAATTCTAAGTGGTAAATTGAAAGAAAAGGTTTTACCTTATGTTTTTGATTGCCCAATATTGATTGAGAAAATAGAGTCTAAAGAATTTAAACGAGATTTAGTAGAAATTTTTAAGTATTATGATGAAAATTGCGATTAATCTATATTAAATTCTAACCTAGAAGTCTTCAAATCTGTAATCTCCAATCCTAAAACCATAAGTTTATGAAAAGTAGGCAATTGAGCACCAGTTTCAGTGGTGGTCCAATTTTCCCAAGTTGCTTCGAGACCATCAATTGGTAAAATGGAGGTCCACATTTTATAACTTTTTGGTTTTCCGTTGGTGTTAAATTGCCATAAATATGAATCTCCAGGAGTAGAACCTCCAGAAGAGTAGGTTACTAAAAGTGCCTTTTCATTATTTTCTAAAGTGACTAGACTCCGTTTTACACCATTATCAAATACTTTATAAGGTGCTACTAACCAAAAAGAATCGTTATTAAAGTAATCGGTTGCCTTTTTAATATATTTAGAGTGTTCTTCTTCAATTTTAATATCGTTTTGAAAGGCTTCACTTTTTGAAGCATCACTTAAATCTAAATTTACTTTAAAATTTTTCCAATACACTTCGCAAGTATTTTCGGCTTTATTCCACTTATAATGGTGTCGCTTTTTAAAAGTGAATTCAATATAATCGGTGACTTTATAAGCATCATGATCTAAGGCATTCAACATTTTTGTGGCTAACACATTTGCTAGTTCATCATTAGTACCAACTGGTAATTCTTCGTTGTACTTAAAATATAGAAAACCAAAGAGTAGGAGAGTGGGTAATGTGATAAAAATGATTACCCCAACTAGTATTTTAATTATTTTTTTAAGTTTCATTTTTTTAGTTTTTGGCCATTAGCTATTCGCTTTTAGCTCATAGTTTTTCTATTTACATAGAAATAATCGTTTTAATAATTTTAGTATTGATATTAATATAGCCGAAGTCAATTTCTCTTTTATCGCTTCAGCTAAAATTGTTGCTGCTTCTGGGTGTTTTCTAAACCATAATTCGGGCTCAATAAGCTCTAGCTCTAAAAGGGCAAGTTGTTTGTTGTTATCTGTAAAAATATCAACCCTTGCGTATAATGGTAATTCTGAACAAGCTTTAACGGTCGTTTCTGCAAATTCAATTTCTTTATTGGAAGGCGAATAATCATTAATGCTTCCTCCATAATCGTCTTGTACTCTAAAATCTCCAGTTTTAGCAATTTTTAATACAGAATGCGTGTATTTTCCATTAAAAACCATTAATGATACTTCTCCTTTTTCAACAATGCTATATTGAAATGGCGATAACATCATCGCTTCATTGGTTATAAGCTCCTGAAAGATCGCTTCATGCTTTTCAAGATTGTTTTTATTTAACTTATAAGTATGACGAGCACCTCCAGAAACACAAGGTTTTAGAACTGTTTCTTTCCAGTTTAATTGATCATGTAATTGTTTTAATGTTGTTTTGCTACTTTTTTCTATAAAATAAGTCTCAGCAATAGGTACACCATTATTTTTTAGATCTAAAAGATAGTGTTTGTCTATGTTCCATCTAATAATAGCTTCAGGATTTATTAATACCGTTATTTTAGAAACGTGTTTTAGCCATTTAGAAAACGCATCAAAACGATCAAAATAATCCCATGTGCTTCTAAATATAATAGACTTTGTGGTTGACCAATCAAAATTGGTATTATCCCATGATAAACGACTAGTCTTTAATCCTGTTTTTTGAAGTGCTTTTACTAGATAATCATCTTCTTTGTAGACGTTGTTGGTGTATTCGTTTGTTTTAGAATCATTAACGTATCTATGGTCTGTTAAAACTATGCAATCGTATTTCTTCATGTTAGTTTACCTTGGGTATATCCTCACAAAATAAGACCTCTCAAATAAAAGACTTACGTGTGCTAGTAAATAGATATTTATTTTTATAATTCATTAGATAGTTTGTTTTTAAGTGACTTAGATGTAAATATATAAGTCAAAAAACTTTATTTTTTATATGTTCAAGTATAACCCTTTTGCCAGATATGCGAGAAGTAAATATGTTTTTAGTCTTCTTTTTCATAACCATTAGATCTTTTCCATCTGACTGGAGCTTTAGGTTCAGGTTTTAATTGAAATTCTTCCGTTTTAAGTAGTTTTAAAGCCTCTTCTACTGCACGTTCCAATTGAGGATCTTTGTTTCTTATTGAGTATTTAGGGTGTTGTATCACTTTAATATCTGGAGAAACACCTTCTCCTTCTACAGCCCAATTACCATCGACATCGTAGAAACCACCTCGAGGAGCAACCATTCGCCCTCCATCTATTAAAGGCGGTGTATCCCATGTACCTACTAATCCTCCCCAGGTTCTAGTTCCTACAAGCGGGCCTAATTTTTTAGCTTTAAACATATACGGAAGCAAATCGCCTCCAGATCCTGCACGTTCATTAATTATCATCACTTTTGGACCCCAAATACCAGCTATAGGAGTTGTCCATGGTCTGTTATCATTTGATTTACTATTAAAATAACCTAAAAGCTCTCTAGACATTATATCTATCATATAATCTGCTGCTGATCCACCTCCATTATTACGTTCATCTATAATCACACCTTTTTTATCTTGTTGAGAAAAATAATACCTATTAAAAGAGGCAAAGCCATTACCAGAAGTATTAGGAACATAGACATATGCTAATTTACCGTTAGAGAGTTTGTCTACTTTTCTTCGGTTTTCTTCCACCCAATTTATATAGCGTAATTCGTATTCGCTTGTAACTGGTCTAATCAGAATGGATTTTGCATTAGTTTTTGAAGTTGTACTATTAAAGGTAATCGTAATTTCTCTATCAGCTGTTTGTTCTAATAATTTGTAAATATTTGTAGAGGCGTCTAGTTGCTTGCCGTTTATGGATAAGATATAATCGCCTTCTTTTACACCTTGTAAGCTTAAAGGTGCATATATATTAGGATTCCAGCGTTCTCCATTATAGATTTTCGAGATACGATAATTATTATTATCAATTTTGAAATCACAACCTAATAAGCCTATAGGGACATTATTAACATCTGGTAAATCTCCTCCAGAGACGTAAGAGTGTCCTATGGCAATTTCTCCGCTCATAATATCAACGACATAGTTTAAATCTGATCGGTGTTTTACATGGTTTATCCATGGTGAATACCATTTATATATGTCATCCCAAGGTGCTCCATGCGTGTTGTTTACATATAAAAAATCACGCATAAAACGCCAACCTTCTTTAAAAATTTGATGGTATTCTTCTTTTGGATTTATTTTGATTTTTAAAGCTGTATTAATAGCCTTAGTTTCTGGGGTGATTGGAGCTTCAGCACTTGTTATTTTCCAAATGCCAGATTGTTGGAGTAATATATTTTTACGGTCTTGCGATACGACAAACTCTGAAATACCTGTTGCAAAATCTTTCGGTTCGCTTTTTTCAATATCATATTGGTGTACTTTTATGGCGTTTTCTTCTTCGCCTTTCCCTACTATGTTTTCAAAGACATAAACAAAATTAGTTTTTGCTTTTTCTAACGCTATATAATCACCTTCAGGTAATTTTAATGGCACTAGTCTATCGAAAATATTCGTTCTATCTAAAATGGTGGGTTCTATTTTTTTATCTGTTTTTTCTTCTTTATCAGATTTCTTGCTTTTTTTCTTTTCCTCTTTATCTGATTCTTTTTTAATTTCTTCATCGGTTTTTGGAAGATTAGGTCGCTCATCCTTACTATTTAAAACAATAGCATAAAGGCTTCTAGTTGTTTTGGGATCGTAAGAACTCATATCCAACCAGCCACTAGCTAAACCGTAATTGGTACTTGCTAAAGTATAAATATATTTACCTGAAGCATCCCAAACAGGCGAAATAGCATCAGCAATCCCATCTGTAATTTGAGTAGTTTCTTTAGTAATAATATTATAGAGATAAATAGATTTAAAATGGCTTTTACCTTGTTTGCTATATGTGATCCATTTACTATCAGGAGACCAGACAGGATTCATAGTTCTATTCGGGTGTGCATAACTATCAGAATCAACTTTTATAGATTGCTTAGTTAATAGGTTAATTACCCAAACATTATAATCGGTATCTGTGTACGTAATGTGTTTACCGTCTGGAGACCATTCTGGTTTAAAGTAAAATGTTGAATTGGTTAAGGCTATTTGTTGTTGATTTTGACCGTTTTGATCTGCGATAACTAATTTATAGTCTCCACTTTCATCAGAAAACCATGCAATTTGATCACCTTTTGGAGACCAGATCGGATTTCTATCTGCAGCACCAGAACTGCTGGTTAAGTTTCTCCAAGTTCCGTTTTCTTTTGGAACGGTGAAAATATCTCCTCTATGTTCAAAAATAGCACGTTTTCCGTTAGGTGAAATATTAGGATTAATTAAGTCTCCCCCTTCAATAGATACCCATCTTGGTCTAGCAAAGTTTAGGTCGGCCGATACATTAATAATTAGTTGCGTAGATTTTTTCGTATTTGGGTTTACGAGATGTAAATAGCCACCTTGCTCATAAATAATTTGATTTTGGTTTGCATCTAAACTCTTAACATCAAACTTTTTATGGAAAGTAATTTGTTCTTCTTCTTGTGTCTTAGGGTTGAATGACCAGATATTGCTTGTATAATCACGTTCTGAAATATAATAAACAATATCATTTAGCCAAATAGGGGTTAAATGGCGTTCTTTTGTAGGTTGCGGGGTCGTTATTAGTTCTTTAGTTTCTAAATTAACAATCCAAATTGGCATCGCTTGCCCACCTCTATAATTACGCCACTCAGGGTCCCAAGACATTATAGGTGTATAGGCGATGTGCTTGCCATCTGAAGACATTTCTCCATATGCAGCTCTAGGTAAATCTATACTGTTTGGGAAACTATCTTCAATCCCTATGGTATAAAACTTACGAGATTTGGTTGGTTGAGATTCTCTAGTAGATCTAAATAAAACTTTATTATCGTGAGTCCACCCTTGAACAAGATCTCCACCCGGATGAAAAGTTAATCGTTTTGGTTCACCTCCTTGACTTGGAATTATATAAACGTCGTAATTACCATCATATTGACCTGTAAAAGCGATGTATTTACCATCATCTGAAAAATGCGGTTCATATTCAGCTCCATCGTCACTCGTTAATCTAATAGCATTTCCACCATTTATTGGAACTTTCCATAAATCGTTGGCGTAAACGAAAACAATGTGAGTTTGAGATAGAGTAGGTTGTCTTAATAATTGGGTACCTTGCGAAAATCCCATTGTAGTTAATAAAAGGACTAGAAATAAAAATGTTTTTTTCATTTTTTATGCGAAATAATAATTAGTTGTATTCGTTTTTAAAACCCTGCTGCTCTATCATCACCGCGATAATCTGCACCACCTTCAAGAGTGCCATCAGGACGAATTAGAATGCCATCTACTTTTCCAATTACTGGTGAATCTTTTTCATTAATAGTATATCCCTTTTTTTGTAAAGCATTAACTGTTTCCCTTGGAAATGAATTGGGTTCCATCATGATAACATCTGGTAACCATTGGTGATGGAAACGAGGCGCATTAACAGCATCTTGCATACTCATTTTAAATTCATGAACATTTAATATGGTTTGTAAAACACAGGTAATGATTGTAGACCCGCCAGGAGTTCCTACAGACATGTATAATTTGCCGTTTTTCTCTACAATTGTTGGTGTCATGGAACTTAACATGCGTTTTTCGGGTACAATACTATTTGCTTCAGCCCCTAATAATCCATAAACATTTGGAACTCCGGGTTTACTAGAGAAATCGTCCATTTCGTTGTTTAAAAAGAACCCAAGTTCGCTAGAGTATAATTTTGAACCGTAACCAGAATTAAGAGTTGTTGTCACAGATACTGCATTTCCAAATTGGTCGATAATTGAATAATGTGTTGTTTCATCACTTTCTACGATTTGAACCGATCCATGCGAGACTTCAGTAGAAGGCGTTGCTTTATCAAATGAAAAACTAGACATTCTGCCTTTTAGGTAATTGTCACTAATTAATTTGTCTTGAGGTACAGTTACAAAATCTGGATCTCCTAAATAAAAACTTCTATCGGCATAAGCTCTGCGTTCTGCCTCGGTAATGACTTGAATGGCTTTAATAGAGTTGTGACCATACTTTTCTAAATCGAAAGATTCTATACTTTTTAATATTTGAGCCAGAGCAATCCCTCCACTAGATGGCGGAGACATGGATATAATTTTTAATCCATCGTATTCTAAAGTTACTGGTGTACGCCATTTAGCTTCGTAAGCTGCTAAGTCTTCTGTGGTAATAATACCTCCATTATCTTGAATGAATTTGGCCAAGCGCTTTGCTGTTTCTCCTTTATAAAATTCGTCTCGGCCATTGTCTTTTATCCTAGTAAGCGTTTTTGCGATACTATTATATTTTATAGTGTCGTTTACTTTCCAATTTTTGGCTAATAAAATGGTGTCTTTATTTACTTCAAGAAAATCGTTACGTTTCTCTTTGAGCCTTTTTTCCTGTTTTTTAGTAACAATGACTCCTTTTTTTGCTAGAGCAATAACAGGTTCTAAAATCTCATTCATAGGTAAACTTCCAAACCGTTTATGAGATGCAAAAACACCAGCAATAGTTCCAGGAACACCAACAGCCATAGCACCTCGAGTACTTAAATTGGGAATAACATTACCTAAAGAATCTAAATACATGTCTTTTGTTGCTTTTTTAGACGCTTTTTCTCTATAATCTAAGGCACCAATAGTACCGTCGTTTTTTCGGTAAACCATAAATCCGCCACCACCAATATTCCCAGCATAGGGGTAAGCAACAGCTAGAGCAAGTTCTGTAACTGCCATAGCATCGAAAGCATTTCCGCCTTGTTCTAAAATAGCATTTCCTATTCTTGACGCTTCAATACGAGCAGAAACAACCATAGCATGTTTCGTTATCAATCCTATTTCTTTTTTTTTGATTGTTTTTTCAGGATTTTTTTTGCAACTAAAAACAGTTAATGTAATTAGTACTAGAAGTGATAATTGTTTCATTTATTATTGTTGTTGTATTTGTTTTAATTTTTCAGCTGAAAAAGCAATGAGTTCATCAAAAAACTGAGTAAATTCCGTTTCAAATTCATTGTAAAATTCTTGAAGCTCATTTACAGCTAAATTCATTTTAGATTTGTTTTTAGTACGACGATTCATGCCTTCTAAAACTTTAGCGATGCCTTCAATAGAAGCATAGCTTAATAACCAATTATCGGCAATCATATAAGGCATCATTTTCGTAATGCGTTGAGGTAGAATGTCAAAGTTGTCTTCTAGAGTGTCATAAAAATCATCAATATAATCAGCAAGTGGTATATCTGAATAGTTTTTCCAGTTTTTTGCTAAAAAATGATCGTATAAAATATCTACAATTACTCCAGAATAATGGCTATAATTTTTATGTAACCGTTTTGTGCTTAATCGTACTGTTTTATGAGCATCTGTATACGTATCAATCTCTCGATGTAATAAGATACCGGTTTGAATCTCTTTGGGATAAACTTCATAGTCTTTACCGCGAATACCATCAGCAATAAAATTACCAATAGTTATTGATTTGTTGTTACCAGAAAGATAAATATGCGCTAAAAAATTCATGTGGTGAATTTACGAATTATGATTAAAGAAATGCAATTTTGAAATGTTATATTTGCTTCTATAATTAGATACATATTTATGACATTAATAAAATCAATATCAGGAATTAGAGGAACCATTGGCGGGCAAGTTGGAGATAATTTAACACCAATAGATACTGTTAAATTTGCTGCGGCCTACGGGACTTGGTTAAAATCTCAAAGAGAAAAAGAAAATTATAGAGTCGTGGTTGGTAGAGATGCTAGAATTTCTGGAGAGATGATTCAGAATTTAGTAATGAATACTTTAGTTGGTTTAGGGATAGATGTTATTGATTTAGGATTGTCTACAACACCTACTGTTGAAATTGCTGTGCCTATGGAACATGCAGATGGTGGTATTATTTTAACGGCGAGTCACAACCCCAAGCAATGGAATGCGCTTAAATTGTTAAATGCAAAAGGTGAGTTTTTAGATGCTATTGAAGGTGCTAAAATTTTAGAAATAGCAGAAAGTGATGCTATGCAGTTTGCAGCCGTTGATGATTTAGGAAAAATAACAAAAAATGAAGCTTATATCGATATACATATTGATGAAGTTTTAGAATTAGAATATGTAGATAAAAAAGCTATAGAAGCAGCAAATTTTAAAGTCGTTGTGGATGGAGTGAATTCTACAGGAGGTATCGCAATTCCAATGTTATTAGAACGATTAGGTGTACATGCTGTAAAGCTATATTGTGAGCCAAACGGAGATTTTCCACATAATCCAGAACCTTTAAAAGAGCATTTAACCGATTTGTCTGCGGAAGTAAAAAAGGAACGTGCAGATTTTGGTATTGTAGTCGATCCAGATGTAGATAGATTAGCCTTTGTGGATGAGAATGGTGAGATGTTTGGTGAAGAATATACTTTAGTCGCTTGTGCAGATCATATATTGAGCAAAAACCCAGGAAATACGGTAAGTAATATGAGTTCAACACGTGCGCTTAGAGATATTACTGAAAAGCATGGAGGAACCTATGAAGCCAGTGCTGTTGGAGAAGTAAATGTAGTGTCGTTAATGAAGAAGAACAATGCGGTAATAGGTGGTGAAGGCAATGGCGGAATTATATATCCAGCTTCACATTATGGTCGTGATGCTTTGGTTGGCGTCGCTTTATTTCTAACACTTTTAGCTGAAAAGAAAATGAGTGTTAGTGAGCTTAGAAAAACATATACAAGTTACTTTATGAGTAAAAAGAAAATTGCATTAACACCACAAATTGATGTGGATGCCATTTTAAAAGCTATGGAAGAAAAGTATTCATCAGAAAAATTAACCACTATAGATGGTGTTAAAATAGATTTTGCTGAAAACTGGGTGCATCTTAGAAAAAGTAATACAGAGCCAATAATTAGAATATATACTGAAGCAAAATCACAAACTGAAGCAGATATTTTGGCTGATAAGATCATTGGAGAAATAAAGGAAGTTGCTAATATTTAGTATATTAAATTATAATGAAAAGGAGTAATTATGATTAAGAGTAATGTAAAAGAACAACGTTCAGAATTGGAACGCTATTTTAAGCCATTTAGAGAACAAATAATTGGTATCGATCAAGAGTTTGAGTCTCCTTATGGTAAAAAGAAGATTATTTATACAGATTGGACAGCTTCTGGACGCTTGTATAGACCTATTGAAGATAAAATAACAAATAAGTTTGGACCTTTTGTAGCCAATACGCATACAGAAACCACGGTTTCTGGTACTGCTATGACAAATGCATACCATAAAGCAAGGCAAATCATTAAAAACCATGTAAACAGTAATGCAGACGATGTGTTGATTGTTGCAGGAAATGGAATGACCAGTGTTGTAAATAAGTTTCAACGTATTTTAGGACTTAAAGTCCCTGAGAATCTAAGTAAATATACAAAGATACCAAATGCGATTCGTCCAGTAGTATTTGTAACACATATGGAGCATCACTCTAATCATACATCTTGGTTAGAAACCATGGCTAAAGTAGAAGTGATTCCTGCTGGAAAAGATGGTTTATTTAGTCTTGAAAACTTAGAAATACTTCTTGAAAAATATAAAGAGTGTACATTAAAAATCGCCTCGGTTATTGGTGGATCTAATGTCACAGGAATACAAACCCCTTATCATAAAATAGCAAAATTAATGCATAAGCATAATGGCGTTTGTTTTGTTGATTTTGCCTGTTCGGCTCCATATGTTAACATTAATATGCATCCAGAACATGAAGATGAATCCTTAGATGCTATTTTCTTTTCGCCTCATAAATTTTTAGGAGGTCCAGGAACTTCTGGTGTTTTGGTATTTAATAAAAAACTATATAAAAATATGGTTCCCGACTGTCCGGGAGGAGGAACCGTTAGCTGGACAAACCCTTGGGGAGAACACAAATATGTTGAAAGTATAGAAGATAGAGAAGACGGAGGTACACCAGGGTTTTTACAAACCATAAAAACAGCTTTAGCTATTAAGCTTAAAGAGCAAATGGGAGTAAAGAATATATTGGATAGAGAGCATGAGTTGTTACATCATGTATTTAAGCATTTAGAGCCCGTTAAAACGATTAATATACTAGCACCACAACATAAAGATCGATTAGGAGTTATTTCTTTTTTTATTGACGATTTACACTTTAATTTAGGTGTTAAATTACTTAATGATCGATTTGGTATACAAACTCGTGGAGGTTGCAGCTGTGCAGGAACCTACGGGCATTATTTACTGCATGTAAACCAAGAACAGTCTACGAGTTTGGTAAATCAAATTTCATTAGGTGATTTAATTCGTAAACCAGGTTGGATACGTTTATCTATTCACCCCACTACAACTTGTGCCGAGATTGATTTTGTTTGTGAAAGTATTGTTGCTTTAGCTAAGAACCATAAAGAATGGGCGAAGGATTATGAATATAACAAAGCAAATAATGAATTTATTCATAAAACATTCATCCCAAAACATGATACTAGAGTAAATGATTGGTTTGATTTGTAAAAGTTACCTGTTAATGTCTCGACTATGATTAGTGTGGTGCGGTGATTTACAATTCTCATTGCTCCAACGTTCATAGCTAAATCTTTTTGTTTTAATCATTTTTTTGGTTAATTCCCCGACGTTTGCGTCGAAATAAAAAAGGATTTTCCTATTTGATACCTCGTACCCTTGGGTCGAGGTAGTTCATTTTTTCTTGTCTAAAGCAAAATCCCTGAGATTTTGCGATCTCATAAATATACACAGACTTTGGCGTAAAAACCCAAACCCCACATTAATTATAGCCATTGTTGTTGCTAGTATTTTGCCCGTTTGCCTTTATTTTCATTGATTTAAACAAAAAATATAAAGTAGGGATTATAAACAAGCTAATTGTAAGTGGCAAAAACCAAGTTCCAAGACCATCAGCATTGCCATTAGTGAACTGTAAAGTCATAAATAGTATAAGTCCAAAAACAAATACGATTGTCAATTTCAATACTCTAATCATTCGAGTGGCATTAGAATATTGATTTAATGCGTTTTCGTTAGTTATGGTTTTCGGATAATTAAAAATGTGTGGATTCTTGTTTAGCATTGTCATTCCAATAAAAAGAATCGTTCCAATAATTGGTAGTACAAAAATATTAGTCTTTTCTCCAAATCCATCTGCTTCTCCCGCTCCATTAAAATGAGTAGGAATTGATTCTGGTAAGTCCGAAAAACTTAGTGTTGCTAAAACCCAAGTTCCGATGAGTATTATCCAGCCAATAAATTCAATTACTTTATCAGTATTTGTTAAGTTTAATTTTATTTTCGGTCTCTCTACCATAATTTTACTTTAATTCAGGTTTTTTCAACATTAGCTAAAACGGTTCATGTATGGTTTCGTTGCTGAAACACTAAGTTAATAAAAAGAACCGAACCATTGTTCAGTCGCAAGGATTTTTCCATAGGGAAATCATTAGTAGTTAACTATACTTTTCTTTATTGTTTGTAGTGTTTTATTTAAGTATTGATTTTACGATTTCTAAATGAAAAGTTAATTGGTAAGGGGGATTTCCGTATTCTTATAATTAGTTATTGCAAATATCATCACTAAGATATATTCCGTTCAATTCCTTCCATATTTTATGATTAAAATTTCGTGGAGAGATTTTGAAAAAGGGAACGTATTTATCAATTTTTTCACAGTAATAACTTTCAATTGTAACATTTAGTGCAATCATTTTTTTAGTAGTAAATGCATCGTATGTTTCTACTGTTCCTGTAAAAGTTATTTTTTCTGAATTTTTCTTATTTTCTATTAATTTTACTATGGTTTTTGGTATAATTAACGTTTTATTGTCGTTAACTACTTTCATTAATCCATCAAAATAGAGTT
The DNA here is from genome assembly GCA_937959395.1 of uncultured Flavobacteriaceae bacterium. Classification (GTDB taxonomy): domain Bacteria; phylum Bacteroidota; class Bacteroidia; order Flavobacteriales; family Flavobacteriaceae; genus JAHDGB01. The sequence continues at coordinate 45,267 of CALGLR010000009.1, read as the reverse complement.
TAATACTATCTTCAAAAAAATTTGTCGTTGGTTTAGTATTTAAATTAATGTCCCAAGCAAAAACAAGAGTCCAAAATCCAGAACTATTAATATCCTCCCAGCCTTTAGCAAATCTAATATCTTCATGCCCTTTATAATCTATTTCGGGAGCGAACCAAAAAGGAACTTGAATAATTTCTTTGCCCCAAGTACTGTCAACTTTTATTAAATTTATTTCTTTATGCCCTTGTCCAAAAATATTTAGAGAATAACTTAGTAAGATTGATATTATGATTATTTTTTTCATGCTGATTTTGTTTTCAGTAAAACTAAATCAACATCTACAGAAAAGTGTCAAATGAATGTCAAATAAGTGTGAATAATTATAAAATAATTGAATTCGGATGTTTTTTTAACATTACACAAAACTCAAAAGGGTAGTTATTAACTATTGTGTTTTTTGCTCATACGTTTTTTTAATTAACACAACAAACAAATAAAACCAACAAGTCATTTTTTGTATATAAAAGTATCTCATAAAAAAACCTGTTCCAATTGAGGAAACAGGTTTTTTTTATTTGATAAGACTTTAAAGTATATGTTTTACTTTACATTTAGATATTATTTAAAGCATCAACAAGTAATGTTTTCTTGTTTCTACTTAACGGTATTTCGTAAGCACCAACTTCAACATTTTTACTGTTAAAACGATCTACTTTATCTAAATTTACAATATAAGATTTATGAATTCTAAGGAATTTTCCTTCGGGCAATTCGCTTTCAAAAGCTTTCATTGTAGAAAGTACTACAAGTGAACTTTCTTCGGTAACTAATTTTACATAATCACCAAGAGCTTCTATCCATTTAATATCTCTAATATATACTTTACGTTTTTTTAAATTACTTTTAACGAAGATGTGTTCACCTTCGGTCTCGTTAAAGTCTAATTTCAGCTTATGTTGTTCTAGGGCTTTCTCAACGGCTGAGTTAAAACGTTCTCGAGTTATAGGTTTTTGCAAATAATCTGTAGCGTCGTAATTAAATGCTTTAAAAGCATATTCTGTTTTACCCGTTACAAAAATAATTTGCGGTTTGTTATTTAATACGTCTAAAAGTTCGAAACCATTCAAAACGGGCATCTCAATATCTAAGAAGATAAGATCTACTTTATGAGTGTTTAATCCATTTTTAGTTTCTAGAGCACTACTGTACTCTGCAATCAAATTAAGCGAATTGTTATTCTCAATTAGCTTTACAATAGACAATCGCTGTATGGCTGAATCATCTACTACTACACAATTTAAAGTCATAGTCTTTTTACATTTTAGGTTAAGTTATCGACAATGTTACAAAAAAATCGGTTAAAAAACAAGAAACATCGGCAAAGAGTTTGTTTTAACAAAAGTTTAACACATCGTTCGAAGGCTTCTTTTTTCTATCGATTTTCTCCCGATTAAGTTGCAGTAGTTAATAAAAAGGAGTATTTTTGCAGCCAATTTTTAACAAATTTAAATAGATTTTTATGAATCATTATGAAACTGTTTTCATCTTAAATCCCGTTTTATCTGAAGATCAGATAAAGGAAACAGTAAAGAAATACGAAGATTTTCTTGTTTCTAGAGGAGCAAAGATGGTATCCAAAGAAAACTGGGGGCTAAAAAAGTTAGCTTATCCAATTCAAAACAAAAAAAGTGGTTTTTATCACTTATTCGAGTATCAAGTAGATGGTGAAGCTGTTAACCCTTTAGAAGTAGAGTTTAGACGTGATGAGCGTTTTATGCGTTACTTAACAGTAGCTTTAGACAAGCACGCAATTTCGTGGGCTGAGAGAAGAAGAGCTAAATTAAAACTAAAAGCGAAAGCAAAAGCATAAGTTATGTCTACAATAGAACAACAGTCAAAAGGAAAAAAAGAAGGCGAAATTAGATATTTAACGCCTTTAAATATTGAAACTAACAAGAATAAGAAGTATTGTCGTTTCAAAAAGTCTGGTATCAAATATGTAGATTATAAAGATGCAGATTGGTTATTAGGTTTTATTAACGAGCAAGGTAAAATTTTACCTAGACGTTTAACAGGAACCTCTTTAAAATATCAAAGAAAAGTATCTGTAGCAGTGAAAAGAGCGCGTCATTTAGCGTTATTACCTTACGTAGCAGATTTATTAAAATAAAAAGATCATAACAATGGAACTTATATTAAAACAAGACGTTGAAAATTTAGGATTTAAAGACGATGTTGTAACGGTTAAGAACGGTTATGGTAGAAACTTTTTAATTCCTCAAGGTGAAGCTATTTTAGCTACTGTTTCTGCAAAGAAAGTATTAGCTGAAAATTTAAAGCAACGTGCCTTTAAAGAAAAGAGAATAGTAGATGATGCGACTAAAATCGCAGACGCTATTAAAGCATTAGAGCTTAAAATAGCTTCTAAAGTTGGAACTGGAGACAAATTATTTGGATCTGTAAATAATATCAATGTTGCTGAAGCTTTAGAAAAGCAAGGACAATCTATTGATAAAAAATTCATTACAGTACAAGGTGGAAATGTAAAGCGTTTAGGGAAATATAACGCTACAGTTCGTTTACACAGAGAAGTATCTGTAGATTTAGAATTTGAAGTTGTAGCGCAAGCATAATTTTAAATTTATATAATTAATAAAACCGTTTGGATTCATTTCTAAACGGTTTTTTTTAGTGAAGCAGCATTTTAAAACTTTTGCTTTTAAAAAGCATAGCTGAACTAATCCCGCTTTTTTTCAGCGGGATCTCATAAAATAGCATTTCTAAGTTTATTTAGAAATATAATGACTAAGATTTCCGCCGGAGTTTAACCTGAGCTTAGACGAAGGACGGAAATGAAAAATATAAAATTTTTCATGAAGTATTCTAGACTTACAAAAGAACAATTTGAAGAACTGCATCAAGAATTTATAAATTTTTTAGCAACACAATCTATAACTGCTGATGAATGGACAAATTTGAAAACTAACAAACCTGAGTTAGCCGAAATAGAATTAGATGTTTTTAGCGATTTAATATGGGAAGGCGCTTTAAATAAAGCAAAATATTTAGAGCATATTTCACCTCAAAGCATGCATTTATTTGCTTTAAATGAAAAAAACATGCATTTAATTGGTGTGAAACTTAAAAATAAAGAAGATTTAACAACTAAAGACGGTTTTAATTGGTTGCGAGAAAATCTTATGAGTGATGATGTGGAGTTTGTTCAAGCAAATAAAGACTATTCAAAAGATCCGCATCTCGATAAATTTAAGCTAATTGAGCAGGGTTCGGTTATTACAAAAGGGGACTTGTATAAGTATTTTTATAAGCTTATAAATTAATAATTCCTGCGCAGGCAGGAATCTGTTTGTTTTTAAACTTTGTGTATAAGAAATAAATATGTTGTTGGTGGAAAACACCAACAAAGGCACAAAAACGACTTTATAATTATTTGCATAAGTTGATAAAATTGATGAATTCCTGCAAGAGTAGGGATCTATTTCTTATTTAAAACTATTATTTTTGTTTTGGTTGTAAAGTACTTTTGAAATTTTGCCAATGTTGGTGTTTTCCACCAACATTGCTTGAATATAATATAAAGTCCAACCTAGAAAATATATAATAATTAAAAAAATCCCATTTTTCAAAGGGAATATTATGGCACAGAAACCAGGCATACCAAAAGGAACACGAGATTTTAATCCAGAACAAGTTGCAAAACGAAATTATATTTTTAATACAATAAGGACTCAATTTGAGACCTTTGGTTTTCAGCCTATAGAAACGCCTAGTTTTGAAAATTCAGACACCTTAATGGGGAAATATGGAGAGGAAGGAGATCGTTTGATTTTTAAGATTTTGAATTCAGGTGATTTTTTAAAAGATTTTAATAATAATTTAGTTGAAACAATAAAGACAGCTCTTCATAATTTAAGATTAGCCTATAATGAGAAGGAGTTTGATTTAAATAATTGGAAAGAAAACTTTATTAAAGTGTTTCCAGGTATACTAAGAGCAAATGAAAATATAAAATTTGATGAAAAATCTATCAACCTAGATAAGTTAACAGGAGATATTTGGTTTAGAATAGAAAATATGATTCTAGCTAAAGAAGATCTTAAAAACAAGTTACTGAAAGAAGATAATTCAAGTTTGACTGAATTAACATTTCTTATTTATGGTGATTTTTATTTTCAATTAGGTAATAATTACGTTGGAAATTATATAAGTGAAAAAGCCTTACGCTACGATTTAACAGTGCCTTTCGCTAGATATGTGGTACAACACCAAAATGAGATAGAGTTCCCATTTAAGCGTTATCAAATGCAACCAGTGTGGAGAGCAGATAGACCGCAAAAAGGACGTTTTAGAGAATTTTATCAATGTGATGCCGATGTTGTTGGAAGCGATTCATTGTTTCAAGAAGTAGAATTTATACAATTATATGACAGTGTGTTTTCGGCTTTAAAATTAGAAGGTGTTACTATTAAAATTAATAATCGAAAAATTTTATCTGGTATCGCTGAAGTTATTGGGGCAAGTGATAAGTTAATAGATTTTACTGTTGCCTTAGATAAATTAGACAAAATAGGAGAGGAGAAGGTAAAAGAAGAAATGCTAAATAAAGGTATTCCTGAAAGTGGAATAGAAAAATTACAACCTTTATTTACGTTGTCGGGTAATTTTGAGTCTCAAATAAATAGTCTTAAATCTATTTTAAACACTTCTACTGAAGGTAAAAAAGGAATAGAGGAATTGGAGTTTATTAACTCAGCAATTACAAGTCTAGGCTTAAAAACAGCAAAACTACAGTTGGATGTGACTTTAGCTAGAGGTTTAAACTATTATACAGGTGCTATTTTTGAAGTTTCTGCCCCAGAAGGAGTGAGTATGGGATCTATTGGTGGTGGCGGTCGTTATGATGATTTAACTGGAATCTTTGGATTAAAGAATGTAAGTGGTGTTGGCATAAGTTTTGGTTTAGATCGTATTTATTTAGTTTTAGAGGAGTTGGAGTTATTTCCCGAAACGATCACTAAAACTACAGAGGTGTTGTTTATTAATTTTGGTGATAAAGAAGCTTTGTTTAGTTTAAAAGCTATAAAAACATTACGTGAAAAAACGATTAATGCAGAGTTGTATCCAGACAAAGCAAAAATGAAGAAGCAAATGAATTATGCTAATAAGCGTGACATTCCATTTGTTGTTTTAGTAGGCGAGGAGGAGTTAGAAAATAATAACTATGCACTGAAAGACATGCAGTCTGGTGAGCAAACTAAATTAAGTTTAGATGAGCTGATTTTAAAGCTATCTTAAAACCTGAGTTTGGTATAACTGTATTAGTGATTAAAAATCGTCAGTTCGAGTGTTTTGTTGTAATGCAATGGAAATAAAATGTATCGAGAATAGATTTTTGATGCAAAAAGCAATGTTCTCGATACACTTCTCCTAAAAGTCAATCCCGAAGCTTCGGGACGAACTGACATGATTTTCTTGTGTGAACTTAGTCAAAATAAATATTATATATTCTATTAGGTTTCGACTGCGCTCCTGACATAATTAATTTAAATTAAAAAATCCCGAAAAATTAATTTCGGGATTTAGTAAAAGTATTGACATGCTTACTAATAAAAACTTAAATCTTAGACTATTTATTTTATCAATACTTTTTTCGATAATGTTCCATTTTCAGTGTTTAGGTTTAATATATAATTACCAGAACTGATCGTTGGAACTTTTATTTTGTTATTCTCTATGCTTTCAAGCTTATCAAACTTAAATATAGATTGTCCAGCAGTATTAATTAACTCCATAGATTTTAATTTCTCTAAACTAGGGTTGTTAATAATTACGACTTCATTATTGTTTTCAAAATAGAAGTCAATATCGGTTTCATATTCAAAGCTATCTGTATCAACTGTCTCTTGACGTAATAAATTGATTTGGAAAACAATTTCGAAACGATCTAAATGATCACCAGCAGGTAATTTAAAATTAAAATCACTTTGTGTTAAATCATGATGTCTATCTCTTAGTTTATCGTATAAATAGATTTTTAGATCTCTAGTAGCATTCTCTAATTTATCAATAGTTATTGAGTTTACACCATCGCTACCTGTTTGTATACCTATAGGTAGTCTAGTTTTACTATTAATACGATCAATTCCTTGAATAGTAAATTTCTCATTATCTATCATCCAATGCATGTCATCTATTTGAGTTTCGTTATTCTCACCATCGAAGCCCCAGTCTATTCCAGATGTTGCATGACTATCTTGAGTAACTAATAGTTGTCGATGTATGCCATTAACAGAATTAAACCCTAATCTTATTTTCATTCTATTGTCACCATTTTCTGTATCCGTTATTGTGGTTAAAGGGTCTTTTCTTGAGTCTATTGAAGTTGCTTCATCTCCTCTAAAGAATATAGAACCAGTGTTTTCTTTAAAGAAAGCACGTTGTCCATTATTAAATTTAATGGTTCCGGTATTTTCCCCTGTAACGAAGAAACCTTGAGCAACAGGAATATAACGACCTGGTATTTTTGTTGGAGTACCTCCAGTAGATACATCTGGATCACTAGTTCCTATTGAAGCAGAAGCAACTCCTCCAGATAGGTTATATGTTGCATAACCACCTTGATATTCATCTAAAATATGTGAGCCTCCACCCCAATGTTCCCAGAAATATAATGTTCCGGTAGTGTTTCCTGTACCATCTATTGTAGGTGCATTATCTAATATGAATTGATGCGCATCTAATGCAGAGGCATATGGATTACCTACTAAATAATCATTTCCAGCATTTATATTTAAAGTAATATCTCCATTGTGAGGCTTCCCTTCTAGAACATAGTTTTGTTCTAAACTAGGAACTCCTCCAGTATCATTAACACCTTTAAGAGTGAATCCTTCACCTGCTAATAAGGTACCAGTGCTTCTCACTTGTTGCCATTCAGAATAATCATCACTAGTTAAGTTAGAGAATTTCCATATCCAGTAATCTGCTATGCCTATTGGTGATCCATTTGTTCCATCGTATCCAGTAGTAAGGATATTAATATTCTGTGGAGCTGCTGGATTTGTACCATCAAAATAGATGTCCGGAAATTTATAACTGTTATTGTTAGATGTTGTGTTGCTAATTCCAACAGGCGATCCCCAATAATTATAAGTAAATAAATCTTGAGTACCTTGTTGGTCTCTTTGCAGTGTACCCGAACTAGTGACTTCAAAATCACTATCGATAGTTTGAATTAATTGTGATTCTCCTTCAAGATCTAATTTACCATCAATATTTAAATAATGAGTAACAGTTAATCCGTTACCAGCATTTGTAGCCGTATTACCAGATACTGTAAGGCTATTTGAGTCAACAAATAACCCTAAAATAGTTCTATTGTCTTGATTACTGTTTGGTAAGCCGGTATTATTCATTGAGATGTTGTGGTTGGTTTCTACAATATTCCAATCTATGGTTATGTTAGGGTCAACAATTGAGGCAGATCCAGGGATGTATTGTTCGCTTCCATTTGCCCATGTCGTTGTCGTATCCCAATCTCCATTACTTAAAGATTTATAAGGTATTGGTGATGATTGAAATTCTAAAGTAAATGTTGCAGGATCTGTTAAGCTTCCTCTATTTCCATTACCAGATACATCATTAAGATGTGTGCCGATGTATGAATTCATTGAATAGTAGGCTAGTAATTTAGTCCAATTTACAACTTCAATATCATTTTTAGTAATCGTATTTGGTACAATAGCACCATTTACAAAAGTTGTATTTCTTCTAATTTCTTGGTTCATTACATAACGTAATTGATCTATAGTAAGTGCATCATTCCAAACACGAATTTCATCGATGTCTCCTTTAAAATGATCTCTTACATCTGCTTTATCAACATAGACTGCACCAATAGCAAAATCTGAGCCATTTGGAACTGGTGAGTTCATAACTTTGGTAGCATCTAATATACCATCTATGAAGATGCTAGCATTAACACCATCATAAATTACAGATGCATGATGCCAAATATTATTTGGAATTCTAGTATTTGATTGAATTCTATCTGTGCCTGCGCTTCCTACAGTAAAGCTAACATAGTTATCATCTGTTAAGAAGAATTTATATCCAGCAGCACCATCATTTTTAGCAACGATTGTTTTATCTGATGTCAATGCATTTGATCCATCTGGTTTTACCCATGCTGAAGCTGTAAAACGACCAGAAAGATCGATTCTGTCTCCAATTAATGTATAATTATCTACACCATCAAAGCCTAAATGTCTAGGTTCTACTTGTTCATGAGCGACTCCAAAGGTGAAGTATTTTGTACCATCAAAATCGTAAGTACCTTCTCTAGTTGCTAATCCATTAAACGTACTTGGATCTAAAAACACAGTATTTAAACTTGTTGTAAAATCTTCATCGTCTGCTACTAACATCACATAGGCATCATTTCCAGTTAATGGAGGTAAGCCAGCTAAATCAGTTTCAAAAACAGAGATTTCTACTGTTCTAATGTCATTACCAGAAGTTTCATTAATTTTCCAAGTTCTATTCATAACATCTGTTACAGTCGTTATTATAGCTGGTCCTAAATCTACAGTAATTGAAGCTGGAGACGAATTGGTGTTTTCACCATCATTTCCCCATATTAAAAACTCATTACTAGTAGCAAATGTATTATTATTAAGATTATTTGTTAATTCGGTGTTTTCTAAAGACATCGAAACAATAGAAGTATTATTTGCACTTTTAGATTGTTTTTGTTTTAAATCGGATTCATCATCTCTACCAATACCAGCGATATCGAAATTATAGCCTGCATTAGCAGAAACATCCCATATCACTTCATTATTAGAAGCTACGTAATTTTGGCTAATTCCATTTACACCTAAAGTAATTCCGTATTTAATTGCCAAATAGGATTGAATTCTATTACGATTTGGGTTTTCGTTATTTCTTGATGAGAAAGTAATAATTTCTACAACTCTACCATCTAAACTACTTTTATAACCTTCACTACGGCCAATCCAGTATCTTGAATCATCTATGGTACCAAATTGTGGTACACCAACTTCTGTATTTACAACATTTTCATTGTTATACAATAATTCGTAACCAGTAGCTGGAAGATCAGTATTATGTCGGCCATTTATAATACCAACATTATCAAAAATAGTAGTCGTATACGTTTCAGCAACACCATAACCACGATTTTCTATGGGAGTAACTCCATTTGGAGTCGTACCATGTGCGTAGGATAAAACTTCATTCTCAAATCTTACTGAATAGGCTCCAAAACCAACACCACTAGCATCTGTTGCTTGTACTGTTGTATCTGAATCTCCACAGAAGATATCATAGAAACCTGAAGAAGATGAAGCTGGTCTATTTGGTTTTAGAACAACATAAATGTCGTCTGTATAAAATCCAGCATCTCCTTTTAAATATTGTCTATTCGTATCTGAATACGTATAATCTATTGGGTAGCTACCAAAATTGTTATTAAAGTCTACCACTGCATTGTAATTAACATTTGCATTTGGGTTGTCTCTGTATATTGGTTCTTGACCAGGTAAATTAACAGACGCATCATTATCTTTTGCTTGATCTACCCATAAAGATAGAGGTTGTCCATCTACAGTTCCAGCACCATCATTAGCTTTAAGCCATAATTGGACATTGGTTTTTACCCCTCCAGGTCCTTCGGCTAAAGGAACGTCTCCAAAGCCTTGAATAGTGAAAGTATATGGGTTTTCATTCGCATCGTTATTAGCAATACTAATAGTTGCAATTCTTACTCCATCAGAAATAGGGTCAAAAGTAATATCAAAACTTGAAAAATTTCCTGAATTAATTGGAGTCGATGGAATTGTGTTAAGAATAAATTCTGTAGCTGCAGGTCCAGATATTGTTACATATGGAGCAGAGCCAGTTAAATTAAGAGGTAATGTTCCCGAGTTATTTATTAAAAAAGTATGCGTTCTAGATCCAGAAACTACGTCTACTGATCCAAAATTTGTATTATCTGTAATTATTGGAGTTGTATCTCCGCTATTTATAACATTGTTATTTCCTGTAATATTAATTTCTGGTTTAGGATCAGTAGTAGCAGTTAATGAGATATCATCTATAGCCATATCACTCCTGAAATTATTGCCAGTAGAGCCTTTAAAACGAATTCTTACGGTTTGACCTAAATAGGCAGCTAAATCTAAATTTACCAAATTCCATGCAGCATTATTACTACCTTGTACTTGTCCGGTTCTAGACCAAAGTGTAGTAGGGTAAGATAATCCTCCATTGATGCTAATATCTACATCTAAAGTACCCATGTTTGCACCATACATATGGTAGTAAAACGAGAACTGTGCAGAAGTAGCATCTGTTAGTTCAAAACAAGGACTTTCTATTGTAGAAAAATTGCTATAGTTACTAGAGGCTTCTGTGTAGAGGTAAAAATTACCTTCAGAAGCACCATTTGGACCTGTATTTGAAGATGGAGTACCTCCACTTCTTCTTGACCAATCAAATTCGTCATTAGTACTTTGTGACCAAGCTCCAAAGCCTGATTCAAAACTTTCAGTATACGGGAAACTGTCTACTGTAGCTGAACAAGATCCTGTACAACCTCCAGAAACATTAAAATTTAATCGTGTACCTGTTGTGGTTGCGCTAGCACCAGAGTTTGTTAAAACTATAGTTCCGCTAGAGGTTACGGTTATATTAGAAGCACCGTTCCAGCCATCATCAAAAGTATCATACATGATAACGTAATAATTTGTACCGTCTGGAATACAACCTAAGTTTAATGTTGTAGAGTAAGCACTATTTGCGCCGCCTGCGTAACCATTATCTAAAGTGGCTAATAAAGTACCGCTAGGGTCATAAATTTCTGCTCTGTTTTCTGATGACCACTCTGGCCAATTAACAGATACTTCAACAAAAGAAGTTTGCGAGTTCGAATAAATAGTCATTAAGGCAAAAGCAATAAATAATAATTTGCTTTTAACCCCAATAGAAAATGAATTCTTAAGGGTAGAATTTTTCATAAGTAGATGTTTTAGTTTTGGGAACTAAGGGATAAATAAAAGCCTAAGCTTCAGTCAAATATAATTTTATATACCATGAAATACAAACTTAATCGATGAAATGCTTATAAATTTATGATTTGAGGTGATAAATGTTTTAAAATTTAACATATATAATGAATATTATATAAAATATTAATTGGTAATGCATTTAAAATGAGATTGTTGTGTGTTTTTTGTGTTTATTGTGCAAGAGTTCTATTTTTAACAATAAAAAAGCCGAATATTTTATTAAATATTCGGCTTTAGATTTAGTATTTAAGTTGGTTAATCGATTAATACTTTTTTAGATATTATACCAGCTTCAGTTTTTAGTTTTAAGATATAATTACCTGAGCTAATTGATTTTAATTTAATCTCACTATAATCTATAGTTTCTACATCATCGAATTTAATAATAGATTGCCCAATTATGTTATATAGTCCTACACTTTCTAGTGTTTCTAGGCTAGGGTTGCTTATTACAATTGATTCATTAGTGTTTGAGTAGTAAAATTCAATATTAGTATCAAAGTCTACTTCTGTAGTGTTTAATGTATTATTATTTGTAAAAGTGATTTCGAAACGAGTATAATATTCACCACTTAATAGGTTAATAGTAAAATCACCAGCTCTTAAGTCATGATATAATCCTGTTTCTTTATCGTGTAAGTATATTTCTAAATCACTTGGTACGTTTTCTAAATTATCTATGGTAAATGTATTATCACCAGAGTCTTTCGTATGGAGACCTAATGGTAGTACTGTATATCTATTTATAGTGTTTGTACCTTGAATTACGAATTTTTGATTATCAAGCATCCAATACATATCATCTATTTGATCTTCATTAAGTTGGCCATCAAATCCCCAATCAATTCCAGGAGTTGCTCTACTGTCTTCAGTTACTAATAATTGTCTATGTAATCCATTAATAGAATTAAAACCTAATCTTAGTTTCATTCTAGTATCATCAGAACGATTTGATGATTCAGTTTGAGTACTATCTCCATTTCTTACAAATATAGAGGTGCCTCCTTCTTTTGTATAGATACGTTGGCCATTATTAAATTCGACATTACCTGTACTTCCACTTGTAACAAAGAACCCTTGAGCTACTGGTATAAATTGACCAGGTGTTTTAGTAGGTGTTCCTCCAGTACCTACATCTGGATCATTACCAGATGCTTGAAGACCACCAGAAAGATTATAAGTTGCATAACCTCCTTGGTATTCTCCTAATATATGTGAGCCACCGCCCCAATGTTCCCAGAAGTATAAAGTTCCAGTAGTAGAAGTGCCATTATCAGTTATAAATTGTACTGCATCTATAGCAGAAGGGTAGGGATTACCAACCAAATAATCATTTCCACTATTGATGCTTAAAGTAATATCACCATTATTAGGTTTACCTTCAAAAACATAGTTTTGTTCATTAGAAACAATGCCACCAGTATTGTCTACTCCTTTAAGAGTAAAACCTTCACCAGCAAGTAGTGTTCCTGTGCTTCTCACATGTTGCCATTCTGAGTATGTATCACCTGTACGGTTATTAAATTTCCATATCCAATAATCAGCTAATCCAATTGGAGAGCCATTTGTACCATCAAAACCTGATGTTAAATAATTAATAGCTTGTGGAGATGTAGAAGTCGTTCCATCAAAGAAAATATCTGGTAATGCATAGCTATTATTATTTGATGTTACATTACTAATCCCTACTGGTGATGACCAATAATTGTATGTATATAAATCTTGAGTTCCTTGTTGATCTCTTTCTAATGTTCCAGAACTTGTGACATCAAAATCACTATTTGTTGTTTGGATTAATTGAGATTCGCCATTTAGATCTAGTTTACCATCTATTTTTAAGTAATGACTTACATTAAGCGCGTTTCCTGTTCCAACAGGTGTTGATCCATTAATCGTTAATGTATTTGAATCTACAAATAAGCCTAAAACGCTTCTTTGTCGTCCTAGAACGGCATCAGTATTTATTCTAATGTTGTGGCTTGTTCGTACGATATTCCAATCGATAGGTGTTGTACCGTCTACTATGGATAATGCATTTGGTAAAGTTTGTACTGTATTATTTAACCAAGTAGCATCTGTTAACCAAGTACCATCATTTTCAGATTCGTAAGGTAGAGGAGCCGTTTGGAAATCGACTGTGTTTAAATTTCTTAAAGCACCTATATTATTATTACCAGATTCATCTTTTGTATTGGTGTATGTATATCTTGTCATTGGATAATATCCAGCTAATTGAGTCCATGGTATTGGGGCTATTTCATTAAGCGTTATTGTAGATGGAATAATCATACCGTTTGTAAAACCTGCATTATCTTCAATTTCTTGATTCATTATGTAGCGTAATTGATTTTCGGAAAGATCTGTATCCCAAATTCTAATTTCATCAATATTACCAGGGAAAAATGCTGTTGGTGCTCCTTTACCAGATGCTGCGATATTAAAATTATCGGTTGTGCTTGAAGGTGCGGGTAGATTTGCTGTATTATCAAGTACCCCATCAATGTATATTCTAGCTCTGCTGCCATCGTAAGTTGCAGTGATATGATGCCATTCATTTACAGGTATGGCTGTAGTTGAAGTTACTCGTCTGTTAGAACCGCCAACTCTCCATCTCATTTCGGCAAATCCAGAACCTTCAATTCTCATTTCGTAACCACTTGTATATCCTATGTTTCGCTTAGAAACTATTGTTCTTCCATTAGATCCTGCGTCTCTTTTAATCCAAGCAGATATTGTAAAACCTGCAGGGTTAAGGTTTAAGACATCTCCCATTTCTACATAATCTGTAGAGCCATCGAAGTTAATTGATCGTATTCTAGTAATTTCTTCAGCATAACCAAAAGTGATAAATTTTGTACCGTCAAAATCGTAATTCCCTTCCAATACTGTCGGGTCTGACAAGCTTGGACGCATAACAGTGTAGTTTGCAGTAGGATCGAACATTGGGGCATTAGAAACGAACATATAAAAATCTCCAGGAGGTGTTACGCCTCTTAGTGCACTAATTGGAACTCTTATTTTTACTTCTGGAACATCACCACCGTTTTCAACAACTTTCCATATACGTTGTGTGCTTTCAAAAGTCACAGGAGTTGTTAAACCAGCGATACCAGAACTTAAGTCTACATTTATCGTATTAGATAAGTTTAAATTTCCATCATTATCACCCCAGGTTAGGAATTGTTTATCTCCAAATCCTGTAGTAGCTGCTTTATTTAAATTATTAGTATCGTAGAGTTCTGTTAGTCCCATGGTAAGTAATCCTTCTATAGGACCAGAACCATCTACGGCATTATTAATACTTAAAGATTGCCTTTGGTCTAACTCTGAAGCATCATCTCGTCCTATACCCGTAATATTATAGTTAAAACCGGCATTAGCAGATTGATCCCATATTACTGTACCGTCTGAATCTACATAATCTTGAGAGACACCATTTACACCTAAAGTAATACCATATTTGATAGCTAAGTATGACTGTATCCTATTACGTTCTTGGGTAGCATCGGCATCATTTTTTTTCGTTGCATAGGTAACAATCTCAGCAATTCGCCCGTTATAACTGCCTTCATAAGCTTGACTTCTACCAATGAAATATCTTGAATTATTAATAAGTGAAAAATCTGCAGGGTCATTAACTTGATTTCCAATATTGAGTCCGTTGTAAAATAACTCTTGGTTAGAGTTTGAGCTATTGGTGAAAGTATTAATAAGACTAACATTATCGTAAGTCACTCCAGCATCAATTTGTCCAGAACCATATCCTGCAAATGGTGCCATATCATTCATTGGGCCAGATCCATTACTTCCTCCAATAGAATAATTAATAACCTCATTTGTAAAACGCTCAGTCGATGCTCCTAATCCTATACCAGTTACATCAACTCCAATGTTAGATAGTGCTCCTGAGACAACAAGCTCGTTTGCATCACCGATAAACAAATCTACAGCTCCATAGGTGCTATTAATTGGATCATCTGGTAAATAAACGATGAACATATCATTAGAGAAGAACCCAGAATCCCCCATAAGGAATTGCTGACCTCCAACTGTTAAATCTATATTCTGGCCAGCATTTGGGGTGTTTCCTTGAAAACTCACTACTGGATTAAAGTTTATATTTTGTATAGGATTATCATAATATGTAGGTTCTTGTCCTGCAGTATTAACTGTTGCGTCAGATCCTTTTGCTTGTGTTTGCCAAGTACTTACTGGTTGACCATCTGTGTAAGAAAGTCCATCAGTAGATTTTAACCATAGCTGTAAGTTAGATACTACACCACCAGGAGCATTGCTTTCTGCTATTGCATTTACAAGAGAGAAATCATCCAAAGCTAAGTCACTTTCAAATCCGTTACCTGTCATGCCAAACAATCTAATTTTAACCGTTTGTCCTGCAAATGCACCAAGATCTACAGTAGCAGACCTCCATGGGTCTGATATATTTGTTTGCTGTTGCCCTCCTACAGAGTAATCGTTATTAGTATACGTAATGCCATTATTTGTACTAATTTGAACTCTTAATGTTCCCATGTTAGAACCAAACATATGGTATTGAAATCTAAATTCAGGATTGGCAAGTGATGTTAAATTAAAGCAAGGACTTTCCAAATACGTAATTCTGTATGAATTTCCAGGTGCTGTACCTCCATTAGTGGCTTCAGTATAGATATATCTAAGACCTGCTGCTGCAGAATCCGGACCTGTACCGGCTGATGGGGTTTGAAAACTAGCAAGTCCAGGAGCTATTCCTTGACCTTGGCGAAGCCAGTCACCATTATCGCCTCCAACTTGATTCCAGAAACCAAAACCTGTTTCGAAACTTTCAGCATAAGGATAAGTAGTTATAGTTGCACTACATGGAGGTGGTACTATACCATTACCTGTTATGTTAAAGTTGTACGGGTTTTCGGTAGAATCATTATTAACAATCGTTACTGTTGCATTTCTAGCTCCAGCTACACTTGCAGTGAAAGAAATACTAAAGGTTGTAGATCCACCTGCTGCTACAGGAGAGGTAGGAAGTGCTGTTACCGTATAATCTCCAGAGGCAGCTCCACCTATTTGTACTAATGGCCCTCCAGTTAAGTCTAAATCTGCTGTTCCTGTGTTTTGTATTGTAAACGTATGTACTACTGCTGCAGATGGGATGTTAAAATCTCCAAAATCTGTATTATCAGTTGCAACAGGTGTTATATCACCATCAGTAATAGTATTACCTAAACCGGTAACGTTTATTTCTGGTTGTGGTGTGGTTGTAGTTAAAGACACATTATCTACAGC
Source organism: uncultured Flavobacteriaceae bacterium (assembly GCA_937959395.1). Classification (GTDB taxonomy): domain Bacteria; phylum Bacteroidota; class Bacteroidia; order Flavobacteriales; family Flavobacteriaceae; genus JAHDGB01. The sequence goes on along the minus strand of CALGLR010000009.1, from coordinate 28,891 downwards.
CATATCACTTTGCCAACTATTTCCTGTATTACCACGAATTCTTAATTTTATAGTTTGCCCAATATAGGCAGATAAATCTATTGTAGCAGTACTCCATGCAGCTCCATGAGATGCATGCTGTTGTCCATTTCGAGTCCAAAGAGTTGTTGGATAAGTAACACCATTATTAGTACTTATATCTATGCTTAAGCGCCCCATACTACCGCCAAACATGTGATAACTAAAGTTGAAATTAGGTCCAAACTGTCCAGTTAAATCAAATTCAGGGCTGCTTAAAAAAGCAGTTCCATTGAATCCAACATTGCTTCCTGTAGTATTTGAGGATTCAGTGAATAGAAAAAATCCATCAGCTCCTCCCCAAACATTATCGGAAGATAAAGAAGGACCTGTACTTCCAGACGGTGTTGAGTTTCCATCATTTTCTTCTGCTTGTCTTTCCCAATCTCCAACATCTCCACCGTCTTGATTCCATAAACCAATACCAGCTTCAAAATTTTCACTGTAAGGATAAGCTGTTATTTGAGAAATTGCATTAAGTGAAAACAATAAACTTAATACTAGCAGGGCGTACCTGTATAGGGGCGTAAATTTAGGCATAAGTAGGTTATTTTTTTATTTGAGGGCATTATAACGCTACAAATCTAAGTAAAACATCTACTAAATGCAAAAATAATCGTTGAAACGCAATATTCTATTTAACTATTTGATAATCATAAGATTAGGTGTTATTTATTTGAATTTTATAATTTAAAAAAGTGCATTTCATCGATTATTTTGTTCGTACAACCTTTTTTACGACAGAATTATTCGTGTTTTTATCCTCAATCTTTAATAGGTAGGTTCCATTTGAAAGTGTACTAATATTAGGTATAATTATACGATGTTCTATCGTTTTTTGATTACTAGCATTTAAAATTAACCGGCCGCTAAGATCGAATAATTTATAACTTATGGTATTGATTTTATTTGGAAAATTAATAATAATTACATCATTAAAAGGATTGGGATAAATATTAATTTCTTCTAAAATTGGAGTTTCATTGCCTAATGTAGCAACTGTTACAAAAACAGGTATCGTAATAACATTATTCCCACAAGAGCTATTTCCGCTAGTTAATTTTACATTATAGTTTCCAGTTTGGAAAAAGACATAAGTTGGATCGGCTTCTGTAGAGGTTCCTAATCCATCACCAAAATCCCAGTTATATTCATTAGTATTATTAGAGGTATTAATAAAATAGACTTCACCATTATTTAATGGATTAATATTAAATTCAAAATTTGCTTGAGGCCTATTTTCTACATTAATTTTAACTTCTTTTTTGTTACTTTTAAAATCATTAATTTTCCAATCATAGAAAAAATAATAAAAATCTGTACCATTACTGGCACTACTACTTTTTATAGTAATTGGACCATTTGTATACGGGTAATTCGTATTACTATTATTTCTATATAAGCTTAAACCGTTAGATAACTCTTTAGCAACCAATCTTAAATTTGAAGCAATAGGAACTATAAAATCTAATTTAATATTTTGAATACCTGCAGAATTAATAATGATTATTCTGCTATCTATCATTTTGCCTGTATTATCTTGTAATTGCACCTCCATTTCACCAGGTTGGTTCGCATTTATGGTGACTTCATTTAAGTTAATCATTTTTGAAGAGTCAAATATAAGATAGCGTTCGCCGCCTAAAAAACTTCCATTAGAATCTAATTGTAATTCTCCTACATTAGGGTTTTCGATTATATTTTCAACAAAATAGGATGTATTCGATGAGATTATAGGCGTTGTAAAGTTTGTTCCTGTATAAATAGGAGTCGTATCGTTTGCTGTATTGTACCAATTAATTACTCCTGTTCCAGAAGCTGTTAGTTGCGTCGTACTACCTTCACAAATACTTACATCGCTAACATTAGGGTCTCGTGTTAGTGGTACCATAATGATATTCTTAATTGTTTTTGAATTATCGGTAACAGTAATATCTTCAGTTTGCGTTTCATATCCTGGTGCTTCGAATGTAACCGTATATGTGCCCGCTTTAATTAATCTATAGTAATCTCCTAATTCTTTGTTTGATGTCACCCAAGAATTATTTTCATCATGGCTAGAAATGTTTACTTTGGCAGGAACTGGATTTCCAGATTCATCACTTATTATTCCTTGAAATCCATAATTGGCCTGCTTAATATAATTTAATAGGGCTTGTTTATTAAATTCCCAATGATTTGGTAACTGAGAGCCAGCTAAGTATTTTACATCAGATAGCTCAACAGTAATTTCTTTTGAGTGCCTGTAATAATTCATGTAATCTTGACGGCCTCCATAAACGATATACCAAGTTGCTCCGTTTGTTACTCCAGGACTAGGATAAACCGAAGCATCTTCATCTACAGTCATGTAAGTAGTATCTCCTAATAAATCACTACTATTTTGGCATTCAATAGCATATTCATTTGAAATGTATTCATAGTAATCATGATCGGGATGTTGTAAAGTGGTATTATCGTTAGGATAGTTTACTAATTCTATTCCACCATGAAAATTTGCTGATAAAACAAAATTCATACGTTCTTCAAAAGCCATAAAAGCTTTAGTTTCATTTTCATATTCATCATTTATACTGCTATAATGTAACCTATTACTATTTACATTATCAGGGTAGTTTCTATTTAAATCTTGTCCATTTCTATTAGATCGAGTAGGAGAAGTAATTGTATTGCTACCAATGGCGCCATAGGTTCCATCTGGATTTGCAGAGGGGTTTATATAAATTTCGGTTGAATTGATTATGTCTGTAACTTCAGCATTTGTACCATAATTAGATAATAAATAATCAATAAGTCTAATCATTAATGGGTAGCCAGCAATTTCATCACCATGCATTGAAGAGGTGTATAGAAATTCTGGTTCTGTTTCTTTTGTTAAAACATTGTCAGATATTTTTAATACCCAAAGGTCTCTACCGTTTTTTGTTTTCCCTATACTTTGTAAAGAACATAATTCAGGATACGTATCTATATAGTATTGCATTTTAGATGTGTATTGAGAGTAGGTAGGATAAGCATCCCACGTCGTATCCCATCCTGCCATTACATTAGAGTTTCTATTTAAAGCTTGAGAAGACTGTCCACTTAAATGCGGATTAAAATTAAGTTCATTTTCACTTTTCTTTACCTGGTAGGGTAATCCATATTTTAAAAACTCAGTAAAGGTTTCTTTATTTGCGTATGCTTCGATTTCTAATTCATTTTTATCTATTGATTTATGACTAAAAGATAGAAATTGCGAAAGGGCTTTAACTTGATTCTCATTCTTTGCTTTGAAAGAAAAACAAACTTCATTCTTAGAGTCTAAGTAGTTAGTCGCTAATTGCTTATTTGAAATGTTTTCTTGAAGACTTTGAGAGTTAATAGGACATATGGTACTTAAAATAAAAGTACAGACAGATAGAACTGTTCTCATTTTTTTGGGATTTGAGTAGTTAATTTATGTTAGTGTTACATTCTTATAGATTAAATGTAACGGGATAAAATACAATATATGAATTTTTATGTTAATTAACAATTTTTTTGGTGTGGCTAGCCATTTGCTTTCTAGAGTTTTAAGTCTTGTAAAATGCCCTTAATATTATTCATGTTTATACTCATAATTAAAGCCCGTCTATAATAAAAATAGACGGGCTTCTTTAATAAACTCATGTTAGGGTTTATAACTTAATTATTTTTTTAGTGACTTCTCCAAAGTGTCCTTTAAATTTAACAAACAGAGTCCCGTTCCAGTTTTGTTTTAAAGCAAGTTCTATTTCTCCATTTGCATTTTCTATTTCTTGTTTAAATAATTCTTGGCCAAGAACATTTATTATAGAAATTTCTATTGGTCCATCAATGGTGTTTAATCTAAAACTAATATTCTCTTTTGTGGGATTTGGATAGGGGCCAGTAATATTGTTTTGTGCCCATTCTTCAGCAGATAAAGTTGAGGTGTCTACAGTCCAAAAACCTTCTGGAGCAACTATTGGTCTATTTAGTTGTTTTCCAGAATTAGCTTCAGCAGAAATATAATAATTTATTTTATCTACGCTTCCAGGAATAGTAATATCTGTAGTCCAGGTATCTCCATTTCCACTCATTGCTAGTTCATTAAAAGTTGTATCACCTTCGGCTTTCCAAAAAACAGAAGCATTACTTACGCCACTGTTGTGTTTTATCATTGCACTTATAGGAATAGAAGTAATCGCTTGTTCTACAGGTTGGTGAACTATCCATAAAGGATCTTCAACACCAATTGAATGCGTAATACAGTGAATTGCTCCAACTAATGAGATTAAATTTTCATTTGCATTATCTACATCTATCCCAACAATAGTGTAACCAGGCATCATCTCTTTATATTTTGCTATTGCAGGAGCATCATATTGTTCGCGATAAGTAGGAATTAATATTGTTTTGTTAATAATTATAGAATTACTATAAGTTCTATAAAACCCACCATTATCTGGATAATCTCCATTAGGACCAGGAGGTGCATCTATCCATTCAATTTTATAAGGTGTTCCAAAATGTGAACTAAAATTATTAAGAATATAGTTTATGTTTTGATTAATTCTTGGGCCATCAGCAACTCCATCTGGGTAACGACTTACTAGTATGGTTTCTTCATCAAGTAGTTTCATATGCATATCTATATGACTAATTTGATCGTATATAAGTTTTCTCATTTTTATATAGTTATCAATACCCATATAATTAAACATAATATCATCTATTTGGTCTTCATCTTTAACAGAAACACCATAAGGGTTTCCTTGTTCGTTTTCATTTAAAACAAGGTCTGATGAAAATCCGTTTCCTAAACCATCCGTCATAAAATTACCACCAGTATTTACTAAATCGTTAGTGCCAGAATCTGTAACGTATATAGGGATGTTTAAAAGATTTGCATAAGCAGTTGGCACCACATCATCATTGGGTCTAGGACGATTATATATCCAATCTGTTAAACCTCTACTTTCAATATCATTTGAATAAATTGTATTTCCGGCATAATCTCTCATCCATATGGTATCTGAATTAGCGTTTAAGAATCTAACATTTGTTGTGTCTACACCATTTGAACTAAGGTAAGAACTTACGGAAGATTGACTTCTAGTGACTATAAGAACTTTACATTCTTTAACAGCAGCATCTACAATTTGGCGCAAAATATTTTTGAAACCATCATCCCAAGAGACAACTATATATTCAACTTCTTCCCATTCAGCCATTGTTCTAACTGGCGTTGATGGTGGTGGCGTTATTTGTGAATTTCGAAACTCAAAATTGGTTATAAGTGCCTTTTCTGAGTTTGTTAAACCATTGGGTAAAGTCTTTTGCTCTTGGGCAAATAAAGATGAAGGAGAAATAAAAAAGAAAAATATGTAATAGAAATAAAAACGTTTCATGAGGGATGAATTTAATAATTAAGTTAAAAAAAAGCTATTTTAATCGAGGACTAAAATAGCTATAAAATTTTAATTTTCAATAGGTTATAAAAAACAATTATTTTTTTTAAATATTAACCTCCTTGTTGAGATTTATATTCTTCCATGGCTTGATTAAATTGTTCCGACATTTCATCCCATCCAACAGTACTGATTTGATAGATTACATAGATTAGGTATAAAACATTTATTATGAGAACAACTAAAGCTATTATTTTAGCAGTTTCCATTTGTTTAATATCACCTTCATAATCATCTGGGTTTAATTGTGCATCTTTAATTTTATTATTAGCTATTAAATAAGCTGGCCCAGATAACAAAAGTCCTAAACCTCCAAAGCAACAGCATAATAAACCAATTACTGTTAATACATATACAAGCGTGGGATTGAGTTGTTTTTTCATGAATTGAAGTTTGATTAGTTAAATTTCTTAACGATAAAACTAATGATAATTATTAAAACAGAAGCTATTGCCAGATAATTTATTATTTTATTTGAATATCTGAATTTATAGAAAAAATTAATTCCAATGATTAAAAACAATGGAATTAAGGTATAGATAGCAGGGTACATTTTAAAAGCTGCAATGAAATCACCGTGAAATAATAAGTTTATGGAGCGTTGTAAACCACAACCCATACAATCGAAACCAAATAGTCTTTTATTTAAACAAGGAAGCATGTATGGTTCAATTACTAACATTGGTATGATTTATACAAATGTAAATAAATAGATAATGAACTCGTTTAAACTTTTTGGGTTTGCTAAAAAAATACCCTTTTGTATCTGATTTTAGTCTTTTTTTCATTCCGTAGCGATGTTATGCAATTCAAATAAGACGCCAACCAAATCCAAAATGATTAATTTTCGCTTAAATCCAAAAAGTTTAAATATGAGTTCAATAAAAAAAGGCAGACGCTATAACATCTACCTTTTTTATTATCTGTATTTGTGAGAAAATTATTTTTTATTCTGTATAATTATCTTTTTGTTAATTGCTTTATTATTTTGATCAAGACTTACTTTCACAATATAAGTACCATCACTTAAGTTACTTGTAGAGAACTCATAACGGGAATCATTATTTAAATTTGTTTTTTGTAATACACGTTTACCAATTACATCATAAACAGATAATCCTTTTATTGTTAAATTACTAGGATTTAATACAATTAGGTTAGATGCTTTGTTGTTTTGAAATATTGAAAAATTATCAATATCAAATTCACTAGTATCTAGAGTATTAAAGTTTCTAAATGTGATTTCATATTCAGAATTGTAGATGCCAGATTCTATAGTAGCTTCAAAGTTAACTTCTCTAAGATTGTAATAGAAATCACTTGTAATATCATGTAAATATATTTCTTGATCTTCGTCAAAATTTTGAATATCATCAATTCTTACTCTAATCGGTTTTTGTTCAGTTAACTCAAAAACTAAAGGAATTCTTAAATCTCTATTAAAGTTATGCGCTTGTGCTAAAATATGATGTGCATCATTTGGGTTTTTAAAATAAACTTCAGCTTTTTCATCTATTGCTTGTAGTATTTCTAATCCATAATCAAAACCTTCGGTTGCCGATTCGTGAAAGTTTAGTATTAATTCATTAGAATAAGTATCATTAAAATCGACATTTAAACGAAAACGTTTATAATCATCTGGTATTATGTGAACACCATTTTCATCAAATCTAAGATTTGTAGAGTTCTCTTCATTTTCTACTGAAGTTGCATTTGGGTTAGTTCTAAATACAGTATTACTTAGGGTCGTGAAATTGGTATTATAGGCTCTATGGGAATTTCTAAAAACAGCATTACCATTATTACTTCCCTCAATCATAAAACCTTGACCAATTGGTAAATATCTGTAAAGTTCTTTAGGGCTTGATGTTGTAGATCCGGTTGTACTTAGTGTACCATCTGAATTATAAGTATCAAATCTTGCTTTAATAAAAGAACGCATTGAACCGTCTGATGCCATAGTTAAAGTAGCATAGCCTCCAACATAATCTGCAATATAATGTGAATTTACACTTGGATCATGATGCCAAAAATGAAGCGTTCCTGTGATATTAGCAGAATTTGTTGGGTCGTGTATGTATGTTGCCACGTCTAAAGCAGAAGGATATGGATTACCCACTAGTGTGAAATTTCCAGTTAAAACTGGAGTAAAGATATCTCCTTTATAAGGTTTTCCTCTAAAATCATATAATTGTCCTGCAGAACCAGTTGTTCCTTTCATGCTAAATCCTCTGCCAGCATGCAACGTACCTGTGGAACCAACATAAATCCAGTCTGAGTAATCGGTACCAGGAGCAAACTGATATAACCATTTATCCGAAATAGTCAAAGGTGAAGCAGTTCCGTCAAACCCGCCTGTGAAAGCAGAAGGAGTACTCGTTATTTGATGTAGAGATGGAGTTGCACTTCCAGTCCAATCAAACATAGTGCCACTCATTCTAAATTGTCTGTTATTAGAATTATCTGAATCTACATTACCTACTGGCGAAGCCCAATAGTTGTATGCATAATTGTCTACAGTTCCACTTTGAAAAACACTTAGTTGGCCAACTCCCGTATTGCCAGTAGTTCCCACACCTTGTATTAGCTGTGCATCGTCTCTAAGGTAAAACATAGAGTTTGACTCTTTGAGACTAATATCGTCTTCAACAAAAACAACTTCATCAGTCACATAAATATATGCACTGTTGCGTACTGTTAATTGCGAAAAAGCAGTATTAATAAATAGGAGTAAAAAAGTGTACTTAAAGTAGGTTTTCATAATACTAGAGTATTAGAGTTCAGTTAAAAATATGATTTGGGTTATTACAAATATAGTAAAATTACTTGTATTATTGGTCTCATAATCATAAAAAAATTACAAATCGTGTTTTTTTGCCTATTAAATTATAAATTTGTTTTGTAAAAAAATCTAATAATTCCTTGTAATAAATAACTAACACACTATTAGTGTTTTAAAAGAAAATGTATGAAAAAAAACAACACACTTAGTTATTTATTAATAATAATTGGGGCTGTAATAGCTATTTATGCTAAAGCTGAGGCATCACAAAACGTTATTGTTTTAGTTATTGGTATTATTGTATTAATGTATGGAACATATAAGCTTTCAAGTACGATACCTAGTAATACAAGTAAAAAAGAAAATTCACTTATTGAAGAGGAAGAATAATGTCATTAAACATTGGAGATAAAGTTTTTGTTCTTGATGATGATTTGTCTGGAATTATTACTTCTATAAAAGGAGATAATATTTTTATTGAAACTATAGATGGATTTGAGCTTTCTTTTAAAATTAATGAAGTTGTTAAAGAATCTGCAGCATTTAATAAATCTACAGTAGGGCACATACCAATTAATAAAATTCTTTCAGAGAAAGTAGATAAGAAACCTAAAAAGAGTATTAAAGTTAAATCTAAAGAGCGTTATCAAGCGTCAATGGAGGTGGACTTGCACATTCATCAATTGGTGAAGTCTGAAAGAGGAATGACCAGTCATGATAAAAAAACGATACAATTAGATACTGCAATGCACAAATTAGAATATGCAATAAAAAATAAAATTCAAAAAATCGTTTTTATTCATGGTGTAGGAGAAGGAACTCTAAAAATAGAACTTCAGTACTTATTTGGTAGATACGACCATATTAAATTTTATGACGCCGATTATAAAAAATATGGATTAGGTGCAACTGAAGTCTATATTTTTCAAAACGCTAAACGTTCTACTTAATTAAAAATAGGATCTCCATTTCTGCTAGTAGAAGTAGCACTATTGGTTAACGTTCCAAAATCTATAAATTGTTCAGAAATTGTAGGAAAAGAAATGTCTTCTAATATAATAGAAACCTTAAACTCTTGTTTTATAGCATGTGTTCTATATGAAGTAGCTGGTTCTGTGGTGTCTATGGTTATATTTGTATTTAAATAATCTGGACCTACTGTATTGTCTGTAATATCATTTGTAGGATTATTGTCTTGAGAAAAGTTTTCTTCATCACGCGTAGCTACACCATCTCCATCATCATCATTATCTAAATAATTAGGAATGCCGTCTCCATCAGTATCTAATGGATTTGTTAAAGGATTATCATCATTATCTGTATTTGGATCTAAAACGACTAATTCGGTTTGGGTTAACACATTGTCACCGTCATCATCAATATCTAAGTAATTAGGTATACCATCATTGTCTGTATCTAAAGGAGTTGTTAATGGGTCATCATCATTATCTGTATTTGGATCTTCGTTTTCTGCTAAAACCCCATCGTCGTCGTCTTCTACTAATTCTATTTTAATAGTAGCTATTCCACCTGCAGAGACATCATTTTGTGTGACATTTAAATCTGCTGGCGGTATGTCATTACAAAAAGGACTAGAAGGAATACTAGCATATGTTCTATAATTGAAGATATTAGAAGTTTCATTTAAAGTATAAATGTATTCAGGAGTAGTTACTATAACTAAATTTGAATTATCAGGATCTGGTTCCGTTTCAAGTAAATCATCAATAGTTAAAGTAGGACTTGTAAGTTGTAATGAAAATGATTGAGCCGGTTCTTCTATTGTTTTGTAAAAAACAATATCACCACATGCATTAAAAGTATCTTCAAAATCAAACTCTACAGTTATTACATCACCATCATCACAAGCTGTTAGTGATATTAAACAAATAAAAAGGTAAACTAAATTTTTCACACGTTTAAATTTTAATAATTTATTTCTGATTTTAATAAAAAAAGAAATACAAAAATAATAGAATTCCCAATTTATAACATTGATAATTAACTTTAATTTTATTTCGGCTATTTTTGTATTTAATTTAACGCTTACAGCATATAAAACTAATGAAACAAGTCTATTTTGATAATGCAGCTACAACTCAATTGCGACCAGAAGTCATTTTACGAATTACAGAAGTACTGCAAAACCAGTATGGAAATGCTTCATCTACTCATAGTTATGGTAGATCTTCAAAGTCTCTTATTGAACAAGCAAGAAAAACGATAGCGAAACAATTAAATGTTACTGCTGGTGAAATAATATATACGTCTGGAGGTACAGAAGCAGATAATTTAGTATTGCAAAGTGCGGTGAAAGATTTAGGAGTTAAACAAATTATTACGTCTCGTATAGAGCATCATGCTGTATTGCACACGGTTCAGCAATTAGAAAAAAAACATGATATTACTGTAAATTATGTAGATGTTAATGAATATGGAATCATTGATTATAATCAACTAGAAACTTTTCTGAAATCTGAAGAAAAAACATTAGTAACTTTAATGCACATAAATAATGAAATAGGAACTATTTTAGATATTAAAAGAGTTGCAGATTTATGCCAGTTAAATAATGCCTTATTTCATAGTGATACAGTACAATCTTTTGGTCATTATGAATTAGATTTTCAAGAAATTCCTATAGATTTTATGGCAGTAAGCGCTCATAAATTTCATGGTCCTAAAGGTGTTGGTTTTAGTTTTATTAGAAAAAATTCTGGCTTAAAACCATTAATTATAGGTGGGGAGCAAGAACGAGGGATAAGAGCGGGTACAGAATCTATTCATAATATTGTAGGAATGGAAGAGGCTCTAAAACTTGCCTATTCTAATTTAGAAAAAGAGCATACTTATATCTTAGGAATTAAAACCTATTTCATAAAATGCCTTAATGATAATTTTAAAGGTATTAAGTTTAATGGATCTTCTGGAGATCTTGAAAAGAGTAGCTATACTGTTCTTAATGTTTGTTTACCAATTGCGCCTGAGAAAGCATTAGTTTTATTATTCCAGCTAGATTTAAAAGGAATTGCTTGCTCTAAAGGAAGTGCTTGCCAAAGTGGAAGTACTAAAAGTTCTCATGTTCTATATGAGATTTTATCAGAAGAAGAACTGCAAAAACCATCCATACGCTTTTCATTTAGTAAATATAATACAACAAAAGAAGTCGATTATGTTATTGATGTTTTAAAAGAGTTTATGTAATGATGTGATTTAAGCGTTTAGATTTAAGCGAAAATTAGAACTTTTATGTTCATTTGAAGGCTTTTTTGAGTTGCATAGCATCTCTACGGAAATAAAAAAAGACAAAAAATGGGCTTAAAAGGGCAGTTTTTTAGCGAATGGAAAAAGTATAAATCGCTTCAATATATTAAATAAAATTATGACTAATGGTTTGAAGTATTAGACGTATTTTTACAATTCGCTAAAAACATATAAATTTCTTTGCTAAACTACACAACATATACGCATAATACATCTACAGAGTGGGTGACTTTTGTTCATGGAGCAGGAGGAAGTAGTTCTATATGGTTTAAGCAAATAAGAAGCTTTAAATCACAATTTAATGTACTAATCTTAGACCTAAGAGGTCATGGTAAGAGCAAATCTATTGGTTTTAAAGATGCTTTTAAATCTAAATACACGTTTGATTCTATAACAAATGATATTGTAGAGGTTATAGATCATTTAAATATAAAAAAATCACACTTTATTGGTATCTCTTTAGGTACGATTCTAATTAGAAATTTAGCAGAAAACCACCCAAATAAAGTGAAAAGTATGATTATGGGTGGCGCTATAATGAAATTGAATTTAAGATCTCAAGTGCTAATGAAGCTGGGAGTTATATTTAAATCATTGGTCCCCTATATGCTATTGTACAAGTTCTTCGCATTTGTAATTATGCCAAGAAAAAATCATAAAAAATCCCGTTTATTGTTTGTAAACGAAGCAAAAAAACTATATCAAAAAGAGTTTATACGCTGGTTTATGTTGACTTCAGAAATAAACCCTTTATTACGTTTTTTTAGAGCTAAAGATATTAAAATACCCACGCTTTACGTAATGGGAGAGCAAGATCATTTATTTCTACCTTCAATTAGGAATGTCGTATCCAAGCATATAAAATCTTCATTATTTGTTATTAAACAATGCGGTCATGTTGTTAATGTTGAACAACCAGAAATTTTTAATAAAAAAACAATAAACTTTATAAAAGAACTAGCTTAATACCTAATTTTACAAGTAGGACATTCTAAGCCATTATTCCCTTTTTTTAATCGAATACCATTTAAGTGAGTTACCATAAATTGTTGTACAAATGCGTAATTAGAACTATGATTATTTACATCAATTTGTTGATCTTTGTATAAGGTTCTAATTTTATTATCATACTCCTGTTCTCCCCAACAATTAGGGCAAATACCTTCAGGTACGATATCTTTAGTTTCAGTTTGCGGTTTTTTAAAAAAAGAGATAAGTTTTTCTATCATTCTTGGTTGTATTTCGAATTGTTGTTTTGTATTATTTCAATGTTAAATATGGTATTAGATCGTATTTTTAGTAATTTACTTACAATTTTATTTAGTGTTTTGTGTTGTTTCTAAGAGCTTCAATTTTTTCTAAAATATTTTGAGCTTCAACTTGCTTTTTGTCACTCTCACTTCTATTTGTGGTCGATAATTTATAAGATTCTTCTAATACTTTTTTGTATTGATCTTGTAGTTTCTCTAACTCACTTTTCTTTTTAAATAGTCTGAACATTTTTAAGTTTTTTCTAAGGTAAATATATAGTATCTCATTTTGAAGTAGAATTTATACTATTTCACTTTTTATTATATGAATCATCCGTTTCAAAATAGGATTTTTATTGTCTTTATTCCATACTGCTGAAAGCACAGTTTTTTGATTTATAGTGTCTAACTCAATAAATTTCACATTCATATTATACCCAGTTTGCAATGATTTTGGGACAATTGAAACCCCTAAATTATTTTCGACTAATCTATAAATAGAACTCGCATTTATAGTATTATGTGAAATAATAGGAGTGAAACCATTATCGTCAAAAATTTGCATGATTTTTTCATGATATGCTGTGCTGTAAGAAGGATCAAACATAATAAAAGGCTCATTTTTAAGTTGTTTTATACTCCTGAAATTTGAAGTATTTATTTCATGATTCTTAGGTAATACCAAACAAAAATTCTCTTTTAGTACAGGTAAAACTTCTAAGTTTTTGGATACTGTTTCTAATCTTAAAAAACCAATATCAATAGTTTTTGAAAGCAAATCGTTAACCTGTCTTTGGTTATCCATTTCTTTTAAGTCAAAAATAATATTAGGATGCTCCTTTTTAAATTTTAATAGTAAATTGGGAATGAGCTGTTGCATAGCAGAACCTACATATCCTAGATTTAAGTGCCCTTCAACACCATCGTTTAATTGTTTGGAATGATTTAGTATGCGTTCCAAGTCATTTAAATTACGAGCGATTTCTTTTTTTAGATAAATACCAGCAGAGGTTAGTTCAACTTTTCTATTGTGGCGCTCAAAGAGTTTTAGGTCTAAGTCATCTTCCATTTGTTTAATTTGTTTACTCAATCCTGGTTGAGAAATAAACAACTTATCTGCAGCTTTTCTAAAATGCAATTCTTCGGCTACAGCTAGAAAATATTTTAAATGCCTAATTTCTATTTGATAACTCATAGTTATTATTAGTGTAATTAAATAGTCTTGTTAGGTATCAAAAATAAGCATATTTTTGAGTAACACAATAATCTAAGAAATGGAATTTAAATATGGAATTGACGAATTAACTGTCGATAAAGCATTAGCGATAAGTAATGATTCATTATCTGCTATAATTACTAAAGAAGCAAAAGAAAAGGTAAATAATTGCAGAGATAAAGTGATTAAAATTGCTAAATCTAATAAAGCAGTTTACGGTATTAATACAGGCTTTGGGCCGCTGTGCGATGTGCAAATTACACCAGAAGAAACAAGTAAACTGCAAGAAAATTTATTAATTACTCATGCGGTAGGAGTAGGAGAGCCTATAGATAAAAAGCTATCTAAAATTATGATGATATGTAAGGTTCATGCATTATGTCAAGGTTTTTCGGGAATTCGTTTAGAGGTTATAGAGCGTATAATCTATTGTATAGATAATGATATTTTACCAGTTGTACCAGAGCAGGGCTCAGTAGGTGCTTCTGGAGATTTGGCACCATTATCACATTTATTCTTGCCTTTATTAGGAGAAGGAGAGTTTTGGGTAAATAATGTCATCGTTTCTGCGAAGGAGGTATTAAAAAAACACAATTTAAAGCCTTTTAAATTAGAAGCGAAAGAAGGTTTGGCTTTAATTAATGGTACCCAATTTATTTTGGCTCATACTATTATTGGCTTAGATAAAATGAATTATCTACTAAATCTAGCCGATGTTTCTGGAGCAATGAGTTTAGAAGGGTTTCAAGGTAGTGAAGCTCCTTTTAAAGAGATATTACATAAAATAAGACCCTTTAAAGGGAATATAGAAGTCGCAAAACGAATGCGTATGTTACTAGAGAATTCTCAAAACATGAAGAATCATTTTGAGTGTGAGCGTGTTCAAGATCCGTATTCAATGCGTTGTATCCCACAGGTTCATGGGGCATCAAGAAATGCCTATTATCATTTAAATGAATTGGCAGAAATAGAAATGAATGCAGTAACTGATAATCCCATTGTTTTAAGTGAAACTGAAGCCATATCTGGAGGTAATTTTCATGGACAACCATTAGCAATGGCTATTGATTATTGTTCATTAGCGTCATCTGAATTAGGAAATATAGCCGATAGGAGATGTTATTTATTACTAGAAGGAAAGTATGGGCTTCCGCGATTACTTACAGAAGCTGGTGGATTAAATTCAGGGTTTATGATTCCTCAATATACTACAGCTGCTTTAGTAACCGAAAACAAATCATTGTGTTTCCCGCCCTCAGCTGATAGTATTCCTACTTCTTTAGGCCAGGAAGATCATGTGTCTATGGGGAGCATTTCGGGACGTCAATTCAATCAAATACTTGGAAATATAGAAAAAATATTAGCAATCGAATTAATGTACGCAGCACAAGCATTAGAGTTTAGAAGACCAAATGCGTTTTCTGAAATTATAGAAGAAAATTTTACCATTATAAGAAATAATGTTCCTAAATTAGAAGAAGATCGCATTCTAAAAGATGATATTAATACTCTAATTTCTATGGTTAAGAATAGGGCGTTTAGGATAAATTAATAGCCAATAATCATTATGACATTTCAAGAACAAATAATACAAGGTATTCCAAAAGAGATGCCAGTTAAAAGAGCTTATCCTAAAGAAGCTAATAGAGCTCCAAAACGAAAGGATAGTTTATCTAAAGATGAAAAACAATTGGCGATTAGAAATGCCTTAAGATATTTCCCTAAAGCATGGCATAAAGAATTAGCTGAAGAGTTTGCAGAAGAATTGAAGGACTATGGGCGTATTTATATGTATCGCTTTAAGCCAGATTATAAAATATATGCAAGATCTATATATGCTTACCCAGCAAAAACAGATCAAGCAGCGGCAATTATGCTCATGATTCAAAATAATTTGGATCCAGCTGTAGCACAACATCCAGAAGAATTAATTACTTATGGAGGAAACGGAGCCGTTTTTCAAAATTGGGCGCAATACCTTTTAGTAATGCATTATTTATCAATAATGACGAATGAGCAAACCTTGCATTTGTATTCAGGACACCCCATGGGATTATTTCCATCTTCTAAAAATGCACCAAGGGTGGTTGTTACCAATGGAATGATGATTCCTAATTATTCAAAACCTGATGATTGGGAAAAAGGAAATGCTCTAGGCGTTACTCAATATGGACAAATGACGGCAGGTTCATTTATGTATATTGGTCCTCAAGGTATCGTTCATGGTACCACAATTACTGTAATGAATGCTTTTCGTAAAATTTTACCAAAAGACGAAACACCAAAAGGAAAATTGTTTTTAACAGCAGGTTTGGGAGGCATGAGTGGCGCGCAGCCTAAAGCAGGAAATATAGCAGGTTGTATTACTATTTGTGCAGAAGTTAACCCAAAGGCAGCTAAAAAAAGACATGAGCAAGGTTGGGTAGATGAATTGGTCGAAACTATTGAAGAACTAATTGCTAGGGTGAAGAATGCGCAAGAAAACAATGAAGTTGTTTCAATAGCTTACATCGGTAATGTTGTTGAAGTTTGGGAACGTTTTGATACCGAAAATATTTTTATTCATGTAGGGTCCGATCAAACGTCTTTACATATTCCCTGGACAGGAGGATATTATCCAATCGATATTTCATATGAAGACGCTAATAAATTAATACAAGAAAAACCAGAAGTTTTTAAGACGAAAGTTCAAGAAACACTAAGGCGTCATGCAGTAGCTATAAATAAACACACCAAAAAAGGAACGTATTTTTTTGATTATGGGAATGCTTTTTTATTAGAATCGTCTAGAGCTGGAGCAGAAGTGATGGCTAAAAATGGTGTCGATTTTAAATATCCATCATATGTTCAAGATATTTTGGGACCTATGTGTTTTGATTATGGTTTTGGTCCGTTTAGATGGGTGTGCGCTTCTGGAAAATCCGAAGATTTAGATTTTACAGATCAAATAGCGATGACTGTTTTACAGGAAATAAAAGAAGACGCTCCTGAAGAGATTCAATTGCAATTAGAGGATAATATTAATTGGATTAAAGCAGCAAAAGAAAATAAAATGGTTGTTGGATCTCAAGCAAGAATACTATATGCAGATACAGAAGGACGATTAAAAATAGCATTAGCATTTAATAAAGCAATCGCAGAAGGTAAAATAGGTGCTGTAGTGCTAGGTAGAGATCATCATGATGTTAGTGGTACAGATTCTCCATACAGAGAAACTTCTAATATCTATGATGGTAGTAAATTTACTGCCGATATGGCGATACACAATGTTATAGGCGATAGTTTTCGAGGAGCTACTTGGGTATCTATTCATAACGGCGGCGGTGTTGGTTGGGGAGAAGTTATAAATGGTGGTTTTGGACTTCTGTTAGATGGTTCTGAAGTCGCAGCCACACGCTTAAAAAACATGTTATTTTATGATGTAAATAATGGTGTTGCAAGACGAAGTTGGGCTAGAAATAAAGAAGCTATATTTGCTATAAAGCGTGAAATGAAAAGAACACCCAATTTAAAAGTAACGCTTCCTAATTTAGTTGATGACAGTATATTAAAAAAACTTTTTTAATGGCCACACTTTTTAAAAATATAAAAGAACTTCTTCAGGTTAGAAAAGAACCTATTTCTTATGTTTCAGGTAAAGAAATGAATAATTTACCCACCATTAAAAATGCCTTTTTGGTAATAAAGGATGGTATAATTACCAATTATGGTGCTATGGATAATTGTCCTAATGAAACTTTTGAAAAAGTTATAGATGCCACTGGAAAAATAATATTGCCATCTTGGTGCGACTCACACACGCACATTGTTTATGCAGGAAATAGGGAAGGGGAATTTATAGATCGTATTAAAGGGTTATCGTATCAAGACATTGCAAATAAAGGCGGTGGTATATTAAATTCAGCTAAAAAATTACAAGAGACCTCAGAGAATGATTTATATGAAGAAAGCAAAATACGTTTAGAAGAAGTTATTAAATTAGGTACCGGGGCGATAGAAATTAAATCGGGTTATGGATTAACAGTTGAAGCCGAATTAAAAATGCTTCGGGTGATAAAACGTTTAAATAAAAATTATTCAATAGATATTAAATCTACTTTTCTTGGAGCGCATGCCATTCCAAGTCAATACAAGGATGATAAGCAGGGATATATACAGTTATTAATTAATGAGCTTATGCCTAAAATAGCCAATGAACAATTGGCTCATTATGTCGATGTTTTTTGTGAAACAGGTTATTTTTCGGTTGCCGATACTAAGTTAATTTTAGAAGCAGGAAAAAAACATGGTTTAATTCCTAAAATACACGTTAATCAATTCACAGCAATTGGAGGCGTTCAAGTAGGAGTAGAGTATGGTGCTTTATCTGTAGATCATTTAGAAGAAATGAGAGATGAAGACATAACCAGTTTATTAAATACTAAAACAATGCCAGTAGCTTTGCCTAGTTGCTCTTATTTTTTAAGTATACCTTACACACCGGCAAGAAAAATTATTGATGCAGGATTACCATTAGCATTAGCTACAGATTATAATCCAGGTTCTACACCATCTGGAAATATGAATTTTGTAATCTCTACTGCTTGTATAAAAATGAAAATGACTCCAGAAGAAGCCATTAATGCAGCAACCATAAATGGCGCATATGCAATGGGGTTAGAAAAACAAGTGGGTTCTATTACCATAGGAAAACAGGCTAATTTAATCCTAACAAAACCAATTAATTCTTATGGTGTCATTCCTTATTCGTTTGGTAACCCACAAATTGATAAAATTTATTTAAAAGGTATTGAAATAAATTATTGTAGTGGTGAGTAATTAAAGATCTATCAATATGTATTTATGACTATTTGATTTTGTGTAGTTTAAAATAATTTCTATTGTCAGTTCGAGCGCAGTCGAGAACTATTCGTATGTAAAAAGTAGGTTTCGACTGCGATCGACCAGACATGTATAAATGAAAAATTAATTTATAAAGTATGAACTTATCAATTGTTTTGTAAAAATTAATACGAGTTCATTGCTTATTTGCGATTATTTCGCAAAGTCCTTATGCATTTTTCCTCCTCTAAAAATGTGAATAATAGGGTAGAAGATAAATCCTATACAATTTGATAGAGTATTTCTAGAAGGATTAGGTAATGCTAAAGCAGAATACATTGCATTTGTATTAATGTAAGATTTTACAAGATAAAAATAATGAATAATAAAAGCAATAGGACTTAACTGAATTAAAGCTGAAGCATATTGGGGTAATTTATTGTTTTTAAATATAAAAAACAGTATTAATAATACAGCTGCTAATACCCAATATAATAAAGCATTTTTAGAATGAGTTTTGTACCTTTTTTGTTCTTCTTTAAATACTTCAAATTGACTGCTAGTATATAGAGGTTTCTTTTCTATTACAGCTACAGGATCTTCTTCGGCTAAATAATCTCTTACATATTCTAAATTGGTATGTGGCCTATCTGTATTGAGATCGTCTTCTGTTGTTTCTTTCTTATTAAAAAACTGTTTGATAGGTTCTATAATATGATCGAATTCAAAAATACCTCTATCTGCGGTGGCTCGTCTCGTTAAAAAGATACTTAAAGGCAGCATAATTAAAGTAGAAAACCAAGCACTAAAAACGGGATCTATGGTACCATTTTTAGCACTATTTTTTGCAAATATCCCTATAAAATGATACGTTAGAAAAAGGACAATAGCAATTACCATTGGTAACCCAAGGCCTCCTTTTCTAATTAAGGCACCAAGCGGTGCGCCTACAAAAAATAAAATAACACAAGCAAAACCTAAAGCAAGTTTTTCATGTAGGGCAATGATATGAAGGTTAAAAATGGTGTTTTTGTATTTAATAGTTTTGTCTTTTGAGCTAATAATTTGATTTGTACTTCTAACTCTATTCAAAGCATAGTCTATAACTTGTATTTTCTTTTTTAATTTAAATAAATCTAAAAGCCCTTCATTATATGAAATAGAATCTTTAATTGTATTTATAGATGTGTTTAATGTAGGTAAATTGGTTCGTTTGTATAATGTTGAAGAGAACTCTGAATAGGTTTTAGATTTAGTTTTCTTAAGTGAGTCTATAGTATAATCAAGCGCACTAATATCTAACATAGAATAACGATTAGTGACTTCTTTTTTATTGACGTCTATTTTGTTTATTTCAGCTAAATCTAAGTTTTTAGTGTATTTTTTAAAGTAGCTTTTTGTAAATAACTTATTTTTCAATTTATCACGATCTGTTGGAGGTGTGTCATCATAATAGTATCCATCGTAAAGGATCAATTTTAAGACATCGGCACCTTTTTTATCGCTTCCTAAAACTCCAGTTTTTGCAACTATGGTTGTGTAATAATTCGGTGCCTTTTCAGCTTTTTGATGAATGATAATGTTTTTTAAATCTTTACCATTCTCTCCGCTTTTTTCTCCAACTTTTATATTAAAGCCATCACCAATTGCAGTAAACTGGCCTTCGGCAATTACCATAGCGGGACTCACTTTTGCAATATTTTTTCTTAAGTTATAACTGTTATATTCTGCCCATGGAATGACATTATTACTAAAAAAGAAGGTTAATATTCCTAATCCTGTAATAAAAACTCCTAAACTCATCATGGCGCGTTGTAATGATATTCCGGTAGATTTCATTGCGGCGAATTCATAATTCTCTGCGAAATTACCAAATACCATAATAGATGACAGTAGAATAGTAAGGGGAACTATTAAAGGAATTAAAGTTGGTGTAATGTAAAATAAGAATTTTAGAACAGTAAAAACATCTAGATCTTTACCAGCAAGCTCTTTTATATAAAGCCAAATAGCTTGTAATACAAAAATCAGCATGAGAATTACAAACACGCTGATAAAGGTTTTTAGATATGAAAATAGTATGTATCTATCGAGTATTTTCACGCATTTACTTTGTTACAAAGAGATACTAATCTAGTTTATTAATGTAATAATCTTTGTATTTATTTTCGTCAAAGGTAAATAACGATTTTGATAAAGGCTCGTTTGTTTTGAAAGAATTAACGGTAAGTGTAGTTTTAGTTCCGTTTTCTCCTATTTCTATTAAATTATAGATGTGTTTTGTTTCTGTATCTATACCTAATAGGATGTGTTTTATTTCAGAATTAGTATCAATAGGTATTAATTTTACATATTGTATTTTACGACCTCTAACATTTTGTAAAATGTCCATTTTGTAAGTATAACCATCTTCGTAAAAGGATAACATTTTACTAGGTGTAACACTGTTTTCGTCACTGCCGTCTTCATTTGAAACTGTAATTTCTTCATCTTCTGGGCTTATACTATATAAAGTAGAACCGTTAAAAATACGAGTTATGCCTAAAATATTTAAACGATAATTTTCACCTTGCATGGTTACATCACCTCTTGTTTCTTGTTTTACATTTTCAGCAACATTATCTAAAACATATTTAAAGTCTATTTTAATATTGTCATAGCTTTTAACTTTAAGAGAAACGTCTTTTAATAGTGTTTTTGCTTTATTAGAATCTTGAGCAAAGACACTTGAACTAATAATTAATAATAAGAGTGCTATTTTTTTCATTTAAAATTTATTTTATATTCCCTCGTAGGAGGGAATCTCTTTATTTGCCATTTCCGCACTTCGACTGCGCTCAGTGTATACCGCGGAAATCTTATGTTGTTTATATTTTATGTACCTTCATTTGCAAGTAACTCATCTAAGGCTACTAGATCTGTTACGATAACTTGCCTTGCCTTGCTGCCTTCAAATCCACCAACAATACCTGCGGCTTCTAATTGATCTATTAAACGACCGGCTCTATTATAACCAAGTTTCAATTTTCGTTGTAATAACGAAGCAGATCCTTGTTGGGCGATTACAATAATTTCTGCAGCTTCTCTAAACAATTTATCTCTGTCTGATATATCTACATCAATACTTGTGCCACTTTCTTCTCCTACATATTCTGGTAACATATATGCTTCTGGATATGCTTTTTGAGCGCCAATATAATCTACAATTCGTTCAATTTCTGGCGTGTCTACAAAAGCACATTGTATTCTAACCAAATCATTTCCTTGAGTATATAACATATCTCCTCGACCAATAAGTTGGTCGGCTCCAGAGCCATCTAAAATAGTTCGAGAATCTATTTTTGAGGTAACTCTAAATGCTATTCTTGCAGGGAAATTGGCTTTTATAATTCCTGTAATTACATTAACAGATGGACGTTGCGTAGCAATAATTAAATGAATACCAATCGCACGTGCAAGTTGCGCCAAACGGGCAATAGGCGTTTCTACTTCTTTACCTGCAGTCATAATAAGATCGGCAAACTCATCAACTACTAATATAATGTATGGTAAAAATTGATGCCCTTCATTTGGGTTTAATTTTCTTGCTTTAAACTTTACGTTATATTCAGCAATATTTCTACATGTTGCATTTTTTAGTAATTCATAACGGTTATCCATTTCTATACACATAGAATTAAGCGTGTGTATTACTTTGGTGTTATCAGTAATAATGGCATCTTCGCTATCTGGTAATTTCGCTAAATAGTGACGCTCTATTTTATTAAATATATTAAGTTCTACTTTTTTAGGATCGACTAAAACAAACTTCACTTCAGCCGGATGCTTTTTATATAAAAGTGAGGTAAGTACAGCATTTAATCCTACCGATTTTCCTTGACCTGTAGCACCTGCCATAAGTAAATGCGGCATTTTTGCTAAATCGACTACAAATGTTTCATTACTAATTGTTTTTCCTAAAGCGATTGGTAATTGCATTTCAGATTTCTGAAATTTTTGAGAGGCCACTACAGAACGCATAGATACAATGGTTGAATCCTTATTTGGTACTTCAATACCAATAGTTCCTTTTCCAGGAATTGGTGCAATAATACGAATTCCTAATGCTGAAAGCGATAAAGCAATATCGTCTTCTAAATTCTTTATTTTAGAAATACGAACACCAGCTTCTGGTACAATTTCATAAAGTGTAACTGTTGGACCAATAGTTGCTTTAATACTAGAAATTCCAATTTTATAATTGTTTAATGTTTCAACAATTCTATTCTTGTTTTCTTCTAATTCTTCTTGGTTTATGGTGATGCCTTCTGTATCGTACTTTTTTAATAGGTCTAGAGTAGGGAATTGGTAGTTTCCTAGTTCTAAAGTGGGATCAAACTGTCCAAAATCGGCTACGAGTTTATCAGAAAGGTTATCGGTTTCAGATTTTTCTTCAATTACTTTTTCAATTTCAATTTCTACTTCAGGTTCTTCAACTAAATCTTCAATAGTTTCTTCTTGCGGAACTTCAACTTTAAAATCGGTTTCAATTTCTTTTTTCTTAATTGAAGAATGGTTTGTTATAGTAGGTTGAAGATTTTCTACAGGTTTTTTAATAGATGATTTTATAGCTTCGGCTTCTTCAGATAAATTATTGTCAAAAGCGACTGAAATATCATCTTTTGCAGAATTAAATTCTTTTTTCAAATCCTTTTTTGCTGATTTAAAAAGACCACCAATACGTTGTGGCGTGAGTTTAAATCGAATAGCTAAATAGGTAATAAGTATAAAAACAAGAAGTAAGGCAACACCTATTTTCCCTATATAATCTTGTAGAAAGGCGTTAACTTCAAAACCTATAGTACCACTAAATAAGCCATCTTTTATTTTAAAGAATCCTAAAGCTACAGAAATCCATATTATTATTATTGTACCCCAAAACCAATGGGTTCTTAGTTTTGTTTTTGGTAGGTTCATTAACACATATACTCCAGAAAGGAATAATAAACCTGAAAATATAAAAGATGAGATGCCAAAACCACGTTGAATAAATAAATCGCTTAACCAAGCTCCAGATTTACTTAACCAATTTTGAGTTTTTGTTTGTCTTGAAGAGAATTCAGATAGCGCACTTTGATCGGCTTCTCCAGTAAATAAAAATGATAAGAAACCAATGAAAAGCAAAATCCCTAAAATCACTAAAAAGCTACCTAATATTAATCTTTGTTGACTAGACAAGACAAAAGGAGTACGTTTTACTTTAGGTGTTTTTGGTTTTGTCGATTTTGTTGTTTTTTTTGTTGTTGCCTTAGATTTTGCTTTCGCCATTTTCAGTATTTAGATTAAACAAAAATACAAATAATTGGTATCGATCTGTTTTTCTGCTTTAGAATTGTAAAACTCTAAATGAGCATTATTATTACCTAGAAAAATATTTTTCTTAATTTAAGAATAATGCTCAAAAAAAATTACATTAAAAGATCTTGGGAAGATATATAATAAATCCAATAATCGCAGCAGCTATTGCAAAAATAAAAACGGCTCCAGCTGCTAAATCTTTTATTAATCCTATTTTAGGGTGATGCTCAGGGTGAATAAAATCTGCAGTTTCTTCAATAGCAGTATTCATACCTTCAAGCGCCATAATTAATGCAATAACAAGTATTTGAATGATCCATTCTAAAACAGATATGTGAAAGAAAACCCCAGCAATGGTCATTATAACGCCAATAAAGAATTGTACCTTAATACTTGCTTCTGTAGTAATAAGCAAATAGGCGCCTTTAAATGCATAACCAACACTTTTTAATCGGTTTTTTATGAACGATTCTTTCTTTGTTGTCATATTTAGGCGTTGCTACCTGCCTTTAAAAGCGCATTTAATGCCGTTTCATAGTTTGGTTCGTCAACAATTTCTCCTACTTGTTCAGTGTGTTTTATAGTTCCGTTTTCATCAATAACTATAATACAACGAGAATGAAGTGTGTCTAAAGGTCCATCAACAAAATTTAATCCATATGATTTACCAAAACTACCCGTTTTATAATCAGATAAATTAATAACATTCTCAATACCTTCAGCCCCACAAAAACGTGCTTGAGCAAAAGGGAGGTCGTGAGAGATACATAATACTTTAGTATTTTCTATACTACTTGCTTTCTCATTAAATGTTCTAACAGATTGTGCACAAGTTCCAGTATCAATACTAGGGAACACATTTAAAATGAGGTTTTGACCAGTAAAGTCGTTTAATGTTTTAGTAGATAGGTCATTAGCCGTTAATTCAAAGTTTGGTGCTTTTTCACCAATTTGCGGTAAAGATCCAGAAGTACGTATTGCGTTGCCTTTTAAAGTTACAGTTGCCATAATTTTAGTGTTTTAATTTTATCTAAAAATAGTCAATCTATTAGATTCATAACTTAACATTATCTTAATTTTTTCAACAAAATAGTTTTTGATGATTAATAAAAGTAGTTACTATAGAGTAAAGTTATGAAGAAATAAAAACAATCAATTTTTTGACGTTCATTAAGCTTAAAAATTCACTAATTTTATATGAAATTTTCTGACACTAAAAAGATAAAACAATGATAGATAATAAAAACCATGGAGATGTTAGCCAATGTCCCTTTATGGGAGGCGTTCAAAAGCAAGCAGCAGGAAGCGGAACAAAAAACCGAGACTGGTGGCCTAACGAGTTAAAATTAAATATTTTGAGACAAAATGCAACAAAGTCAAACCCTATGGGTGAGGATTTTGATTATGCAGCTGCATTTAATAGTATAGATTTTGCAACGCTTAAAAAAGATGTTGTAGAATTAATGACAACGTCTCAAGATTGGTGGCCTGCAGATTATGGTCATTATGGTCCATTCATGGTGCGTATGGCTTGGCACAGTGCTGGTACTTATCGTGTTGGAGACGGTAGAGGAGGCGCTAATTCTGGGACACAACGTTTTGCACCATTAAACAGTTGGCCAGATAATGGTAATTTAGATAAGGCACGTTTATTATTATGGCCTGTAAAACAAAAATATGGAAACAAAATCTCTTGGGCCGATTTAATGATCCTTGCAGGTAATTGTGCTATGGAATCTATGGGATTTGAAACTTTTGGTTTTGCTGGAGGTCGAGAAGATGTTTGGGAACCAGAACAAGATATTTATTGGGGATCTGAAACGGAATGGCTAGGTAATGATGCGCGTTATGAAGAAGGAGATTTAGAAGGTCATTTAGGAGCGGTTCATATGGGATTAATATATGTTAACCCTGAAGGGCCTAACGGAATCCCCGATCCTTTAAAATCTGGGTTTGATATAAGAGAAACATTTGGTCGTATGGCAATGAATGATGAGGAAACGGTCGCACTTGTTGCTGGAGGTCATACATTTGGTAAAGCACATGGTGCTGCAAACCCTGATGAATACGTTGGTGCAGAACCTGCAGGAGCTTCTATTGAAGAAATGAGTACGGGTTGGAAAAACACATTTGGAACTGGTGTTTTAGATGATACGATTACTAGTGGAATAGAAGGCGCTTGGACACCAAACCCAACGAAATGGGATCATGATTATTTTGAGGTGTTATTAAACTATGATTGGGAATTAACAAAAAGCCCAGCTGGAGCACACCAATGGACACCAACAGCAGCTTCTAATGCTAAAATGGCACCAAGAGCTGGAGATGCATCTAAGACACAGGCGCTTATGATGACTACAGCTGATATGGCACTTAAGGTAGATCCTGCTTACTTAGAAATCTCTAAGCGTTTTCATAAAGATCATAAAGCTTTTGAAGATGCTTTTGCTAGAGCGTGGTATAAATTAACGCATAGAGATATGGGGCCTGTATCTTTATATTTAGGACCAGAAGTTCCTAAAGAAGAATTAATATGGCAAGACCCTATTCCTGCGACTAATTACAAATTAAGTGATGCAGATATTACTTCATTAAAAAAGATGATTAGCGCTTCTGGGCTTAATGTATCACAATTAGTAACTACTGCTTGGGCTTCTGCATCGACTTTTAGAGGATCAGATAAACGAGGTGGTGCGAATGGTGGACATATTCGTTTAGAACCTCAAAAAAGTTGGGAAGTTAATAATCCAAAAGAATTAGCAAAAGTATTAACTGTTTTCGAAGGGATTCAAAAAGAATTTAACGGAACAATTTCTATTGCAGATTTAATTGTATTAGGTGGATCTGTAGGAGTTGAACAGGCAGCAAAAAATGCAGGCCATAGTATTACTGTTCCTTTTACCGAAGGAAGAGGAGATGCTACTCAAGAACAAACAGATTTAGAATCGTTTGGATACCTTGAACCAAAAGCTGATGGATTTAGAAACTATATAAAGAGTGGTTTAAAGTTAGCTGCAGAAGAATTATTAGTAGATCGTGCACAATTGTTAACACTTTCTATTCCAGAAATGACGGTTTTAGTAGGTGGTTTAAGAACAATAGGAGCTAATTATGATGGTTCTAATCATGGTGTGTTTACAGAGCGTGTTGGAGCATTAACTAATGACTTCTTTATTAATCTTTTAGATTTTGCTACCACTTGGGAAGCGACATCTAATGATGATACATTATTTGAAGGTCGTAACCGTGCAAGTGGAACAACGAAATGGACTGGAACTAGAGCCGATTTAATTTTTGGATCAAACACAGAGTTAAGAGCTGTTGCAGAAGTTTATGGGGCGAATGATGCCAAAGAAAAATTTGTACACGATTTTGTCGCTGCATGGACTAAAGTGATGAATCTTGATCGTTTTGACTTAGTTTAGTTAAAACAAAAAATGAAATAATTTGATAGCAGAAATTAGGGTAAGTAAGTTTTTTACTTGCCCTAATTTTTTAAAAAGAAAAATATGAATACAATAGCTATTTTATTTGAAGCCATTCGTTTACAAGAAGGTGATAAAGTAGAAGCCATAATAAAATCGAATACAGAATTAATAAATGCTAAAGATGCTAGAGGTTTTTCTCCTTTAATATTGGCTTCTTATTATGATAATGAACCTGCAGTAAAAGCATTAATAAAGCAAGGTGCAAATATTAATGTAAAAGATGCAGCTGGAAATACTGCTTTAATGGGAGTTTGTTTTAAAGGTTTCGATACCATAGCAAAACATTTAATTGATAATGGTGCAGATATTAATATTAAAAATGGAGTAGGAGCAACACCTTTAATTTACGCCGCAACTTTTAATAAAGTAAAAATTGTAGATCTGCTTATCTCTAAAAATGTAGATAAAACAATTAAGGATAACGAAAATAAAACAGCTTTAGATTATGCAAAGACTAATGGTTTTGAAACTATTGTTAGTCTTTTAGAGTCTTAAATTCGTTTCTCTAATTATTTCGTCCAAGGTTCTTTATCTTTTGTATTAAAAGGGAATTTCCTTTAGTAGTTTGTATATTTATAGGGTACAATTTGTTATAAGGCGTTATCTATTCTGTTTTTAAATGCTACTTTGTCATCAATATGTAGTGCTAAAATTTTAAACCCTCTTTTAATTCCATATAATCCAGTTAAGGTGTTTTCTTTTTTTAAGCTGATGATTACATTATGACTTTCTAATTCTCCTAAAAAGGATAATTTTCGAGTTTCTTTATTTAGTGCAATGTCTTTTGATGAAATTTCTATCGAATCAATATCTTTCAAATCAATAGTTGTTTCCTTCATAATTCCATATCGAAGATATAATCGGTCATTCTCAATTGATATGGGTCTTTTAAGCATTGACTTTAAAAATCCAAAAAATTGAATTCCAGAATAAATGCTTAAAAAAGTAAAAATCCAGGCTGAAAGACTGCTCCATTTTACTAGTAATAGATGTAATACAACTGTTTCAATTGCAACGATAAATATAATCGCAATTAATAAAGATAGTGTTCCACTATCTTTATGGTATGAGAATTCATTTTCTTTTATTGGTCTCAAAAATAGTTAAAACTATGTACTTTAGTGCATTTCGCTTTAGCTTCTAAAAAACTTACCTTTGATTTATGCCAGAACAAAGGACGAATGGACATAGCGTATCTAGGTTAAGTGTTCATATAGTTTGGA